>NZ_CP081870.1:3615000-3957172 GCF_022170785.1 Rossellomorea marisflavi | reverse complement strand
GAGAGTAAGGATGTCATCCATTCACTTGTAGAAGGAATCAACCGATTGGCTTCAGGGAATGAATCGTCCCTTGAGGCTGTGAAGCGACTCGAGGGCCACGCCCGGGAAGTCGAGCAGATCATCCAGCTTGTGGGGGACATTGCCAACCAGACCAATCTGCTTGCTCTGAATGCATCCATCGAGGCGGCAAGGGCCGGGGAGCACGGTAAGGGATTTGCGGTTGTTGCGGAGGAAGTACGTAACCTGGCTGATGAGAGCGGAAAAGCAGTGCAGGGCATTTCAGGATTGATCCAAAACATCCAGACCGAGGTCGGACTGGTAGTCGGTAAGATTACAGATCAAGTGACCACCGCCAATAAGGAAGCGGATAAAGGTGAACAGACCAATCGGGTCATCCAGAATATGACCAAAAGCATCCATGAAGTCGTCGATTCCGTCAAGACGATCTCTGTCCTCGTGGATGATCAGATGAAGAGCATCCAGCTCACGTCCAATCAGTCTCAGGAAGTAGCGGCGATTGCAGAGGAAACGTCCGCCGGAGCTGAAGAAGTGTCGGAAGCAACGAATGAGCAGGCAGGCGTCATGAAGAACGTGGAGGAGCTCGCCCATCAATTGAAATCACAGGCGGAGTCACTCAAAGGAACCATTACAAAATTCCATCTTTGATCCAAAAAGCACGGGGGTTCCCGTGCTTTTCCTATATAAAGAAAAAAACAATTCAATTCCTTTATATAATGGGGTGCCTGTGGCAAAATAGAAGGAAAGAATGAATTGGGGGAGAACAGATGAAGATCGCAATTGCATCCGATCACGGCGGTGTGAATATCCGTGAAGAAATAAAATCATTGATGGATGAGCTTGGCCTTCAGTATGAAGACTTCGGTTGCGAATGCGGCACATCCGTGGATTATCCGGATTATGCACTGCCGGTTGCCGAAAAAGTGGCCAATGGTGAATTCGATCGAGGGATCCTCATCTGCGGAACCGGCATCGGAATGAGTATTTCTGCGAATAAAGTAAAAGGGATCCGCTGTGCCCTTGTACACGACGTGTTCAGTGCCAAAGCAACACGTGAACATAATGACAGCAATATCCTTGCCATGGGTGAGCGCGTCATCGGACCGGGACTTGCACGTGAAATCGCTAAAACTTGGCTCCAGACTGAATTTCAGGGTGGCAGGCACTCAAACCGCATTGGAAAGATCACAAGCTACGAAGAGAAGTGAGGAGAGGTCATCATGGATCACACCCAACTGAAGCAAGCGTTTCAGACCATTCTTCAGGAGTTTCATGATCAGGTTCCACTCAGAAGAGGACAGGTCCTTGTCATCGGCTGCTCTACCTCCGAGGTGATGGGGGAAAAGATCGGTACGGCAGGGACCATCGATACGGCTGAATTGATCTATGAAGAGCTAAAAGAGTACGCGGATAAATCAGGCGTATCCCTTGCCTTTCAATGCTGTGAACACTTGAACCGGGCGATTGTCATCGAACGAGAAACGGCTGAGACGAAAAATCTTGACGAAGTCACGGTCGTCCCCGTGAGGAAAGCGGGTGGCGCCATGGCCACTCATGCTTATCATCGCTTTCAGGATCCCGTCATCGTTGAGCACATCAAGGCCGATGCGGGCATCGACATCGGTGATACCTTCATCGGTATGCATTTGAAGCACGTGGCCGTTCCGGTCCGGGTCAGCGTGCGCAGTCTCGGACATGCCCACGTGACCCTTGCGAGGACCCGACCTAAACTGATCGGTGGGAACCGTGCGGTCTATGAGTGAAAAGCACCCTTTTTCGGGTGTTTTTTTATGTGAACACACCTTTTTTCTCAGAAGGGATTTTGTGTAAAACCGAACATTTTTAATAAATGCTTCTTTTTATTTCGCTTTTAGCTCAATCATGTTAGAATGTGATTGAATGAATCAAAGCCCGGTAGAGCCGGGTCCATGAATTGAAGGAGGATACGTATGAGTAAGATTGCCAAGCAAGATCCGGAACTTTATGCATCGATTCAAGAAGAATTGGAACGTCAGCGTACAAAGGTCGAGTTGATCGCGTCAGAGAACTTTGTCAGTGAAGCAGTCATGGAAGCCCAGGGCTCCGTGTTGACGAATAAGTACGCAGAAGGATATCCCGGCCGTCGCTATTATGGTGGGTGCGAGCATGTCGATGTGGCTGAAAACTTCGCCCGCGACCGTGCAAAAGAACTCTTCGGCGCAGAACACGTCAATGTTCAGCCTCACTCGGGTGCCCAGGCCAACATGGCAGTTTACTTTACCATCCTCGAACAGGGAGACACAGTCCTTGGTATGAACTTGTCCCATGGGGGTCACCTCACTCACGGCAGTCCGGTGAACTTCAGTGGGGTTCAATACAACTTCGTGGAGTACGGCGTAGATGAAGAGAATCAATTGATCAATTATGAAGATGTACGTCAGAAAGCACTTGAGCATAAGCCAAAGCTCATCGTTGCTGGAGCCAGTGCATACCCACGCAAAATCGATTTCGCCAAGTTCCGTGAAATCGCCGATGAAGTAGGTGCCTACCTCATGGTGGATATGGCTCACATCGCGGGCCTTGTGGCTGCAGGACTTCACCAGAATCCTGTACCATATTCCGATTTCGTTACGACAACCACACATAAAACGCTTCGCGGACCACGTGGCGGCATGATCCTGTGCAAAGAAGAGTTTGCCAAGAAAATTGACAAATCCATTTTCCCTGGTATCCAAGGGGGTCCATTGATGCACGTCATCGCGGCAAAAGCTGTGGCATTCGGTGAGGCACTGCAGGATTCGTTCAAAGAGTACGCTCAAAACATCATTGATAACGCAGCCCGTCTTGGGGAAGGCCTTACGAAAGAAGGAATCAACCTTGTTTCCGGAGGATCTGACAACCATCTATTGCTGATCGACCTGCGCTCATTGAGCCTGACAGGAAAAGTAGCTGAGAAAGTCCTTGATGAGATCGGCATCACCGTGAATAAGAATACCATCCCGTTCGATCCGGAAAGCCCGTTCGTTACCAGTGGTATCCGTATCGGCACAGCAGCCGTTACATCCAGGGGCTTCAGTGCAGGAGAGATGGACGAGATCGCGTCGATCATCGCCCTTACACTGAAAAACCATGAGGATGAAACCAAACTGGAAGAAGCACGCAAGCGTGTAACGGATCTTACCAGCCGATTCGAATTGTATCCTGAGCAATAATGTGCAAGCCCCTTTGATCATCATGGTCGGGGGGCTTTTTGCTGGACTGATAGAATCATAGAACATGTAGAATATGTAACGATTCGATTACACCCTGAATCCCGTGTTGCTCTTCAAAACGCTTTTATGTACAATTATCAGAGGTGTAAAGGAAGTCTACCGCTTATTTACATAAATCAAACTTAAAGGAGAGAGTCGAGTGGGAAAAGTATACGTATTTGATCATCCATTGATCCAACATAAGTTAACATTCATCCGTGATAAAGAAACGGGTACAAAGGAATTCCGCGAGCTGGTGGATGAGGTTGCCACACTCATGGCATTCGAAATCACACGCGACCTGCCCCTTGAAGATATCGAGGTTCAAACGCCGGTAAGCCCTGCACAGGCAAAGACCCTTGCAGGAAAGAAACTGGGAATCGTACCGATCCTGCGTGCAGGACTAGGCATGGTTGACGGGATCCTGAAGCTGATCCCTGCAGCCAAAGTAGGTCACGTCGGCCTTTACCGCGACCCGGAAACCCTCAAACCGATTGAATACTATGTGAAACTCCCAAGTGACGTAGAAGAGCGCGATTTCATCCTCGTCGATCCGATGCTCGCAACTGGGGGATCTGCCGTCGAGGCAATCAATTCCCTTAAGAAGCGCGGTGCCCAAAGCATTCGTTTCATGTGTCTTGTTGCATGTCCTGAAGGTGTCGAAGCCATTAAAGAAGCGCATCCTGATGTGGATATCTACATTGCGGCCCTAGATGAAAAGCTCAACGAAAAAGGCTATATCGTACCTGGTCTCGGTGACGCAGGCGACCGTCTATACGGAACGAAATAAGAAGGGTGATGAAATCATTGGCGAATCCGATCAAGGTGATGACCATTTTTGGGACAAGGCCGGAAGCCATCAAGATGGCACCACTTGTCCTTGAACTGAAGAAGTATCCGGAAAGCTTTGAAACAATCGTGACGGTTACCGCCCAGCATCGTCAAATGCTGGATCAGGTCATGTCCATCTTCGATATCAATCCTGATCACGACCTGAACATCATGAAGGACAGGCAAACATTGATCGATGTCACGACCCGTGGTCTCGAAGGGCTGGATCGTGTCATGAAGGAAGCCAAGCCCGATATTGTCCTTGTACACGGGGATACGACCACCACCTTCGTGGCGAGTTTGGCAGCCTATTATAATCAGATTGCCGTGGGTCATGTCGAAGCTGGCCTTCGTACCTGGAACAAGTACTCGCCATTCCCGGAAGAGATGAATCGCCAGCTGACTGGTGTCATGGCTGATCTTCACTTCTCTCCTACAGACAAATCGGCGCGTAACCTTCTGGAAGAGAACAAGAAGGAAGAGAGCATCTTCATAACAGGGAATACGGCCATCGATGCTTTGAAGACGACGGTCAAAGAAGATTATCACCATGAGGTCCTGGATCGAATCGGATCAGATCGCCTCGTATTGTTGACGGCGCATCGCCGGGAAAACCTCGGACAGCCGATGAGAAATATGTTCCGGGCCATCAAGCGCCTGGTGGAAGAACAGGAAGATATCCAAGTGGTATATCCGGTGCACTTGAATCCTGCTGTACGTGAAGTGGCGGATGAAGTGTTGGGCCGGGATCCCCGCATCCATTTGATCGAACCACTTGATGTCATCGACTTCCACAACTTTGCCTCCAGGGCACACTTGATCCTCACCGATTCCGGAGGGGTTCAAGAGGAAGCGCCATCCCTTGGGGTGCCCGTCCTTGTGCTTCGTGATACGACAGAGCGCCCGGAAGGAATCGAAGCAGGTACGCTGAAGCTCGCCGGGAATGAAGAAGAGAACATTTACAAGCTAGCCAATGAACTTCTCACCGATCCTGAAGCCCACAGCTCCATGTCCAAAGCGGCCAACCCGTACGGAGACGGACTGGCTTCATACAGGATTGCCCAAGCGATCCGCTATCACTTCGGTCATCTTGAAGATCGACCAGACTCATTCTCTCCAAATGAATGAATATAATATAGAAGGTACACGCTTGCATGCGTGTACCTTTTTTCTTTTTCGTAAAAAAATAGGCACAAACCAGTAGTTTCCTCTTTTGTCTCACCGAAATCTGTGGTATCTTAATGCTCGGGTAGTTTGCTCAGTGGTGAGCAATGTTGAGTGAAACGAATAGTTAAGTAGGATAAATGAATACATAGTGAATGATTTAGGTTGTTGTGAATCGCATCAGAACAAGCCCCTTCCGCTTTTCTTATTTTGTGTTTAAAATGTGAACAATATTGGAACACTCGGATAGGTTGTGGACTTTTTACTTTGTACGCATTGACATTGATTTTACCCTATTGTATGCTTACAAAGGATATAGAATGGTAAGGTTTTCACAAAAACTTCCACAGAATGAAAACGGTTTTATATCTATGTTTTTCCACTATAATTCCTGTGTGGGGATGACACTATGCGTCAACCAAATCGACGCCCGTATCAAGGGGTGGCCTTGTATTCTGCCATTCTGTCTCAGCTGGTTGGTTCCATGTTAATCGGAATCTTCGGGGGGAGATGGCTGGATGGATTATGGGACACCGAACCACTATTCTTAATCATTGGACTGCTTCTCGGGTTAACAACAGGAATCTACACCATGCTTCGCACAGTCCAACATTTCTATTCGGGAGATTAATGTCAATGCCAGAACTTCAAGAGCTCTTTAACAGGCATCGGAAGTACATACTTTTCCTCCTTTCCTTTTACGTCCTCGGTTGGGGTTTCACTTCCTATCAGTCTATTTTCCTTGGGCTCATCTTAGGGACAAGCGTAAGTCTGTTCAGTCACTGGCTGATCATGAGGAGAACGTTGCGCTTCGGGGATGCCGTCGTGGCAGGTCAGAAGGTCCGGTCATTAGGTACATACTCAAGGATGGCGGGAGCTGCTTTTGTTGCAATCATCGCAATCGAGTATCCAGAATATTTTCATTTGTACAGCGCGATCATTGGATTAATGACAATTTATATTGTTATTATGATAGATTATTTTATTCAGCAGCTACAGCCACATAAATAGCGGGGAAGAGAGGTGAATTTCATTGCAACATGAAAATCCTACAGCTGAATTTTTGGGCCTTACATTCAACCTGGCAAACGTCATGATGATGACGGTGGCGACCGTGGTCGTATTCTTAATTGCCGTGTTATGTACCCGCAGACTGGCGCTAAAGCCAACGGGCGCTCAAAACTTCATGGAATGGGTTATGGATTTTGTGAAGAACATCGTGAAGAGTAATATGGATTGGAAGACTGGAGGTCGCTTCCATCTGTTGGGTCTTACTCTCCTCATGTATATTTTTGTATCAAATATGCTAGGCCTTCCGTTTTCGGTCGTGATCGACCATACACTTTGGTGGAAATCTCCAACAGCCGATCCGGTCGTCACAATGACACTGGCCGTACTGGTTGTTGTGTTGACACACTACTACGCCATCAAGATGAAAGGCTTCAGTGAGTATGGTAAAGACTTCTTCAGACCGATGGGTTTCTTATTCCCGCTTAAGATCATTGAAGAATTTGCAAACACCCTGACGCTTGGTCTGCGTCTTTACGGTAACATTTACGCGGGTGAGATCCTGCTATCGCTATTGATTACAGGTTTAGCCCACCAGGGAATCGGTGGTCTCATAGGAGCTATCATCCCGACGCTTGCATGGCAAGGTTTCTCGGTATTCATTGGAGCAATCCAATCATTTATTTTCGTTATGTTAACGATGGTCTATATGTCTCATAAAGTTAGTCATGACCATTAATATATACCCTGTTCTTTTTGAACAAAACAATATTAAACTCAGATTTCTATACATTTAAAGGAGGAAAATTAAAATGGGAATGGGTCTTTTAGCAGCAGCAATTGCAATCGGATTAGCAGCACTAGGTGCAGGTATTGGTAACGGTCTTATCGTGTCACGTACAGTAGAGGGGATCGCTCGTCAGCCGGAAGCTCGCGGAATGCTCCAAACTACTATGTTCATCGGGGTTGCATTGGTTGAGGCGATTCCTATCATCGCGGTAGTTATCGCGTTCATCGTAATGAATCGATAATAGTAGGTTTAAATGGCGAAGATCATTCGATGAGAACCTTCGCCATTCCTTTATGTAAAGTTACACCCTGACTTTGAATGAAAGGTCGGGCGGTCCTTTGACCTCTCAGGGGATGGGGGCGTCACGGCCATTAAATAAGGCAGTACCATATAAGGCATTGACTCTTGAAGGGAGTGAAACCGCGTGCTATCAAACGCATTTGTCCTTGGAGCCGGAGGAGGCTTCACAGGTGGAGATATTATAGTACAGCTAGTCCTGTTTCTAGTCCTTCTTGCGTTATTGAAAAAGTTTGCCTGGGGCCCGTTGATGGGCATCATGCAAGAACGTGAGAACCATATAGCAGGGGAGATCGATGCGGCAGAAAAGAGCCGTACGGAAGCAAGCAAGTACCTCGAAGAACAGCGTGAGCTATTGAAAGAGGCACGTCAGGAAGCCCTGACCCTGATTGAAAGCGCGAAGAAGCAAGGGGATGACCAACGCAGTCAGATCATCCTTGAAGCCCGCCAGGAATCAGAACGCCTGAAAGAATCAGCGAAGCGCGAAATCGAGACGCAGAAAGATCAAGCGATGGCTGCCCTGCGTGAGCAAGTGGCATCCCTATCTGTCATGATCGCGTCGAAGGTTATCGAGAAGGAGCTTTCGGTTGAAGATCAGGAACAATTGATCAACGACTACATCAAAGAGGCAGGAGATCAGCGATGAGCAGCTCCACAGTCGCAAAACGCTATGCACTTGCCCTCTTTCAAATCGCCCAGGAGCAACTGAAACTTGAAGCGATCGAAGAAGAGCTCCGCGCAGTGAAAACCGTTTTTACAGAAAACAAAGAATTGAACAGTCTGCTTGAGAATCCGAAGCTTACGGCGGTCAAGAAGAAAACCTTGATCCAGGAATCGTTTGCGGGGGTCTCTGCACCTGTCCTGAATACATTATTACTCCTGACCGATCGTCATCGTGAAGATCAGGTCGTGGCAGTGGTCGATGCATTCATCGATCTTTCCAACGAAGCACGCGGAATCGCGGATGCCATCGTGTACTCTGTACGTCCACTGTCTGAAGATGAGAAAACAGCCGTTTCCACATCTTTTGCTAAAAAAGTAGGTAAACAATCACTTAGAATCGAGAATGTGATAGACAACAACATCCTCGGAGGCTTGAAGATCCGTATTGGGAACAGGATCTTCGATGGTACGCTTGCCGGTAAGTTGAATCGTCTGGAACGTGAACTGGTTCGTTAACTTTCGTATAAATGAGGGGTGAAATTCATGAGCATCAAGGCGGAAGAAATCAGCGCGCTGATAAAGAAGCAAATTGAGAACTATCAGTCTGAGATGAAGGTAAGCGATGTAGGTACTGTCATCCAAATCGGGGATGGTATCGCTCGTGCTCATGGCCTCGACAATGTCATGGCTGGAGAGCTTGTTGAATTTTCTACTGGTGTCATGGGTATGGCACAGAACTTAGAAGAAAACAACGTAGGTATCGTTATTCTTGGGCCTTATAAAGACATTCGTGAAGGCGATGAGGTTCGTCGTACCGGACGGATCATGGAAGTACCGGTTGGACCGGAACTTGTAGGTCGTGTTGTAAACTCACTGGGTCAACCAGTCGATGGTCTTGGACCGATTCCTACAACGAAAACACGCCCGATTGAAGGCGCAGCTCCTGGTGTAATGGATCGTAAATCCGTACATGAGCCGCTTCAAACGGGAATCAAGGCGATCGATGCACTCGTGCCGATCGGACGCGGACAGCGTGAATTGATCATCGGTGACCGTCAGACAGGTAAGACGTCTGTAGCCATCGACTCAATCCTTAATCAAAAAGATCAAGACATGATCTGTATTTATGTGGCAATCGGACAAAAGGAATCAACGGTTCGTAATGCTGTGGAAACACTGCGTAAGCATGGTGCCCTCGACTATACAATCGTCGTGACGGCATCTGCATCACAACCGGCACCGATGCTATTCCTTGCGCCTTATTGTGGAATCACGATGGGTGAAGAGTTCATGCATAATGGTAAGCATGTACTTGTTGTATATGATGACTTGTCTAAACAAGCATCGGCATACCGTGAGCTTTCCTTGCTCCTTCGCCGTCCTCCAGGTCGTGAAGCATTCCCTGGTGACGTATTCTACTTGCACTCCCGTTTGTTGGAGCGTGCAGCGAAGCTCAGCGATGCAAAAGGTGGAGGTTCCATCACGGCATTGCCATTCGTTGAAACGCAAGCAGGAGATATCTCCGCTTATATCCCGACTAACGTTATTTCCATCACTGATGGACAGATTTTCTTGCAATCTGACCTATTCTTCTCCGGTGTACGTCCGGCGATCAACGCAGGTCTTTCCGTATCACGTGTAGGTGGATCCGCACAGATCAAAGCAATGAAGAAAGTATCCGGTACCCTGCGTCTTGACCTTGCAGCGTTCCGTGAGCTTGAAGCATTCTCTCAGTTCGGTTCCGACCTTGATAAAGCGACACAGGCGAAGTTGAACCGTGGAGCGCGTACAGTAGAAGTATTGAAACAGGACTTGAACAAGCCATTAACGGTTGAAAAACAAGTCATGATCTTCTACGCGCTTACAAGGGGTCATCTTGATGATATTCCGGTTGCGGATATCCGTCGCTTCGAAGGTGAAATGCTAAGCTGGCTCGACCACAACCATAAAGAATTGTTGGATCAAATCCGCACAACGAAAGGTCTTCCTGAAGACAGCGCTATGGCAGCAGCCATCGATGGATTCAAAAAGACGTTCGCGAAATCCGTATAATGTGGGTGGTGTCCTAAGGGGCACCTTCCACCTTGGGTTTAAAGGACAAGGTCTAACATTTTCAAAAAAAGGGTGGTGAGAACCAGTGGCATCGTTACGCGACATTAAAACTCGTATTACGTCTACGAAGAAAACAAGTCAGATTACGAAGGCAATGGAGATGGTTTCTGCTTCCAAGCTGAACCGTGCCGAGATGAATGCGAAATCATTCGTCCCTTACATGGAAAAGATCCAGGAAGTCGTCACCTCCATTTCCCTCGGAAGCACCGACGTAACGCATCCAATGCTAGTCTCCCGCCCCGTAAAGAAAACCGGCTACTTGGTCATTACGTCTGACCGCGGTTTGGCGGGGGCATATAACAGCAGTGTGCTGCGTGCTGTCAATAATACAATCCAGGAGCGTCACAGCTCCAAGGATGAATACACGATCATTGCGCTGGGGCGTATGGGCCGCGATTTCTTCTTGAAACGCGGAGATCATGTCCTTGATGGGGTCGTAGGACTGCCGGATCAGCCGAATTTTGCCGATATCAAGGATATCGCCAATAAGACGGTCACCATGTTCTCGGACGGGGCGTATGACGAGCTCTATATGTTCTACAATCACTACGTTAGTGCAATCCAGCAGGATGTAACGCAGAAGAAGGTTCTGCCGTTGACGGATCTTGAATCCACTTCTACCAAGCTTACTTCCTATGAATTTGAACCAAGCGCTGAAGAGATCCTTGAAGTCCTTCTTCCGCAATACGCAGAGAGCCTCATCTTCGGTGCACTGCTCGATGGTAAAGCCAGTGAGCATGCGGCACGTATGACGGCCATGCGAAGTGCGACGGACAACGCGAAGGAACTCATCGGTGATCTTACATTGTCTTATAACCGTGCACGTCAGGCTGCGATCACTCAGGAAATCACTGAGATCGTCGGTGGGGCGGCAGCACTCGAATAGAAAGAGACGTATCAATCGTCAAAAGCCAGTTAGGAGGGAAAGAGATGAACACAGGACATGTTCTTCAAGTAATGGGTCCGGTTGTCGATGTCAAGTTCTCTAGCGGGCAGCTACCGGATATCTACAACTCATTGAAGGTCCAAATCGCAGACCGAGGCGAACTTACACTGGAGGTTGCCCTTCACCTTGGGGATGACTCTGTGCGCACAATCGCCATGGCCTCTACAGACGGGCTACAGCGTGGAGCGACAGTACTCGATTCTGGAGCACCGATTTCTGTACCGGTAGGTGACATCACGCTTGGACGTGTATTCAACGTACTGGGTGATTCAATCGACCTGGACGAGCCTCTTCAGCAGGGAATCCGTCGTGACCCGATTCACAGACAAGCACCAACATTCGATCAGCTTTCCACAGAGGTGGAAATTCTTGAAACAGGAATCAAAGTAGTCGACTTGCTAGCGCCTTATATCAAGGGTGGTAAGATCGGTCTGTTCGGTGGAGCCGGTGTAGGTAAAACCGTTTTGATCCAGGAATTGATCAACAACATCGCCCAGGAGCACGGTGGGATCTCAGTATTCGCCGGTGTAGGGGAGCGTACTCGTGAAGGGAATGACCTTTACCACGAGATGAGCGATTCCGGTGTTATCAAGAAGACAGCGATGGTATTCGGTCAGATGAATGAGCCGCCTGGAGCACGTATGCGTGTTGCCTTGACGGGTCTGACAATGGCTGAGTACTTCCGTGATGAGCAAGGTCAGGATGTTCTATTGTTCATTGACAACATCTTCCGTTTCACGCAAGCAGGTTCAGAAGTATCCGCCCTTCTTGGACGTATGCCATCTGCCGTTGGTTACCAGCCGACACTTGCGACCGAAATGGGTCAATTACAAGAGCGTATCACATCGACGAATGTCGGTTCCGTTACATCGATCCAAGCGATCTATGTACCGGCGGATGACTATACGGATCCAGCTCCGGCAACGACGTTCGCCCACCTTGACGCGACGACGAACCTTGAGCGTAAGCTTTCGGAAATGGGTATTTACCCTGCCGTGGATCCACTTGCTTCCACTTCACGCGCCCTGTCTCCTGAAATCGTTGGAGAAGAGCATTACAGCGTAGCACGTAACGTACAGCAGACGCTTCAGCGCTACAAAGAACTTCAGGACATCATTGCGATCCTCGGTATGGATGAGCTTTCCGATGATGACAAACTGACCGTTCACCGTGCGCGTCGTGTACAATTCTTCCTTTCACAGAACTTCCACGTGGCCGAGCAGTTCACAGGACAAAAAGGTTCATACGTAGAAGTGAAAGATACAGTTAAAGCATTCAAGGATATCCTTGAGGGCAAATACGATCACATTCCTGAAGATGCATTCCGTCTGGTAGGTCCGATCGAGGACGTACTGGCTGCAGCTAAAGAAATGGGCGTAGAGGTATAATCGCGGACCAGGAGGGAACAAAATGAAGACATTAAAAGTCAATATTGTCACTCCCGATGGCCCAGTGTACGATTCAGAAGTGGACATGGTAAGTACGAAAGCTCAAAGCGGTGAGCTTGGGATCTTGCCTGGACACATTCCGATGGTTGCTCCACTACAAATCGGTGCAGTTCGCCTGAAAAAAGGTGGCGACACTGAGCTTGTAGCTGTCAGCGGCGGCTTCCTTGAAGTCCGTCCTGAACAGGTGACAATTCTTGCACAATCTGCCGAGACGGCAGAAGCGATCAACATCGAACGTGCCAAGGAAGCCAAAGGACGTGCAGAAGGACGCCTTCAAGGAAGCAGGGATGACGTCGACTTCCGCCGTGCTGAACTATCCTTGAAACGTGCCATGAACAGAATCAACGTGTCAGAGCGTAACTTCTAATACGATCTTGAAAATCCACCCTGAGGCTCTCATGCCTTACGGGTGGATTTTTGTATATATAATGAAGAGACAAAAAAATATGAAAAAATCCTGCACGCTCCAATTGGCTTTACCTATACAAAGGGAGTAAAATGAAACGTGGGACATACACATAGAGACTAAAAGACAGAGTTTCAAAAAAACCTGACATTTACAAAAATAACTATTGTAGTGCAAAGGTAATATGTTAAAATAGTCTATGTGTGTCTAAATTTTTTTTTGGAGTGAGAAGGAATGGACGTAACATTTGGCCAGCAGGCGCTGATCAGCATGCTGATTCACTTGGTGGTGTTCGCAGTTACATTCTGGGCTCTTCAATCAATCCAATTGGATAAGCTCCTTAAAAAAAACAGGGTCGCCCAAGGGAGGCTCTTGTACATCCTACTGACCATTGCCATTGGTTCTGCCGTCAGCAGGTTCTTGTTGGATTACTACCTATGGACCCAGCAGCTGCCGACCCTTTTCGAATAGGGTCAAATCCTTACAAAAAATAGGTCTTCCTGCATGTTCTCAAAGGAACTTGTTTTGAGTAAGATTAATTTTGTGTTTACGCCCTTTGTGAAAAAGTTTCATTATGAAAACGATCACATGACTGTAAGAAGACAGATTTGTAAAAAGATGACGATAAGTTGCAAGTATGTTCCTCACCCTGACGGAAAGACTTTTACTAAAGGGGAGGAATAATCGTGCGTAACTTTTACATTTTCGTAATTTTTTTCATTATAATTGGTTTTCTTTATGTCAGTAATGGGAACAACACTATCGAAGCGAAGCGTTTCACCGATATAGAAAAACTTGATCTTGCCGTCGAACGAGCTGGTGGGAAGGTCAATGAATGGTCTCTGTATGCAAGAGAAAACGCATCTAGCTTCACACAAGAAGGGTTTGCCAAACACAGTGAGTTGATTCAGGAGAAATTTTCCGGATTCAAGTGGGTAACAAAAAAATCAAAGGAAGAAACAGTGGTGACGGGACTTCGCAAGACGTCTCATGGAACAGAAACCATTAAGATTTTACATACCCTCACAAACGGGCAATCACAATCGTATACTATGTATGAGCTGCGCGGAAGTCAGACCACTTGGGGAGAGAGCGCCAAGGCATATATCAAAAGTGAATATATCCCAAACATGGATGAAATTTTCACGGATAAACCCTTGATATTCTCTTGTATTAAAGGCAAATTCAGTGATACGCTTGAGGAAGTTTTGTCGAATCAAGCCGTCGAAATGATGGACACATTGGACGCAAACGAATTGGAATCCTTAAAAGAGGAAGAGTTTCATTCAATTTCAGCCTACTCGGAACAATTGTCACGGACCATTCAAACCAAACAGCATCAAGATATGAACATTCAACTTGGTTTACGGAAAAGTGGAATGGGCGCTGAGACAACCTTTGTCATTGGCACACCCATCCTGATTATTGAATATTAATATAGAGAAATTGGACGCGGAGGGGAATACTCTTGGAAAAAATTATCGTCCGCGGCGGTCAGCGTTTAAGCGGTACAGTGCAAGTTGAAGGAGCAAAGAATGCCGTTTTACCAGTCATCGCTGCTACATTATTAGCAAGTGAAGGAAAAAGCATCATCAAAAACGTACCACCACTCTCCGATGTATATACGATCAATGAAGTTATACGTCATTTAAATACAGATGTAGAATTCGCGAACGGTGAAGTAACCGTCAATGCGTCAAGGGAGTTATTTGTAGAGGCGCCTTTTGAATATGTACGTAAAATGCGTGCATCCGTCCTAGTGATGGGTTCACTTCTTGGACGTACAGGTAAAGCCCGTGTAGCCCTTCCTGGTGGATGTGCAATCGGTTCAAGACCAATTGATCAGCATCTTAAAGGATTCGAAGCAATGGGTGCAAAAGTGAAAGTCGGTAACGGCTTCATCGAAGCTGAAGTTGACGGTCGCTTGCATGGTGCCAAAGTCTATCTCGACTTCCCAAGCGTAGGTGCCACTGAGAACATCATGATGGCTGCCGTTCTTGCAGAAGGAACAACAATCCTTGAAAATGTTGCAAAAGAACCGGAAATCGTAGACCTTGCGAACTTCCTGAACAAAATGGGAGGAAACGTAGTAGGTGCCGGAACCGGAACAATCCGCATCGAGGGTGTCGATCGCCTTTATGGAGTGGAGCACAGCATCATCCCGGACCGTATTGAAGCCGGAACATTCATGGTAGCTGCTGCCATTACTAAAGGTGATGTTCTTGTAAAAGGTGCAATCCCTGAACATTTGTCTTCTCTTATTGCTAAAATGGAGGAGATGGGCGTCAAGATCATCGATGAAGGGGAAGGTGTTCGTGTCATCGGTCCGGATTCATTGAAATCCGTCGACATCAAAACGATGCCACACCCTGGATTCCCGACAGACATGCAATCTCAAATGATGGCATTGCTCCTTGCAGCAGATGGAACAAGCGTCATCACGGAAACGGTATTTGAAAACCGCTTCATGCACGCGGAAGAATTCCGCCGCATGGGCGCCGAAATCAAAATCGAAGGCCGTTCTGTCATCATGGATGGACCAACTGCCCTTCAAGGTGCAGAAGTTGCTGCAACCGATCTTCGTGCAGCCGCAGCCCTATCCATCGCAGGACTTGTAGCAGACGGCTACACAAGAGTCACAGAACTAAAACACCTTGACCGTGGCTATGTCAACTTCCACCAAAAGCTCGCAGCTCTAGGTGCAGACATCGAACGCGTCAACGAAGCAGACGAAACACCAGCAACAGAAGAAACCATGATCAAAGACGCATAAGCGTATCCAATAAAACGGACCTCCTTACAACAGGAGGTCCGTTTTTATATATTTATGAATCAGTGGTTAGTGGAAAATACGTTTGAACTTAACGGGAAACACGCTTGACCCATTTTCATAAAGCCAGACATCATATCACCAAAAGTGAAGAGCAGCGGAGGTTGGCCGACTCCTGCGGAAAAAGAGGGAAGGTTGAGACCCTGCAGGCGGCAGCCGAAGCGGCTCAGGCTCCCTCCCCGCCGGAAAGCGGCCACCCGCAGCGAAACGAAACGTCCTATCCACTATTAACAAAAGCCATCAAAAGAATAGGAGTGAATTGGCACCTTATCTATATGTGTCTGATCATAAGGGATCAGCATCTATATATCACCAAAAGTGAAGAGCAGCGGAGGCCACCCGACTCCTATGGGAAAAGCGGGCAGGGTGAGACCCTGCAGGCAACACCGAAGCAGCTCACCGCACGCCCCATGGAAAGCGGGTGGCCGCAGCGGAACGGAACATCCCCTCAAAAAACAATCCCTCCACTCATTAAAAATGACCACAATAATCATTCATAAAAGCCTGTCCATCCCCATACATTTGAAAAGAGGAGAAACGCAACACCATCTCCTATTTCACTTTATATGGAGGCAGCGCACATGAAGCAATGGAAACCCGTACTACTCACCTTCTCACTCTTTATCATCATCATCATCACGATTCCCGCCCTGCTGGTACTCCCCTTCTCATCAGGAAAAGAAACAGCCAACCTGGACGAAGCCAAAGCCAAACAAACCGCCAACAAAGACATGGACCAATCCATGCAGGTAGCCGTCTATCGTTCAAACGACGACCTCATCGAAAAACTGCCCCTCGAGCAGTACGTTGTGGGAGTCGTAGCCGGTGAAATGCCTGCCGACTTTGAACCTGAAGCATTGAAGGCCCAAGCGCTGGCTGCCAGAACGTATATTGTGAATCAGCTTCTTGTAGATGACTCCAACGTCCCTAAAGGTGCCGATGTAACCGATACCGTCGCACATCAGGTATACAAGAATGAAAAAGAGCTCGCCAAGCTATGGGGCGCGGACTATGAATGGAAAATCAAAAAAATCAAAGATGCCGTACATGGGACGATGGGCAAAGTCCTGACGTACAAAGATAAACCGATCACAGCTGCCTTTTTCTCGACAAGCAACGGCTACACAGAGAACTCAGAATCCTATTGGGAGAATGAGCTTCCGTACCTGAGGAGTGTCGAGAGCCCTTGGGATTCCAAATCCCCGAAATTTGAAGATCAAGTCGTCATCAAGACAAGGGACTTTCAAAAGAAACTGGGGGTCACTCTTCCGAAGGATGGCAGCGTAGGTACGATCACCGGCCGCACGGAAGGGAAGCGGGTTGCTAACGTGGAGATCAACGGCAAGAAGTTTACCGGGCGGGAAATACGGGATAAGCTGAATCTGAAATCATCCGACTTCACCTGGTCGCTGAAGGGCGATCATATCGTCATTTCAACGAAAGGCTTCGGACATGGCGTCGGCATGAGTCAATACGGTGCTAACGGAATGGCGGAGGAAGGAAAGGACTATAAGCAGATCGTCCAGCACTATTATAAGGACGTGAAGATCACCCAGGCAGATACGTTGTTGAAAAAAGTCACCGCACAGCGCTGAAAAAGCGCCAGGTCCACTTTCCGGACCTGGCGCTTTTTCGTTTAAGTTGTAAAATACTTCTCAACTGATTTCAACCAACGGCCCAGTGGACGTTCCGGTGAGCGGAAGTAGGTGTGATTGACGAGCCAATAGAGGATGGTCACGCCGATAAGATCCTTGGCAGCGTCGATCATGGTGGCAGAACGGGCCGGCACAAAGGCCTGATGGATTTCATCCGTGAAGCCATAGAAAATGGCAATCAGGGCGGCGACGGTATTGAAAGCATAAGTGAGTTTTCCGTGAGCAAGAAGGGCAAGGACAAATAGAGCGTAAAGGATCCCGAACTCGATCAGGTGGAGGGATTCCTTGATGAATCGGTCAAGATCCCGCTCCGGGAGGCTTAGGACCTTATCATCGGGATTACTCGAAAGATACCAGATCAAGAGCATATATAAGAAAGGGGCTACGGTCAGCCCGATTTTCAATACAGATTTCATTCAGACATCGTCCTTTCGTTTCATCCTTTCATTGTAGCACGGGGAGCCCTCCTTTTCGCCCATCAGAATAAAAGTTCAAAGAGATGTAAAAAATCGTGCATAGAACGATTCGTTTTGTCGAAAGATAAGATTTTAAAAATTTTTTCACCTCGTGTATATATTTTCTGAATTCTGTTCAGAATGATTGCTGAGGTGATGAAAATGAGAGAGGAAGAAAAGAAACATACTTCTCCAAAATTTTTGAAAAGGCGCTGGGCCTATCCAGCAATCTACTTGGCAAGTGCAGCAGTCGTGATCACAGGGATTTTGTGGTACCAAGCATCGAATGATGTGAACGAGAAAGCAAAGGATTACAGCTATGATGGAGTTCCTACCGAAAATCAATTTGATCAACCTGCAGAAGAAGTCAACCGTTCACTCGAAAACTTCGTAATGCCAGTCGCCAAGCCGGATGAAACCGTCATTGAGAAAGAATTCTATGATGCTAATGCCACGGCCGAAGAACAGGAAGCAGCGCTCATCGTCCACGGAAATGAGTACTATCCGAACCAAGGGCTCGACATCTCGAAAGAAGGCAAGAACTTCAATGTCCTTGCTGCCATGAGTGGAGAAGTTACAAAGGTTCAGGAAGATGCCCTACTTGGGAACACGATTGAAATCGAGCACTCCAAAGGTGTCGTCACACGTTACCAATCGGTCAAAGACTTCAAGGTTGCTGTTGGTGACACAGTCAAGCAAGGTCAGGAAATTGCCAAAGCAGGCAAGAGCAGTCTGAACGAAGAAGCTGGTGTACACGTACACTTTGAAATCCGCAAAGACAGCTTAGCCGTGAATCCACTTGAGTACTTCAATAAGTCCCTTGCCACCCTTCAAGAAGCTGACTTGGATCAACAAGTATCCACAGAGCAAGCTTCTGAAGACAAAGGTACAGAAGAGAAGAAAGATGCTGCTGAAGAAAAGAAAGAGTCTGAAGGAAACGAAGGACAAGCCAAGCCTAAACAAGGCGCGGAGAAGAAAGAGTCCGATGAGTCCAGTACTACCCCGGACGCAGCTGATACTAAAGACGAAGAATGATCCCATACGGAACCGGCCCATTGCGGCTGGTTCTTTTTTTGCGTCAATAACCTGCGAGGCCATTCGACAGGATGTTAGTTTGGCAGGAAAATAATACAGACGGTCTTCCGGTTCTGCAGGGTGCCATCTTGCTATTGTAAAAAAACAACGTCATAGGCGATGAAATTTCTGTCGACTTTTTTTTATTGACCCTGTCCAGCACCCTATACATAATGATGAATAAGTATTCAGGGAGGAGAAATATGTTCATTTAAGAAAACGCTTACATAAGGAGGTGACATCCATTTACTTTTTCATCTTTATGGCGCTCACGGGTTTTTGCATCTTTCTCAACATAAGGAAAAAGAAGGCCTTTTATCTGGCCATCCCATTCGTGGCCCTCTTTGTATTCTTGATTATTCAGATCGCCATGGTGCCGGCTCCATTTTTCGAAACGGTGAAGTTCATTTTCAGTCTGAGGTAGTGTGAAAAAAAGGGGGGAACGGAATGAAAAAAATCGAAAAGGTGAAAGCCGATCGGTATTTCAGAGAGAAAAACATCTATATGGGTGTGTATCTGGTCATTTGGTTCATCGCGTCATTCGGTGTAGTGCTGATTGCGGAACCACTGTCTTCCTATACGATTGGCGGTTTTCCTTTCCATTACTTCATGGGGGCGCAAGGAGCGGTCGTCACCTTCATCTTACTGCTGTTTGTCAACGCAGTCGTTAGTGACAAAATCGACCGGAAGTACGGAATCGACGCGAAGAAGAATGAAGCCCTCAGCTATGGGAAGACGCTGGATCATTAAAGAGACAAGAGAAATTGGGATGAAGAAAAAAGACAGAGTGTAGGGGGAAACGGATAGATGGATTCTCAGCTGTTAGTATCGACGATCATCATTTTGGTGACATTTGCCTTATACATTGGTATCGCTGTATACAACAAAGCAAAAGAAACATCGGATTTCTATGTGGCTGGTCGCGGGGTCCCGCCGATCTTCAACGGGATGGCCATCGGTGCTGATTGGATGAGCGCCGCATCATTCATTGGTATGGCTGGAACGGTCATGATTCTCGGGTATGACGGCCTGGCCTATATCATGGGGTGGACAGGGGGATATCTCCTTCTCACGTTCCTTCTGGCCCCTCAGCTCCGGAAATATGGACGTTACACCGTTCCGGAATTCATCGGAGACAGATTCAACAGCCATCCGGCACGGATCACGGCGGCGATCTGTACCATCATCATCAGCTTCACCTATTCTATCGGACAGCTTTCCGGGTCGGGGGTCGTCATCGGTCGGTTATTCGAAATCGATGCGAAGATCGGGACGATGATCGGGGTCGTGCTCATTGCATTCTATGCGGCCTTTGGGGGAATGAAGGGAATCACCTGGACGCAGGTGGCGCAATACCTTGTTCTGATCATTGCCTATCTGATTCCTGTCATTTTCATGTCCCTGCAACTGACAGGAAATCCGGCTCCTTGGCTGTCGTACGGGAGGATCGTCGAGGAGATCGGTGAACTGGACCGGCAGCTCGGTGTGTCAGAGTATTTTGCACCTTTCACGAACGGATCAAAATGGCAGTTCATCGCCCTTATGTTCACCCTCATGGCGGGAACCGCAGGGCTTCCACATGTTATTGTCCGATTCTATACGGTCTCCACGATGAAGGCAGCTCGCTGGTCTGGGGCATGGGCGCTTCTCTTTATCGGGATCCTGTATTTATCAGCACCTGCCTATGCAGCATTCTCGAGGTTCATCCTCATGACGAAAGTAGCCGGAAGTAAGATCAGTGAGCTCCCTGCATGGACAAAGTCGTGGGTCGATACAGGGAAGCTTCAAGTGGCGGATACGAATGGTGACGGCATCCTTCAGTGGCAGGAGATCATCATCTCCAATGATATTGTCGTCATGGCGACTCCGGAGATTGCCAACCTGGGTGTATTCGTCATCGGTCTTGTGGCAGCGGGAGCCATGGCAGCGGCCCTCTCCACTGCAGGCGGACTTCTCATCGCCATCTCGTCTTCCTTTGCCCATGACATTTACTATAGGGTCATGAAACCGGGGGCATCAGATGCAAATCGTTTGGCCGTGGCCCGTTGGACGATTGTGGTTGCCACGCTCCTTGCAGGTCTCGTGGCACTGAATCCACCTGGTGTCATCACCCAGATTGTCGCATGGGCATTTGCCCTTGCGTCGGGAACATTCTTCCCTGCACTCCTGCTCGGGGTCTGGTGGAAGCGCTCCAACGCCCACGGAGTAGTGACAGGTATGCTTGTCGGCCTGGGAGTCACCTTGCTCTATATCTTTCTCGCGAGGGAGGGCTATACGGTCTTGGGGATCATTGACACGGGTGCCGGCGTCTTCGGGGCCACGGCAGCGATCATTGCCAATATCACCGTTTCACTCCTCACCCCTGCGCCGTCTCAGAAACTTCAGGATGAAGTGGAGAACCTCAGGTATCCAGAGCAGATGACCTATAAGGACGGAGAGGTATGGATCGATGAAGATGTAGATTTTAAAGGATGAAGCTAAGGAAGGCGTTCCACATTTGTGGGATGCCTTTTTTGTTGAATCCATCCCTAAAGCGAAAGAGTTCGGATATCTATTGATACTTCGATTTCTGAATTATTTTTTGCGAATCAATATGAAAAGTCAATAAAGATATTTCAAAATTTGGCATGGGTGTTATAATGAAAAAGATGTTTTTTAGGGATTTTTTTAGGAAAGTAGGGAGATTATGAAATTTTCAATTATCATTCCGTATAAAGACAAAGGGAATAATGAAAAATTTCTCTGGAATTGTATAGAAAGTTTACGAAAACAAATTTTCACAGATTTTGAAGTGTTATTTATACATAATAAGCCTGGAGTCAGTGCCAACCTTGATGTAGGAGAACTGAATGTAATAGGTATTGAGATGGATGACAGTGCTTTATTATCTGATTACAGAAACAAAGGTATTGAAAGAGCTAATGGTGAGTTTATTGTTTTTCTCGATGCAGATGATTACTTGCATCCGAATGCCTTAATATATGCTAAACATATGATTGATGCGGATACTGAACATGTTGATGTGTTTAAATTCGGTATTTCCGAAACGAGTTTAGATAAAATATCCACAATGAAGAAAAACAAGCAGGCGTTCTTTGGAGAAGAGCCATTACCAAAGTTAGAATCTGTGCTAAATGAAGTGAATATCCAAGTCGATCAGCACCAAATAAATCAAATCATGTATGGTTTGTTCGAGAAAGAGATCATACAGCTTAATTATGAAATCATTAAGGTAAAGGAATCCCTAAAAAAATTAAACTATCGGTACAGAGCACATAGTTTTATTATTAGAACATCTTTCTTGAGAGATCACGATATTACATTTAAATCGGAGAACAATTTATATAGTGATATTCCATTCTTGATTGAACTATATAACAAGGTTCAAACGATAAAACAGACTAAAACAAAACTTTACTACAAATATCTGCATAATGACCCGATCAATTCTCCATCCTTATCACAAGAAGAGCATGGCGACAGAATGCTAAAGCGATTGCAGGCATACAATGAGTCTCTGATTAATTGTGATAACCTATACCTCGCTAAGCAAATTAAATTAACAGCAGTTAAGTTCTATTTGTATAAGATAGTCACAAGTGAAGGATTTAGTCGCTCGTATAAAGAAATCAAACCTTTATATATAGAATTAAATTCAATATTGAATAAGTCTTCAGAAGGACTAAATTTGAGTAAAAGGCACTCCTACGAAATTAATGCAATAAAAAAAGGGAATTTTAAAACGGGCTATATGTTTAGTAAGGCAAGAGATTTTGGATATAAAGCCCAGCAGTTTACAAAACCAAAAAATAAAAGATTTAGACAGAAGAAAATCCAAAAAAATATCTTTGCCAAATTGCCTATTAAAAGCAATACTATTTTATATGAGAGTTTTTTGGGAAGAAACTATTCGGACAGTCCTAAAGCGATTTTCAATTACCTTTTGGAAAAAGATCCGAATAAGTGGAAGCACGTTTGGGTGTTGAACGATAAAGATTTAGTGAAAGACGAGAAGGAATTTAATAATAAAAATGTAAAAATAATCAAAAGATTTGGCTGGGAATATTTTTACTACATTACAGTATCTAAATATTTTGTGCTCAATATGCGACAACCTAAGTGGCTATCCAAAAAAGATAATCAAGTTATACTATCCACTTGGCATGGAACTCCACTGAAACGACTGGTGTTTGATATGGAAAATGTAACATCGGCAAATAAAAATTATAAGAAGGACTTTTACGATCAATCAAGAAATTGGGACTACTTAATTGCAGCAAATAAATACAGTCAATCGATCTTTGAAAGTGCCTTTATGTATCCATCAGAAAAGATCTTGACATATGGGTATCCTAGAAATGATATTTTAAAGAATCACTCTAAGGAATATAAAAATCAAATTAAAGACAAACTGGGGATCCCAACCTCTAAAAAAGCAATTTTGTATGCACCGACGTGGAGGGATGATGAATTTCATTCTGCAGGGAATTATAAGTTTACCTTGAAATTAGATTTAGAACGTATGCAAAAAGAGTTTGGTGACGAGTATGTGATTATTTTGCGGATGCACTATTTTATTTCGGATAATATCGACTTATCGGGACATGAAGGCTTTGCCTATGATTGTTCCAAGTATAATGATATTAATGACCTGTACATAGCCAGCGATATGCTTATAACAGATTATTCTTCCGTATTCTTTGATTTTGCGAATTTGAGGAAACCGATTCTGTTTTACACTTATGATGTTGAGAAATATCAAAGTATGTTGAGAGGGTTCTATATTGATGTTTATAATGACCTGCCGGGGCCATTATTAATGTCAAATGATGATGTGGTTGATTCGATTAGGAACATAGATGAAGTTAACAATAATTTCAAAGATAAATATGAAGCCTTCTACAACGAATACTGTAATCTTGAAGATGGTCAAGCCACTAAGCGAGTAGTTGAAAAGGTGTTTGAACATAAGTAAGGAAGTTGGAGAGATTCAGTAATTTTATGTGAATTGAATTAAGAAGCCTGTTTCGCTGTATAGAAACAGGCTTCTTATATTTATAAAGAACACCCCATGCCCACAAATGTCGATGAATACATAAAATGTAATGGAGTGCTCATCGCAGACCAAAAAGCTCATGCTCGAAAGGCATCAGTCAGCAATGAATCACCAGTTTGGAATGTGGATTGACAACCATGTAAGTAGAACAAGATCATACATTTTCCCTTAGGTCATTGGGGTGAAACGGTGGTTAGACGTTAACCTGACGAGAATCAGTTGATTTGTTTCAGGCTTTAAGGGGTACTTTGAGAATTGAAACATTAAGTATGTTCATATGAATCATAAATGAAGGGTATTTTGACTATTTCTCAGGAAATAGATCAAAATATGTCGCATGGCTCAAAATGAATTCTGAAAATTCAAACGTTATCTTGTCCTTATTCGGTAAAGTGTGCATATATGGGGACAAATGCTAATAAAATGAAACAAACCTATCAATACAGAGAGTGTTTGAGGTGAGGAATCGTCCATATCCCATAGCGAATCAGTCACATATATGTTTATACGTTGTAAACCACGGGCCATAACGGCAACGTAACTTATACTAATCACTCATGCGAAGCGAGTCTCATTTCACACTTCTCACATCCAATTTGGGGAGGTCGAGTGGTGTGCACGATTACATCAAAGAGAGAACAATCAAGATTGGCAAGTATATCGTGGAGACAAAGAAAACCGTTCGCGTCATTGCGAAGGAGTTTGGCGTGTCCAAAAGTACGGTCCACAAAGATTTAACGGAACGGCTGCCTGAAATCAATCCGGAGCTTGCAAACGAAGTAAAGACAATACTGGATTATCATAAATCGATCCGACACTTAAGAGGAGGAGAAGCCACGAAGCAAAAATATAGGAAAGAAGAACTCCACAGCTGAAACCGATGCGCCACGCCCGCAGGAAGAAGGGCGGATGGCGTATTTTTACGTTTACAGCAGCGAGGTGGAGGGTCCTCAAATGAATGGAAAGAGGTTGAATTCGAGTCATTCAGCCTGCTCCGAAAGGCAATAGAAGGCGATTTAAATAAAATTCATTTTTTTGACAAACAACTCCTGCTTTCGACACGTTTATGGTAATATAATTAATTAGGTGAAGATTTTACCTTAACGTTAAAACGTAACTACATAGGAAATAAACCATAGATCAATTGAATGAGAAGAAGGGAGTCACAACAAATGTTCGCGAAAGATATCGGTATCGATTTAGGTACAGCAAATGTATTGATTCATGTAAAGGGGAAGGGGATCGTCCTTAACGAGCCTTCCGTCGTCGCGTTGGACAAGAATACGAATAAAGTATTGGCAGTAGGAGAAGAGGCGCGCCGCATGGTTGGCCGGACGCCTGGGAATATTGTCGCGATCCGCCCGCTTAAAGATGGGGTCATAGCAGACTTCGATGTAACAGAAGCGATGCTGAAGCATTTCATCAATAAGCTGAACGTGAAAGGATTCATGTCGAAGCCGCGCATCTTGATCTGCTGCCCGACAAACATCACGAGCGTCGAACAAAAAGCCATCAAGGAAGCAGCCGAGAAGAGTGGCGGCAAGAAGATCTACCTTGAAGAAGAGCCTAAAGTCGCAGCCATCGGAGCAGGCATGGACATTTTCAACCCGACCGGGAATATGGTCGTGGATATCGGAGGGGGAACCACGGATGTAGCGGTCCTTTCCATGGGCGATATCGTCACAAGCCAGTCGATCAAGATGGCAGGGGATAAATTCGATTATGAAATCCTGAATTATATCAAACGCGAGTACAAGCTCCTCATCGGTGAACGTACAGCGGAAGACATCAAGATCAAGATCGGTACGGTCTTCTCCGAAAATCGCGAAGGCGAGATGAATGAGATGGACATCCGCGGACGTGACATGGTATCAGGTCTTCCACGTACCCTTACCGTGACAGCAAAAGAAATTGAAGGGGCCCTTCGTGAATCAGTCGCTGTCATCGTCCAGGCAGCCAAGAACGTCCTGGAGAAGACTCCGCCAGAACTATCAGCGGATATTATCGACCGCGGTGTGATCCTGACAGGAGGGGGAGCGCTTCTTCACGGTATGGACACGCTTCTTGCGGAAGAATTGAAAGTACCTGTACTCGTAGCTGAGAACCCGATGGACTGTGTAGCGGTCGGAACGGGTCTGATGCTTGAGAATATCGATAAAATTTCACGCCGTAAAATCGGCTGATCGACTGAAATAGTCCGGTGAGGTTCCGATGTAAGAGAAGAGACAATAAGAAATGAGGTGGACGTTATGTTCCGAGGATTCTATACGGTGGCATCCGGCATGCTGTCACAGCAGCGGAAAACCGAAATGCTGACCAATAATATCTCCAATGCCAACACGC
Organism: Rossellomorea marisflavi; assembly: GCF_022170785.1. Taxonomy (NCBI): domain Bacteria; kingdom Bacillati; phylum Bacillota; class Bacilli; order Caryophanales; family Bacillaceae; genus Rossellomorea; species Rossellomorea marisflavi. The sequence goes on along the minus strand of NZ_CP081870.1, from coordinate 3,930,846 downwards.
CGGGCTATAAAGCGGACACGGCTGCGATGCGGGCTTTCCCTGAAATGCTCATGCAACGCATGGACTCGACGACCGTCCCGACCGACAATCGACTGTCCCTTCCTCTTCACCGGAGTATCGGGAGCTTGAATACGGGTGTCTATATGCAGGAAACCATCCCGACCTTTACCCAAGGTGACCTGCAGGAAACGGGCAATGCCACGGATATCGCCTTGATTACGGGAACCCTTCCAGATGAGGGGGGAGCCGTCCTGTTCACCGTTGAAGGAGATGGCGGGGAAGAGCGATACACAAGAAATGGGAATTTCACAGTCAACGGCAACGGATTCCTCACTACCAATAGCGGGCACTATGTCCTTGATGGGAACGGGGAGCGGATCCAGCTTGATTCCGACGAATTCAGCCTTGGCGACAATGGGGAGATTCTGGTGAACGGAGCACAGGAGTCTTCACTTGGCATCGCCTACACAGGAAATGCGCAAGACCTGGTGAAAGAAGGGGACGGTCTTTTCTCTTCTGAAACAGCTCTGACCCCTGCTCAGGCAGGCACCTTCACCATGGTCCAGGGTCAGCTTGAACGATCGAACGTCGATGCGTCCAGGAGCATGACTGATATGCTTTCTTCTTACCGTGCGTTCGAGGCGAATCAGAAGGTCCTTCAGGCGTATGATCGCAGCATGGACAAAGCGGCGAATGAAATCGGGCGTGTGAATGGGTAGTAAAAGATTGTCAATGAAATTCGACAGGAGTTACCTTATAATAAAGGGGACAAAATCATGAACCGGACGATGGTGACAGCCACAAACACACTTGGTCAGCTTCAAAAGCAGATGGACTTGATCGGGAACAACCTATCGAATGCCGATACCACCGGCTACAAAAAGAGGGAAGCTACGTTTTCCGATCTACTGGTCCAACAGGTGAACAACCAGCGCGTGGACCGCTTTGAAGGCGGCAGACTCACTCCTCTTGGCGTCAGGGAAGGAAGCGGGGCACGACTATCCAAAACTGCTTTGAACCTCACACAGGGCACCCTGAAGGCTACGGGGAGGTCCCTGGACTTTGCCCTGAAGGATGAGCGTCAGTTCTTCAAAGTGGATGATGGAACCGATGTCCGCTATACGAGAGACGGTGCCTTCTACTCCACTCCCATGGAAAATGGCCGGTCCATGCTCGTGAATGCTTCGGGATTCCCGATCCTGGATGAGAATGATGATCCGATCACGTTCTCGGATGAAGCTTCCACCTTCGAGCTTGGCGATAATGGCGTGCTGAGCATCATAGGGCCAGCGGGGACCGAGAACGTAGACCTCGGCATTGTGACGATCGCCCGTCCCCAGTTCCTCGAACAACTCGGCGGTAATCTGATCGGACTGAGGACCGATCTAGGTGTGACCCGGAACGAAGTCTTGACGAATCTGACCGGTGCCGGGCGAACGGGCATTTCCATCAGCCAAGAGGCCCTGGAAGCATCGAACGTGGATGTGGGCAAGGAAATGACGGACCTGCTGAATGTCCAGCGTTCCTATCAGTTCCAGACACGATCCATCACCATGGCCGATCAGATGATGGGATTGGTCAACGGTATACGCTAAAGGAGTTTTGAACAGATGAGCGAAAAAGAACTGTTGCAGGAGCAACCAACTGAAGAAACGAAGACAGCCGAGGAACAGGCTGCACCCAGATGGGTACGGGTACGCCTTTTCCCGATCTGGCTCCGCGTCCTTTTATTCCTCGTGCTGTTCGCCGGGTTTCTTGCCCTTGGAGCCGTTTTTGGATATGCCGTCATCGGTGACGGAAAAGCCTCTGATGTGTTCAAAGCCGAAACATGGCAGCATATTGCAGACATCGTCAAAAAAGCAAAATAACGAAAAGGCCTCTGAAGCTCAGGGCCTTTTCTTCGTTCTATTCCATTCTCCCCTTCAATTCTGTACAATAAAGGGGACATACCACTGTAGGAGGACCATTCATGTTAGATATCAATGAAATCAAAGACATCATCCCGCATCGCTATCCTTTTCTTCTTGTGGATCGCATCCTCGAAGTAGAAGAAGGGAAAAGCGCGATCGGCATCAAGAACGTCACAGCCAATGAAGAATTCTTCAACGGTCACTTCCCGGACTACCCGGTCATGCCGGGCGTGCTCATCGTCGAGGCCCTTGCTCAGGTAGGAGCTGTTGCTATGCTGAAGAAGGAAGAAAACAGAGGAAGACTTGCTTTCTTTACCGGAATTGATAAGTGCCGCTTCAAGCGTCAGGTGAAACCAGGGGATCAGCTCAGACTTGAAGTCGAAATGGTCCGCTTCAAAGGTGCCATCGGAAAAGGGAAGGGCGTTGCCACCGTTGACGGGGAAGTAGCCTGCGAACTTGAGATGATGTTTGCCCTTGGAGAAAAAAGCGAATAAAGCAAAAAGCCGATCCGCATATGGATCGGCTTTTTTCATGGACAGGGATCAATGGACGGGGCGCGCATGGATGATGTAGCGCTGATCGGTACTGGAGAGGTACTCGAAGGGATAACAGGTTGATAATGTCAGCATCTCTTCCCCCGCTGGCTCCATCACTGACAGATCGTCCTGATCCACGATCACACTGCCTGTGATCCGATAGGTGAACGTCCCTTCAGCTAGGCGGATCTCCAGTACATCTCCCGGCTTCAGTTCACCCATCCGTGTGAATACTGTATCACGGTGGCCTGCAAGGAAAATCCGTTCTCCTTCCCCTGGAAGTGCAGTAGAGGGCACATGACCGACCCCCTTCTCCAAATCATCCTCATCAGCCCCCGTCACGATGGGTACCTCCCTGTCAAGAGCCGGGATGCGCAGAATCCCGATAGCTTCCCCGTTCTCCCGATCCTCTGAGGGAGTCCCGGCACCCGCACTGATGGCCTTTTGGGCGGAAACCATTGATTCATCACGAGCGTGCTTCTGCTCCTGAATGCCGAAGAGGGAGGCACCCACATACACAAGACCTGTACAAATCAGTAAAATCCCAATGACTGAGATCCATTTATTCATAGCCATCCTTGGAGAAACCCAAAGAAATCCTTCTTTGTAAGTCCGCCTTCAATCGCCTGCTTGAGCGAGGCGATCCACTCTTCGAGCTCCTCATCTCCTTCCAAAAGTATTGCATCCAACGAAACGTCGAGGGCACGGCTCAGCTTCTGCATAATTTCCAAGGAAGGGTTTTGCTGCAAGCCCCTCTCGATTGAACTGATATATGATTTGGAAACCGATGATCGCTGGGATAGTTCATTGATGGTTATGTTTTTCTTTTCACGAATTTCCTTTAATCTGCTTCCTAGCATAGGTCGCTCTCCTTTTTGATTGAGTGATTTCATTATAATGAACAAAATTTCTTTTATAAAGTACAAAACATTCAGAAAACGAGAGACGGAATGAGGATAAGGGAGAAACAGATGGAATATATATCCTAAATCGCTTCATATGATGTTTTGAGAGGTTTCGCTTAAACCGTATACTACAGATAGGTGTTCATTAAAACGAACGACATGTTTGATAGAGATTACATTTCAGATAAAAAGGAATGAACATGATGAAGCATCGGATGCTCTTTTATATTCTTTTTCCTCTCCTGTTCGGTTTCTTTACTCTCTCGACGGCTCATGGGGAAGGTCCAGGGATGACGATTGAGCCTAGCGGATCCTATCTGTTCGATATCAAGAATGCCAAACCTGGAGATTGGGTAGAACGCTCGCTTACCGTCCATAACGAAGGCGATGAAGACCTTGCTTACACTCTTACTGTGAGAAATCTATCGGAGACGGATATTCTATACAACGAATTGGATATGACGCTGCTTCATGGCAACACCATCCTGTTCGATGGGAAATTGAAGGATGCATCTTCCTTCAAAGCAAGGGAGCTTGCGAAGGGCTCAGGAGATGAACTGCTCCTCATCGTTAAAATGCCCTATGAGCTTGGCAACGAGTTCCAGGGAACCGTGGCACGATTCGAGATCCAGGTTCAGGCCTCCTCCTTATTCGCTCCTGACAAGGGAGTGAAGGATGTTGAGGGAACGAACGGTGGGCAGGTGATCCCTGCGGGAGGCGGCCCCTCACCGACAGGTTTCCTGCCGAACACGGGAACGGATCTTTATCGATGGCTGTTGATCGGCGGCCTCCTTATGACGACGGGGATCATCGTCCTGGCATGTAACGTCCTGATGAAACGAAAATCTGAAAGTGCGGGGTGAAGGGAATGTTCAAAAAAGATTGCAGCCGATGTATGCGTCCATCTTTCAGCAGTGCCGAGAGCGGGGAGTGGATCTGTCCAGCGTGCGGATATGACCTCACGGCACTTCCGGTCAAACCTCCTGTAAGTTTCAGGGAGATTTCTCAGACCGCTGATTCGACAAGGAAAAGCAATAGAATCAAGAATTTTCTGAATAGTGTGTAATAATTGGTTATTATGATGGAATTTAGGGTATAGAATTTTTACTGAGCCGACAAAATCCAACATCTTCTTCCGCAGATGAGGATTATAATGGAATTAAATCCACAGTCAGGTAATCAGATAAAGGCAAACCTGCTGAAAGGCAGGGACGCAAAGTCACAGGTCTAAGGTTGGACATATGCGCAATGATTCCCGTCAGCAGGAGCGTATCGAACACTAGGATGGCTGGATTGCCTGAAATACAGTCATGTATTTTGGGAGGAGATTAAATGGGCAATCGTGAATTGGATCAAGAATGGGTAGAGTTGATGAAAGAGGCAAAAACAGCCGGGATAACGCTGAGGGAGGTCAAGGAATTTCTTGAAGAACCACAAACAGATCGTTCGCATAAAAAGTATGAGAGCATCGGATCAGTCCTCTGAAGAGTCCTTCCGATGGAAAAAGTCTTGAGAATAGATGATTCTCAAGACTTTATTTTTGTCCAAGCTTCCATTTATTGAATTCGATGAATTCCCGAAATTGATCTTTGGTGATACCGGAATCCATGGCTTCTTCGGTGATTTTCATCCATTCATAGTCCAGTGGTGTTTCTTCCGGAGCATCATGGAGAAGGGCATCCATGGAAATTCCTAGTGCTGCCGATACTTTTTCAAGGAATTGAACGGACGGATTCTGTTGAAGGTTTCGCTCAATGGAGCTTAGATAGGACTTGGCGACGCCTGCCCGGTCAGCCAGCTCCGTCATGGACATCTTTTTTTCCGTACGGTATTTCTTTACTCGTTCTCCGATCAATGAGCTCACCTGCCTGAGGATTTTCGTTCTCGTTGTTATTAGTATAGCAAAATACAGAGAAAGGCTCTATTTGTTTTTACATAATTGTGTATGTTTATCAAGTACCGGCCTTTGAGTTGGCAGGAATCCTCGGTTTTTCCACCATTTTATCTCTGAATGCCTGCAACAGTTCTTCCCCAGACATCCCTTTTTGAATCAAGTCGTCCAACAGGAGTTCGGCGTATTCATTCTTCTGCTTTTTCAGCTTTCCTTCAAACATGATGCTGATATTTGCACCGAGCTCTTTGATGCATCGGATCGACGTCATGAAGGCGGCAGGATCGTTCCCTTTGTGGGAGATCACCACCTGGATCTCAAGGTCCTCGCTTTTTTGCTGGGCCTCTTGGAAGAATTCAATATGATCATTGGTCAGGAGGGTTTCTACGAGCCATGTCTTCTTGCCATCTTCTTTATTGATGATCAGTCCATCCACGATATCAACATCCACGAGTTCGTCGTTTTGAACTACCTGCAGTGAAACCACCTTGAATGTTTTCATCACCGAACCTCCTTAAGGGTTTTTAAAAATTATATCATATGAAGAGGCACACCCCTAGCTCAATTCGCCAACGAGAAAAATCACGCTAGAGGTGAATTTTGCATTTTTAAGGTGGATTTCACCGGTAAAAAGGAAGTTTCCCTAGGAGAAACTCCTGTTATTCTCTTTCATGCCCCTATGAATTTGATGAATTGACGATTTTACAAGTGTGCAGGGAGGGGCTATGATGATAACAATTTCAGAAGAAAGGAGTTAAAAAAAGTGATCAATCAAGTGACGCTTGTTGGCAGGCTGACGAAGGACCCCGAGTCCAGGAAAACCCTTGAAGGAAAATCGGTCCTCAATGTGACTGTGGCCGTGAACCGGCAATTCAAGAATCAGCAGGGGCAGATCGATACGGATTTTGTCCTCTGCACGCTGTGGAACAGGGCGGCGGATAACACGGAAAAATACTGCCGGAAGGGGTCCGTCATCGGAGTGACTGGAAGGATCCAGACGAGATCCTACGAAAATGAAACGGGAAAGCGCACGTATGTGACGGAAGTGGTAGCCGAGAACGTCCGTTTCCTCGACAGCAAGCCTCCCGAAGAAACGAGGAAGGAAGCGATCGAGATCCCATTTTGATGAAGAGGAGAAGAAGGTATGAAAGAGCTGGAAACACGAATCGATCGCTTGGAGCAATTGAACGAAGACCTCATCAAGAAAGTGGCCCGCACCAATGTAGAGAACTTTTATCTATCCCAACGAATTACCGCCCTTGAACAGGGTTATGAATATGCAGGCCCTTCCTTGATCCCCTCATCCTAAGAATCCCTAAGACTTTTACGTACCACCAACCTATACGCTTGAACCTCGAACCACCAACCTCTGTAAAGCTTCTTATATAGAATCAATGAACCCCTCAATTTCCCCTACTATTGACCGGTCTTCCACGAAGACCGGATTTTTTATGCGCAAAACAGGCCATCCGGTGTTTCCGGATGGCCTGATGTTATTCCAATACGAGTAGGGATTGGAGATCCTGGTCGGATAGCTCCGTGACCCACTGGTCGCTGCGGATGATTTCATCGTTGAGCGCTTGCTTTTTCGTAAGCATGGCATCGATCTTTTCTTCGAGGGTTCCGGAAGCGACGAGCTTGTGGACGTGGACGAATCGTTTTTGCCCGATCCGGTAAGCCCTGTCTGTCGCCTGATTCTCGACTGCCGGGTTCCACCAGCGGTCATAATGGACCACATGGTTGGCGGCGGTCAGGTTCAACCCGGTGCCTCCTGCTTTCAACGAGAGAAGGAAGATGGGAAATTCCCCGTTCTGGAAGCGATCGACGAGTTCGTCCCGTTTGGCTTTCGCCATGCTGCCGTTAAGGAAAGGCGCGTCGACATTAAATTCTTCTTTCATCATGTCCTGAATCATTTCCCCCATGGAGATATACTGGGTGAAGATAAGGCATGCTTCTCCTGAATCGAGTGCCGTTTCCACGATGCTCCTCAACTTCTGCATCTTCTCCGAACGGCTCAGGATCGACTTGGGATCCGGCTCCTTCAGATAGAGGGCAGGGTGGTTGCACAATTGCTTGAGCTGATTGAGCATCTGCAGGATCAATCCTTTGCGCTCGAAGCCGCTCAGGGTTTCGACTTTGGCCAGGGTATCCTTGACGAGCTGCTCATATAGGGCCGCCTGCTCAGCCGTGAGGGCGCAGTATTCCTTCTGCTCGAGCTTTTCAGGGAGATTGAGCTCGACCTCTGGATCCTTCTTCGTCCGTCTCAGGAGGAACGGTTTGATCTTGGCTTGCAGGGCTTTGACCCTTTCTTCGTCTTCATCCTTTTCAATCGGTGCAATATAGTGCTTCTGATAATAGGTGAATCCACCAAGATACCCCTGATTGAGGAAGTCGAAGATCGCCCACAGCTCCGACAGGCGGTTCTCCATCGGCGTGCCGGTCAGGGCGATATGATGATTCCCTTTAAGCTTCCGGATGGCACGGGATTGTTTCGTGTTGGAGTTCTTGATGTTCTGGGCTTCATCCAGTGAGATGGAGCTCCAGGTCACCTCTGACAGCTCCTCGAAATCCAGATGGGACAATCCGTACGAGGTGAGGAGCACATCGACTCCTTCGATGGCCTTTTGAAACTCTTCGCCTTTTGCCCGGACTTGCCCGTAATGGAGTCGTACATTCAAGGATGGGGCGAATTTCTCCAGTTCGCGCTGCCAGTTCCCAAGGACCGATGTTGGCGCAATGATCAAGGCAGGGAAATCTGCCTTTTCATGCTCCTTCACATGAAGGAGATAGGTGATGAGCTGTACGGTCTTTCCGAGTCCCATATCGTCGGCAAGACAGGCACCGAACCCGAACTTCCTCAGGAATAGCATCCAGCTCATCCCGAGCTCCTGGTAAGGCCGGAGCTCACCGATGAAGTCATCGGGCGTAGGCGTGATCGGGATGGTGGATACGTTCGTCAGCTGATGGATCATCTTCTTCATGGAACGGTTCAGTTCAAGCTGGATGCGGGCATACTTTGTCCCGTCTTCATCTTCCCCTTCTTCGGTCATGCCGCCTTCCCCGTCATCAGGGACAAGCTCCTGCTCGAGCATATCCTGAATCGAGATTCCTTCTTCCTTTGCTTTGGTCATCATCTGCTGGATGCGCCTGATCATGGCGGGATCGAGCTTCATCCACTGTCCGCGAATCTTGACGAGGCGGCGCTGGTCTTCCACGAGCTGGTTGAAATCCTCTTCAGACAGATTGACCCCGTTCATGGACAGACGCCAGTCGAAGTCGAGCATGGCATTCAGTCCCACGAAGGACGGACGGTAGGTCGTATCGGTATTCTTCAATTTTGCTTTCACGAGTACCTGTGCATCCTTCATCGCTTCCCACCAGGACGGAAGGAGGATCTCGATATTCAGATCGATGAGCTTCTCACTGAGGATCGAAAGGAAGTCCCAGGCATCGTGTTCACCGAGGCTCGTGCGGAGCTTCCCGTCTTCATCCTTCAGGATCGGGAGCATATTCCCCCAGCGCTCCTGTTCGGCGCTGACTTCCTTCAGATGAGGCTTCCAAGTGGCGGGTACCGTATCCTCTAACAGGGAAATCACGCGGCTGGTCCGCTTTTTGTCCCGTAGAATCGTTTCGAGCTGCCATGTGTCTTCTTCATCCAGTGGCTCTGTGATGCGGAGGCCGATGGTGAAGGGGAGATCCTGGTCTTCGCCGCTGACCCACTCGCTCCAGCGTTGCTCGTCGAAATAGGCGGAAAGCTCTTCAGGCGTCAGGGTGCTTTCCTTCAGCTTACGGATCCGCTTCATGGCACCCGACCCTCCGGCGTTCATGGCGTCCTGTAGGGAGGTTTGGAACCACCCATCCGTCAGTTCCTTCACGTTCCTGCCATCTGGTAGGGTTTCGTCCCAGAATTCGCTGTTGAAATTATCCCAGACTTCATCGGGAACGTGGAACTGGAGCCCCTGCTCCTGCCATTCATCGAAGCGGGGAAGCCATTTTCCCGCTTCGATTGCTCCGAGGAGGATCGGTGCGACAGCAAGATAGGCTTGCCCGGATTCATTCCAGTCCCAGCTTACAAGGGAGCTGAATCGTTCACCTGCCAATAAGGTGAGGAAATCCCAGTGCCCTGCAGATACACTCATCCCATCTTCTTCGATGAGGGTCCCGTAGTAGCTCTCTTCATGCCAGAGGAAAAGCTGGCTCTTCCATTCAACCGGGTGAATCCATTCCCCGTTTTCATTCTGTGCGGTCAGCACAAAGCGTTCGCCATATTCAGATGGTTCAACATTAATCTTGACGGAAGACAATTTAAGCATCGATTAACTTACCCTTTCTGCATTCTTCTTGGAAAGCCCGGAGGCGTTTGAATCTATCTAGGATATAGGACAGGAATTGGTCCCACTTATCCGTCTGCTTCAGCTTCCGGTAGATGGTCCGAATTTTTTTCATGTAGCGGACCGCCTGCCTGTAGCTATCACGGTTCTTCTGCTCGATTGCGTTCATGACCCCGCTGAAATAAAGGGGGAGGGCGAGTTCCGGTTGTTCCTTCGTGAGATCCTTCAGTCCCATCCCTTCCATTTCAGGAATGCTGTAGTTCATATAACGCTGCAGCTCTACCCATTCCTTGTACTCCTTTACATTGATCAGATATTCATTGTAATGGAAGAAGCTGTACGGAAGCATGGCAAGGAGAAGTTCCTTGACGAGCAGCGGATCTTTTTCCGTGAGCCAGTCCATGGGCATGATGCGGATGAACCAGCGGACGAAACGGGACGCTTCGAACTGATCGAGGTATCCGACATGTTCCGGGAGTCGCTCAAGGAGGTGCCTGACAAGGAAAAGTCCCGCTTCGTACCGTCTGCCGGTGAAGAACTTGCGCAGCCAAAATTCAGAGAACGAAACCAGTTCACTTCCTAGTCCCTTTGCCACTCCATCGGCTTTGTCGAATTCTTCAAGCATCAGATAGTGGTGCAGGAGGGCAAGGTGACCGAACGTTTCAAGGTCTTCACCCGACTCAGAGATCCGTTTGATTTCCTCCTGTCTCCAAGCCTTCTGTTTAAAGAGGAAGTACCAGAGGAAACGATACACTTCGGCCTTGATCAAGGTGCTGTTTTTGGTGGAGTCACTGAGCCACACGGTTTTTTCCTTCAAGAAAGCAATATATGGATCGAAGCTGAACGGCATAGCATGCACAGACATCTTCTCCAATGCATCCTCCATTTCACCAAGGAGATAATCATACATGCTGTATTGCTCCGTACCGGCCTTCACGCCTTTTTCCTGAAGGAAGCGGTCGAGATGGATCGTCAGGTAGAGCGTGGCATACAGCTTGTAAAGGGGCTTCCATTCACGCTCGAAGGGTGACTCCTTCATGAAACGCTTCATGATATTCTGTACGAGCACATCCATGATATAAGGCTGCCTCTGCAGAAGCTCAAAGTCATCCGGCTTCAGGAGGGTATGGAAGTAATCCCACCACTCCTCAGGGGTGTTCCCCCGTGTTTTCCGCTCTTTGAGCAGGTCGCTCGCTTTCTTCAAGCCCCCGTGCTTCTTCATCAGGTCTTCAAGTCCGCCGGCTGTATCGTGTTTTCCGCTCCGCCAGTTGCCGACCCACTCGCTGACGCTGCCCGTCTTATTCAATAAGAACAAAAATACGGCCAGCTGATGGCGGCAGAACACGTCCTGAGGGCAAGAACAGGAAGAGATGAGGGGGAAGGTGAAGTTCAGCTCCACGGAGACGGGCGTCACATCCTGGACCTGGGCCATCACTTCTTCATCGCGCACCTTCACCTGTGAGACCGAATTCTGCCTGAAGAGCATGAGCCCTTTGGAAACGATATTGCGGTCCGCTTCACGTTTAGGGTCAAGTACTTCCTCGAGGGATTCGCTCACGTGATAAAGTTGTTCCTTCAGTTCCTCAATACGAATCGACATCAGCTAACCTCTCCAATCTATAAAATCGCATTCTTTTATTATAACGCAAATCGGGTGCGAAGAGGAGGGAAGAGGGGCCGCTGTATTTTTTGTCGAAGTGCCCTACATGGAATCCAAGTGGATATAGAAGGTCTTCCCGTTGAAAACCGTGACGCTTTTCAATGGGATTTTGTCATCATTCGACATGTAGTAGTTCTTGTTTTCAGGGAATCGGAGGATCGTTTTCCCTTTCTTGGCCAGCAATTCGGGGTTGGCTGTCCCTGTTTTCAACGTGACCTCGTATCCCTGTTTTTCAAGAGAATCTCTTCCATCTACATACCAGGAGCGATAGGTGTCCAGGGAAAAGCCGAGGAAGTCAGCCATGATCCCGGGGAGATCGGTGTTTTCATGAAGTCCCGAAGGCTTGCCGGGACCGAATGCATAAAGGAAGACATCTTCACCTGTATGTCCATGGGTGGTGAATCCGAGTCCAGCTTTTTGTGAAAGGGAGGAGGTCATCTGTGCTTTCAATTCCTTCTTGGAAGGGCTCCATCGGCATGATTGAGAGTCCAGGCCGTATGCACCGAGGGCATCCGTGGCATCTTTTCCTTCAAGAAGGGAGGTAGCGCCTTCGACGGTGAGTCTCGCTTTCTTCAGAGGATCGATGAAGCGTTTCATGGACTGGTGCTTATACGATCCGTCAAGGTCAGTATTTCCGATTGTAAGCCCGCTGTTGCCATGGTCTGTCACGGCGACGACCATTGTGTTCCCATCTTTTTTTGCAAACGTCAAGGCCTCGCCGACGGCACGGTCGAAGCTCAGGATTTCACTGATCATACCTACGGGATCATGTTGATGAGCGGCCCAATCGACCTTGCTTCCTTCAACCATGAGGAAGAAGCCGGTCTTTTCCTTGGACAGGTGGGAGATGGCCGTCCGGGTCATCTCGCTCAGGGTAGGCTCATCCGGCTTCAGCTCGCTCCGGTCCAGATCGTAGGAAAGGTCCTCTAAAGCAAACGCTCCCCACAGCTTTCCGGCAGAAGGCTCCAAGAGCAGTTCCTTCCTGTTGTCTATGTAGGCATATCCAGCGTCTCGAAGGGGTTTTTTTAAATCCTCTCCATCCTTGCGGGTGACCTCGTCGGTCTTCAGCATACCGTCATCCTGGGGAAGATTCTTTTCCTTCGGTGCAAGCCATGCGGAACCTCCTCCAAGGACAACATCGAGATCCTGATATACCTGCTGTTCGCCGATGGAGCTGAACTCCTCCCGTGTGATGGCATGGGAGGTGAAGGCGGCGGGTGTGGCATGTTGAACAGGGGAGGTGGCGACGATCCCTGTTGCATAGCCATGCAACTTAGCGGCTTCAAGTACCGTGATGAGGGGTCGACCTTCGGGGTCCATGCCGATGTAATCGGCTTTTGTCTTCACCCCTGTCGCCATGGCCGTCCCGGCTGCGGCAGAGTCCGTGATGGCCGATTCAGCTGAGTAGGTCCTCACCCCACCCGTTAGGATGCCATCCAGGTGGAGCGGTGATCCTTTATACCATCGTGAAAGGGTGACGGCATCTGAATTCGTGCCATCCATGATCATGAAGATGACATTCTTTTTGGGGGCAGCGGCATGGAGGCACGCAGTGGGCGCCGTAAATGCCAGGAGGATAAGTGGAAGCAGGATGCAGGCGATCTTTTTCGATCCGTTCATAGTAGACGTCTCCTTTTTTCATTGTTGATCTTAGTATGAACAAAGGATGGGCCGATAATGAGGGATAAAAAGAGGTTGAGGCAAAACTAAAGAGAGTTCATTTAATCAAGAACACGATACGTGTAGATTCTTTTTGCTGCTCATGATTTCCGTGAAAGACTACCCTTTCCACGGCAGGCCTCCTCATAACAGCTACTCTTCCCGCGGAAGTCTTCGTCTTGCACTCCAATCAACCGCTGGAAAATAGCCATGAAACAAAGTGAAAACCCGAATTCATTAGCCTGATCTTAGGCAAATGAATTCGGGTTCTACTATGACTGAAACATTTTTGTCCCAGTTTCTCGAGTCAATTTATTTTCGCTCCAGTATTCCAAGCATCAGGTTAGTGTACACATCAGCGCGGTCAAGGGTCTTGAAATCACGGATTTTCAATCGGCGCCAGTCAAGGGCCGTGATGAATCTTGTCTGATCCTTCAGGGCTGTAATCTCTTCCGGTTCCTCCACATACATTTCTCCGGCTTTTACGCCTGAGGTGATGGCCTGACGCCCGTCGACTTCAAGACCCGTCTCGATCTTGCGCTTTTTGACGGTGCCGTTTTTCGTCATAATCCAGAGGTACGCCTGGTCGTCCACCTTCTCAATGGCGGAGACAGGTACCGTAACGACATCCTTCGCTTCCTCCATGATGATGGAAAGGGACACGTGCTGACCGGGTCTCCACTGCGCTTCCTGCACTTGTACCTCCGCAGGATAAAGGCTTTCGGTCTTCAGATGGGGGTCGGCTTTCGGCAGGCGGTCCACTTTGGTGATGACCCCATCAAGGGATTTCTTCCCGTCATGCTTCACCCGGACATTCAAGTTTTCCTCCACCTCATCGACTTCTAGCTCTGTCAGATCGGTCGTGACGACAGTGGAATCCGAAGCGATCGTGACGAGGGGATTCTGGATTTCGTGTGACAGACTTTTGACCGTCCCGCTCACGCTGCTCTCCACTGTAAGGGTCGTCTCATATGAATCGATAGCGGCGATCTGCTTTTCGAGGCTCTTGATCTGGCTCTCAAGTTGCTCGGCTTCAAGCTGTTTAGAAACCATTTCACGCTTGATATCATACTCTGATTGTAAGGCCCCTGCTTCGATGGGAGCATCTTTTTCATCGGAGGATGGGGATGGAAGGGAAGTGACCAGCTTGGATAGTTCGCTAATGGCATCTTTAATGTTGGAAGCATCTTCTTCCAGCTTCTCCACTTCCGATTTCAGCACGTCGCGTTGTTGATACTGATCGGTGACCTCATATTCATATAGGGGTGTTCCTGATTTGACCTGTTCCCCTTCTTTTATTAGGAACTTTTTGAAGGTGGCAGACTCATCATTGAAGTAGAGATACTGATCTTCCTCTGGAATGACCACTCCAGGCTTGTAGAGCATGTCCCTGAGGGTTTCCTGACGGCTCAGTTCCCAGTGGTTGATGCGGACTTCCCGGTCGACCCGGCTGTCGGCTTTTTCAATTAGATATGTATTCACGCCTACGAAAACGAGGCTCACGGTTACGATGCTGTAGCGAATAAGTTTCTTCATCATTCATCACCTTTAAATTAACGTTGAAAGATCAAGATAAGCAAGCAGGGCATTCAATGCCCAGAAAAGCACGTTGACGAGTACGATCACAAGCCAGATGAGCCAGTTCTTCTGCCGTGTCAAATACTTGATCCCACGATACTGAAGGTAGATCATCCACACCTTGAATAGGGAGATGGCGCCAAGCAGGTACACCACATAAGAGTTTGAGGTAATGGCCTGGGCGATGACTCCTAGAGATAGGGGGGATGAATACCATTCAATAGAAAAGAATAAGGATAGCGGCACGAATGTGAGTTTCTCCAGGAGCAGGATCAAAAGCGTCAATCCCTGCACCATCACAATCTTGCGGTATTCGCCGTGATCGGAGATCGTCCAAAACACCAGGGATGAAAAGAAAAGGATCAAAGCGGCGTAAAGAAGACCCGCAATCAGACGTCCAAAGAAGAACATGGTCTTTTCCAGTTCATACTCCAAAGGGGTAAGGGAAGTCGCTTCTTTCGCGAGGGAATCCATTCCGATCCCGAAGAATGCCACAAATCCGAAAACCAGTGCGGAAAGAACAAATAGCCAGGTCATCTTCTTTGCAAAACGCGGCACGATCTCGGCTTCACCGAGGCGATAAAAAAAGGTGGATGGGGATGTAAGCCCCTTAATGAGCTTTGCTTCTGTGTGCATAGACAAGTAGCCTCCAACATAGTGATAATCCTTCTCTTATTCTATCGAAATTTCTGAAATATTACCATAAATTGTCGAAGGCATTTGGTGAAGAGTGGACTATTGAATCAGAATTTAGGGTAAGGAACAGAGGGCAAATAAAAAAGTGCCCGTTGAGGACACTTTTTACATGTTGTATGCAAGAACGGTGGTCCCTGCAATGATAGCAATGGTGAAGATGAAAAGGGTGGCGTACATGAGTTTTTTCTTTGCCCTCTTCTTTAGAATAATTTCTTCCGGTGTTAAAAACGACAACACGAATCCCTCCTGATTTGGCAGCTGACTGGCTTGGTGAGCCCCTTTAGCTTTGCGTTATCACCATACGATGATTTCTTTATGAGACAAATCGACACACATTCTTTATCGGTTTGTTTACTGTAATATGTAATAGCTAAACAGGACTTTTTTAACTATTTAAAATCATATAACACCCATACAATTTATGCCATGCTTTTTTAAATTTGGAACAAAAAATAGGAAATGGTAAGTATTTTGTATAAAATTGTTGAAAAATCTATCGAAAGATACAGGATTTTGGTAGTATGTGGTTATCGGGAATCCTAATACAAATCTGATGAATGAAGGAGTGAATACAGGTATGGAGAACAAAGCTAGAGAGCATGTTCTTTCTGTTTTGCAAAAGGCATTCGACAAAGGGCAGCAAGTGGATATGGACACGACCAAGATGATACAGTGGCTGCAGCAGGAGTTGCAATCAGGCATGCATTCCCGCGGGGAGAGACTCTGATTATCGCACTGTTTGCTGGCTTGGTTCATTCTTCATAATAAATTAGCTGAGCGATGGGACAGTCGTTCAGCTGGCGGTTCAATGGTTTTTATATAGTCCACTCTATACTTTATAAAAGTGGTTTTCGTCCCCCTCTTTATTCAAACCCACTATGATCTCCGATGTTTTTTTTTTCTACTATTCCTCCCTCAGTTTTATCCTTCCATTCATTTATACTTCAGAAGCGCTCATCTTAAAATTCGATCAGGACATCAACCTATACGGTAGAATTCATTTGACTAAAAAGTATTTTTTTGCCAAAAGAATGATTTGAATGCAATGGGAAGCCTCTCTTAATGAAGCTAGTACAAGTAAGAGTGTAGATAAGTGCAATATAAAGTAAAAAAATACTAGTATGTTTGTAAAAGCAGGAGGAAAAAACGCATAATATGTAGAATAAACCAAAAGTAGTAAAATATTACTAGTTATAAAGGAGGATACAATGGCAAGAGAATATCTGATTGTTTTTGAAGAGTATGACCTGACGAGACGCAAAGCCGATTGGAAGAATAAGCACCTGCTCCTCTTTGAAGGAAAGCACTACAAAGAAGGGATTGTCGCTATCTGCCGGCCTCCCGGATTTTCACATCCTCTTAAAGGGATTCTATACTCGAACTTCGTGATGGAAACGATGGGCTGCACCCTGTATGCCCTCCCGATCGCTGAAGGAAGCTCCCTTTCATTCAAATGTGTGGATATCGACGCAAACACGATCAACACCTGCAAGCTTATCTTGGAGAAAACGCATACGATGACCCGGTTGAATATCCTACCTTCCCACCCGCATGAAGAACCCCTCGATGACGACATGAAAAGTGATATACTCTCATTCTTCAGTTTGAAGACCGATGCCAGAACGGTCACCTTCCAATGGAAGCCCAATGTGTATAAAAGAGGCAAAAGCGTGGGGGAATAAGGCTTTACTCCGCTACCGAACTACCTCTCTAAGTTTCTAAAATCCCGATGATTTCCGTTGACCCAGGCCGATATCCTACATACAATGAAGATAGTTATTAGTATGTTTAGAATTTTCTATCAAGGTGATGACTCCATGAAAACAGCAGGGAATAACCGAATCGGCAAGAATGCCATGCTCCTTCTCCTCACCGAGAGGTCTGAAGAGGACTGGAATCGCCATTTCAACGAACTGAACTGGAGCTATTGCACCGGCAGGATCGGATCGATGGACAGCCAAAAGATCGTCGCGGCCATCGAGACCGCTGCAAAGCGGAGCGATATCGTCCGTGAAGACCTGTACCGCGAGATGCACGCTCTTTACCATGCCATCATGGAAGCACTCACGGGCGTCACAAGGGGTCATACCCAGCTGGGGGAGATCCTCAGGACAGTGGGGCTGAGCTTTTCGGTCGTAAGGGGAACGCCCTATCCCCAGGAAGAGGAAGGCGAGTGGATCGCCGTCGCTCTTTACGGGACCATCGGTGCCCCGGTGAAGGGACTTGAACATGAGACGATCGGTCTCGGAATCAATCATATGTAAATAAGAGCCTATAGAAATCAGTCAAAAGGAGGCTCGGTCAAGGACAGGATTCTGTCTTTGACCGAGCCTCCTTTTCATGTGGACAAACAATTATAACGAGGTGATCATGATGGTGGAATTGACAGGATGCTCCCTGACGTTGGCTCAGGCGAAGCAGGTGATCGATGAGAAGGTGTTCGTCACCCTCTCGCAGGAAAGCATGGAGAGGGTAAAGAAGAGCCGTGAAGCGGTTGAGCGGATCGTGAAAGAAAAGCGGGTCGTTTACGGCATCAACACAGGATTCGGGAAGTTCAGCGATGTGCTCATCGACCCTGAGGATGTGGAAGAGCTTCAGCTGAATCTCATCCACTCCCACGCATGCGGAGTGGGGGATCCGTTCCCTGAAAACGTCTCGAGGGCGATGCTCCTCTTGAGGGCGAACGCCCTGCTGAAAGGATACTCGGGCGTGCGGCCCGTCATCGTTGAGCGATTGGTGGAGTTCCTCAATAAAGAGATCCACCCCGTCGTTCCACAGCAAGGGTCACTCGGTGCAAGTGGGGATCTGGCCCCGCTTTCCCATCTCGCCCTCGCCCTCATGGGAGAAGGGCAGGTGCACTATCGCGGCGAGATCCATGACACCCTTACCGTCCTTTCAAAAGAGAACATTTTCCCGATCCAGCTCCAGGCAAAAGAGGGCCTTGCCTTGATCAATGGCACCCAAGCCATGACGGCCATGGGGGTCATCGGCTACCTGGAAGCAGAAGAACTCGCCCATCAGAGCGAGCTGATCGCAAGCCTCACGATGGAGGGACTGAGGGGGATCACCGATGCCTTCGATGAAGATGTCCATCTCGTCAGGGGCTACACGCAGCAGGTCGACACTGCCTCGCGGATCCGCGGCTACCTCACGGGCAGCAAACTGACGACGAGACAGGGGGAGCTAAGGGTCCAAGATGCTTATTCCCTTCGCTGCATCCCCCAGGTGCACGGCGCTTCGTGGCAGGCCCTCGACTATGTGAAGGAAAAACTCGAGATCGAGATGAACGCAGCCACGGATAATCCACTGATCTTTGAAGACGGGGAGAAAATCATCTCGGGAGGAAACTTCCACGGTCAGCCGATCGCCTTTGCCATGGACTTCATGAAAATCGCCGTCGCTGAGCTTGCCAATATCTCTGAGCGGAGGGTCGAGCGCCTCGTCAACCCGCAGCTGAACGACCTGCCGCCGTTCCTCAGTCCCGAGCCCGGTCTTCAGTCGGGAGCGATGATCATGCAGTACTGTGCCGCCTCTCTTGTATCGGAAAATAAAACCCTGGCCCATCCGGCGAGCGTCGATTCCATCCCGTCGTCGGCCAATCAGGAAGATCATGTGAGCATGGGGACCATCGGCTCCCGCCACGCCTATCAGATCCTTCAGAATACGCGGCGTGTCGTGGCCATCGAGCTCGTCTGCAGCCTTCAGGCAGTTGAGCACCGGGGAGTGGACCTCATGGCTCCGAGCACGAGGCGATTCTACGATGAAGCACGCAAAATCATCCCGAGCATCACAAAGGACCGTATATTCTCGAAAGATATCGAAGCCGCAGCTTCATGGCTACAATCCATTCAATTGCACACCATCATTTCGACAGGGACGAAGGAGGAAACGACCAATGGTTAAAGCGGATAAACGAATCGTACGCGTGAAAAAAGGAACGGAAATCGAATGCAAAGGGTGGGAGCAGGAAGCGGTCCTCCGCATGCTCTACAACAATCTTGACCCAGAAGTGGCGGAAATCCCTGAGGAGCTCGTCGTATACGGAGGGATCGGGAAGGCTGCACGGAACTGGGAATCCTTCGATGCCATCGTCCGTTCCTTGCGGGAACTGGAGAATGATGAAACCCTTCTGATCCAGTCCGGGAAGCCTGTCGGGAAATTCAGGACCCACACAGCAGCCCCGAGGGTGCTCCTGTCCAACTCCGTCCTCGTACCGAAATGGGCGGACTGGGATCATTTCCACGAGCTCGACAAGAAGGGGCTCATCATGTACGGCCAGATGACAGCGGGAAGCTGGATCTACATCGGGACACAAGGAATCCTTCAGGGAACATACGAGACGTTCGCTGCCCTTGCCAAAAAGCATTACAACGGATCCCTCAAAGGGACCATCACCCTGACGGCCGGGCTTGGTGGGATGGGCGGGGCTCAGCCCCTTGCCGTCACCATGAACGGAGGGGTCGTCATCGCTGTGGAAGTGGATGAGGAACGGATCGATAAGCGCCTGGATACCCGGTACTGCGATGTGAAGACAGATTCCATCGATGAAGCCCTCCTCATGGCACATGAAGCCCGTGACAAAAGGGAAGCGCTATCCATCGGCCTTCTCGGGAATGCGGCAGAAGTTCATCATGAACTGCTGCGACGCGGCGTGAAGATCGATATCGTCACCGATCAGACGTCGGCACACGATCCGTTGAACGGATATGTCCCGGAAGGCTACAGCCTCAAGGAAGCGGCAGAACTGCGGAGCTCCGATCCGAAACGCTATACGGATCTTTCCAAGAAGAGCATGGCGAAGCATGTGGAGGCGATGCTCGAGTTCCAGAAGCGCGGCAGCATCGTATTCGATTACGGAAACAACATCCGCCAGGTCGCGAAGGATGAAGGAGTAGAGGATGCTTTCGCATTCCCGGGCTTCGTCCCGGCCTATATCCGTCCTCTATTCTGCGAAGGGAAAGGACCATTCCGCTGGGCAGCCCTGTCGGGGGATCCTGCAGACATCCACCGGACGGACCGCTTGATCAAGGAGCTCTTCCCAGAGAATGAGGCCCTCAACCGCTGGATCGATATGGCCCAGGAGAAGGTGGCATTTCAGGGCCTCCCGTCAAGGATCTGCTGGCTCGGATACGGAGAACGCGTGAAGATGGGCCTTGCCATCAATGAGCTGGTGAAAAACGGGGAGCTGAAAGCGCCGATTGTCATCGGACGGGACCATCTCGACTGTGGATCCGTCGCTTCCCCGAACCGGGAAACGGAAAGCATGAAGGACGGAAGCGATGCCGTCGGTGACTGGGCGATCCTGAATGCCCTCATCAACACGGCGGCCGGTGGATCGTGGATTTCCTTTCACCATGGTGGTGGAGTCGGCATGGGCTACTCCCTCCACGCCGGGATGGTCGCTGTCGCAGACGGCACGGATCTCGCGAAGGAACGGCTGGAGCGCGTGCTCACCTCAGATCCGGGGATGGGCGTCATCCGTCACGCAGATGCAGGGTATGACATCGCCAACGAAACCGCGGAAAAGCACGGGATCCATATCCCGATGAAGAGGGGGAATGAAGAATGACCTACGATCTGATCATCGAACATATTGGCGAACTCCTCACTATGGACCATGGGGAGGGGCCGATCAGGGGAGAAGACATGAAGCACCTCCCTGTGAAAAAGAATGCAGCCATTGCCATCAAGGACGGCCTCGTTGCCTGGGTCGGGACACAGGAAGAGGCAGCAAGCCTTCATGCAAAAGAGCGGCTGGACGCAGGAGGGAAGCTCGTATCGCCAGGACTCGTCGATCCCCATACACATCTCGTATTCGGCGGATCGAGGGAGCACGAAATGGCCCTGAAGCAGCAAGGGGTCCCGTATCTCGAAATCCTCAAGCAGGGCGGTGGCATCCTTTCCACCGTGGGCTCGACTCGGAAGGCGACTGAAGAAGAACTCCTATCGAAGGCCAAATTCCATCTCGACCGGATGCTCTCCCATGGTGTCACCACCGTTGAAGCAAAATCAGGCTATGGCCTGGATAAGGAAACCGAGCTGAAGCAGCTCAGGGTCGCCAAACAGCTCAACCATGAGCATCCAGTCGAGATCGTCTCGACGTTCCTCGGGGCTCACGCCATCCCGCCTGAATACAAAGGGTGTCCAGAGGCATTTTTGGATGTCATGCTTCAGCTTTTGGGAGACATCGAAAAAGAAGATCTCGCTGAATTCGTCGACATCTTCTGTGAGACGGGGGTATTCTCCGTGGAGCAGTCCAGGGCATTCCTTCTGAAAGCAAAAGAGAAGGGATTCTCCGTGAAAATCCATGCGGATGAAATCGATCCTCTAGGCGGTACGGAAATGGCCGTCGGAATCGGTGCCGTCAGCGGCGATCACCTCGTCGGGGCATCCCCTGAAGGCATCAAGGCCCTCGGGGAAGGGAATACGATTGCCGTCCTGTTACCGGGCACGTCGTTCTACCTGAATAAAGGGAAATATGCGAATGCAAGAGGCATGATTGAGGCAGGGGCCGCCGTCACGCTTTCAACGGATTTCAATCCGGGAAGCTCACCGACGGAAAACCTGCAGCTTATCATGAACCTCGCTTCCCTGCAGCTGAAGATGACACCCGAGGAGATTTGGAACGCCGTCACCGTCAATGCCGCCCATGCCATCAACCGTGGAGACGTGGCCGGGAAGATTGCCGTCGGCAGGAAGGCGGATATCGTCCTTTGGGATGCGCCGAATCACCACTACATCCCGTACCATTACGGAGTCAATCACACGGCTGCCGTCGTGAAGTCGGGCCGCGTCGTGTACCGCAGGAGAATCGACCATGAATATGCCTATTAAACCGGCAGGACAGGCGGCATTCAAGGATCGCTATACCACAAAGGTCGCCGAGCTCCTGAAGCCGTGGGAAGAAGGGGATAGGGGAGCAGCGGCCATCCTGGGCGTCCCCTTATCCAAGCCGTCCATTTCCCATTCAGGGGCAAGCTTCGCACCGGGTGCGATCCGGAACGCGCTGAATGGATTCACTACCTACCGGATCGAGAGCCGGGAAGATCTCACTTCCCCCCTCATCGATTTCGGCGATGTCGTCATGCACCCGACCTCCATAATGGAATCACATGAACGGATCACCACAGCCGTCCGTCATGTACTGACTCAGGAAGCGGCACCGTTCACGATTCTGCTCGGAGGGGATCATTCCATCACCACATCCGCAGTCAAAGCTCTTTGCGAAGAAAAAGGGAAGGTAGGGATCATCCAGTTCGATGCCCACCACGACCTTCGGAACACAGAAGACGGTGGCCCCACCAACGGCACCCCGTTCAGAAGGCTGCTTGAGGAAGGGATTATCAAGGGAGAGAACCTCATCCAGATCGGCATCCGCAACTACAGCAATGCCAAAGCCTATCATGAATATGCCCTCGAACAAGGTGTGACGGTCCATACGATGAAGGACGTAAGGGAGAGCGGGACGGCAGAACTTGTCCGCCAGGGAATCGGATTACTGAAGGACCGGGTGGACGTCATCTATCTGTCCGTAGACATGGACGTCCTCGATCAATCCTACGCTCCAGGCTGCCCTGCCATCAGTCCAGGAGGCATGAGTCCTGATGAGCTCCTGGATGGCCTCCACGAGGCTCTGAAGCACCCTGGGGTCACGGCCATGGATATCGTGGAGATCGACCCTACGCTCGATTTCAGGGATATGACGAGCCGGATCGCAGCGCTACTGGTAGTGGAAACGGCAGCGGTCCTCAACACATAAGAAAAGGCGGCCCATGAGGACCGCCTTTTCTTATACCATGCTTTCGCGCTGTATGTCATAACCTGCATGAACTTCTTTCATTCCAATCACCTTCAGGAAGTGGTGGAGCTTTTTCAGACAGCCCTTCTCCAAATCCCCAACGACATCAAACAAATCAATGACTGCACATTTTTCTACCTTTGGAAACGACAAATGCTTAGGCTTGAGGGCTTGCTGATGATTCTCGATCGGATACGTGGATGCGAGTGCCTCCCCGACCTTGCAATCACCTTGCAAGAACTCAAAATGGAACTGAATCGACAAATCAATTTCAGAATATAGAGGATTTACTTTCATGCTTATGCTATTCATCATGAAGCCCCCTTTCTTTTATTGTACTTTTATACTACCACACTTTAAAAACAAGGGGATTTTGGCTTATTAAGGTATATAATTGATGCATCTTTGATTTTGGGTAAATATGTTCTGTTTTTGAGTAAATATATAACTTTGGGCATATTTACAAAATTAGTTAGGCAAAAGAAAAACGCTTCCATACTAGGAGGCGTGAAATTTACAAGCACCTATAATTAATATGCTTTTCCAGGCAAGGTGGATAAAGGCTGAATCTCTGAGGCATATGATGTACCTACAAATCCAAGTACTAGAACCAACACGGTAAATGCACTTAAAACGAATTTCTTCATAGGGCTTTCCTCCTTTGGATTTTAAATATAAGTCAATCAGTTTTTGTTTACAGATGTTATAATAATTAAAACACATTTTTAATATGGGCATTTTTTAAATAAAATTAAGTATACTCTTATTTTTCACTGAAAACTACACGTATATTGTGGTTTATCTCATAAAATATAACTTTAGGCATATTTAGGAGTGAATTGTATGGATTTTTCCGCTGTGGGAAAAAAAATTAAAGAATTAAGAAAAAACAGTGGTTTGTCACAAGAAGAATTGTCTGAAGGGATATGTACACAAGCTCAGATTAGTAAAATTGAAAAAGGTCTTGTCTTTCCGTATGCCTCCACACTATATCAAATATCGCAGAAGTTAGGTGTGGATGTTAATTACTTCTTTGATATAGGAACAACTCCACGGTTGGATTACGTTCAAGAAGTCGTCGAACAATTACAAATCATGAGAAGAAGTCTGAGATTCAAAGAAATGATGGATATAGTGAAAGCTGAAGAGGTAAACCCACTGTTTTCACAAAACAAAAAAAATTTACAACTTCTACTATGGCATAAAGGGATTTATTTATATGAAGTAGAAAATAAGAAAGATGAAGCAATTGAAACACTTTATAAAGCGGTACACATTGCGGATGTGAAAGGGAAAATTATGCAGGAAAGAGAAATAGAGATCCTGCTAACTATTGGAGCAATTTACTCAGAAGCAGATATAAATATGGCACTAACAATATTTGAAGAAGTGGGCAGTCATGTTCAATTACTGCCTCATTTAAATGACTACACGATTAAAACCAGGCTCTATTACAATTTGGCAAGAACTCTTACAATACTAAATAGATTAGATGAATCAAATAAGTATTGTGCTGAAGCGATTAAGTGGTGTCTACAAAGAGATAGTATTTACTTGTTGGGAGAAATCCTTTACCAAAAAGGTTACAATCTTGAATTAGTAAACAAACCAAAGGAAGCTAAAGAGCTTATGGAAAAAGCATTAATTGTATTCGAACTACAACAAGATGATAAATATATGAATTTTATTAAGGACAAAATCAAGCAACTATCACAATAGTTTTGTGAAATTCTTTTGAAGATCTGAGTGATCCCAATGCCAAACAAACCCATCAATCTATCAAAACTCATCTCAGTCTTACTACTCGCCGCAGGAGCCGTCCTGCTCACCATCGTCCTTTATTTCACCGTGCAGTCTGTCAGGGAGCTTGTGTATCAGAATGGAATTGAAAAGAGCTACTCGTTCCAGTCACCGGAGGATACGGAAATGGTTCAGGTATTCCACGGGGTGAAGGTGCAGACGTACCGGGATGGTCCTGAGGTGCTCCTGGAGCTTCAGGAAGAGGAGCGGGCCAAGGTGAAGGTGCCAGGAGTCGAAACGGGTGAAAAGAGCGACATGAAGGTGTTCAAGGGCATTGTCCAGTACAAGGTAATGAAGGAAAAGGAAACTGGGGAAGAGTGGTTCATTGCCGCCCTGCGTTTGACGCCAGGAGTGGTGGAAGAAGGGGATCAGAAGTTCCAGACGTTCCGGATCAATGAAAATGGCGTCGTGAAAAAGTCGACCTTCCCGTCGGGGGAGAATTCCAAGCTCGAGACCCAGTGGATTCGCGGGCTGACAGAAGATAAAATCGGCTATCATACCAGTCTTCCTTATCAGGACCATCCGGTGTTGACCTTGATTTCAACAGCATTTGCAGGCTTGATTTCACTCTATGTGGGCCTTCGCTTGCGGAAACGGGAGAAACCAAAGAAATACGAAGCAGCATGACATTGGAGGAAGAAGGTCCGGTGTCTTTTTTTATGCAAAAAAACCGCTCCGGGGTATGACCCCGGAGCGGTTTTTCTCATTATTTCTTCTTCACAGTCACGTTTTTCGCCTTGCTTACGTTGCCTGCTTTGTCTTTGGCTGTGACAGATAGGACGGTCTTTGCTTTTTGTTTCTTGATTTTGACGGTGAATTCGCCTTTTTTGTTGGCCTTGGCTTCACCGAGTTTTTTGTTCTTCACTTTGACGGTGACAGTGGCACCGGCTTCAGTCTTACCTTTGACGGAAGTGCTTTTGTTGTTGACGCTGTTCACCTTTGGTGCAGCAGGTGGTGTTTTGTCTGCTACTTTTAAGTTTGTGCCTTTGCTCGTGTTGCCTGCGGCATCGGTCGCGGTCACGACAACGGTGGTACCTGCTTTTTGTTTCTTGATCTTAAGGGTGAATTTCCCTTTTGCATCCGCTTTGGCTTTCGCGATCTGTTTACCCTTCACCTTGGCGACGACCTGGGCTTTTGCTTCGGTTGTGCCGGTGATGGAAGTACTCTTATCGCTGATTGCTTTTGCTTTTGGAGCAGCCGGTGGGATGACGTCGATGACGGTCACTTTTGTTTCAGAGCTTTCTTTGTAGCCGTCCTGTACGGTTACGTAGAGGACCGCGTTTTCTTTTTGTTTGGGGATCTTTACTTTGAATGAACCGTTTTTATCGACTTTCCCTGTTGCGATGACTTTGCGGGAAGCATTTTTAATATTCACTTTCAGGTTTGCCTGGGCCGTACCTGACAGGGTGGTATCTTTATTGGTTACTTTTTTAACTTTTGGTTTATCCGGTGCTTTTTCTACGACTTGTTTTACAGAAGTCTTAGCAATGCCATTTGTAATGACTACGGTCAGGATCTGATCGGTTTTTTGTACCGGGATGGCCACGCTGTAGGAGCCGGATTTGACGGTTCCCTTGCCAAGTGACTTTTTCCCGTTCCATACTTCTACTGTAGATCCGTTTTTGGCTTTCCCTGTAACGGCTTTTGAGTTATTAAGGATCGGATTGATGGTTGCCCCCAGGTCAAGTGTACTGACGGCACTGAACGCATCCAAGCGTCCATATCCAGATACGTGATCGTATCCAGGCGGTAAGACCTCGACAGGGTATGGACCATCTACTTCTTCATCCCAATAGTCTTCTTCTCCAGTATACGGGTTATCCTGTTCGTCGAAAGCGACATCGACGGCTGTCTTATTCAGCAGTGCCTGCACTTCAGAAGCCTTCATCGTTGGTTTCTGAGAAAGGAGCAGACCGGCTACTGCGGCAACATGCGGTGTCGCCATGGATGTTCCGCTCATGTAGGTGACGTTCCCGTCTGGAAGGAGGGCAGGGATGTCCGAACCAGGCGCTACAAGATCCAACCCTTTTCCGTAATTCGAGAAATCGGAAACGATATCAAATTTGCTGGTTGAACCGACTGCGATTACATATTTAGAAGAACCAGGGTAGTTCAGTTCCTCCATCCCGTCATTACCGCTTGCGGCTACGATGGTCACGCCTTTGTCACTTGCATAACGCAGGGCATATTCAATCGTACGACTGTATCCGCCTCCAAGGCTAAGGTTCAGCACCTTGGCTCCATTATCGGCTGCATACATGATCCCGGCTGCGATCTGTTCGGTATCCCCGCCACCAGATGAATCAAGCACCTTGATCGGCAGGATTTCAGCATATGGATTGATCCCGGCCATGGAGTAATGATTATCGGACTTTGCTGCAATGATGGAAGATACATGTGTCCCGTGGCCATTGTCATCCATGGCATCATCGTTACGATCCACAAAATTGTATCCTTTATCTACAAGGACATTACCTGAAAGGTCTGCAAGGGTGTGATCGACACCAGTATCAGCAACGGCAATCACAGTTTTGTCTAGTTTCTTATTTTTCAACAGTTTCTCAAGGGCTTCAAACCCGATATCGCTGCCTTTTTTCTCGCCGTTATTTAACGACCATTGATGCTCATACTGAACGTCTGCGGATAGAGCCTTGTAGGTCTGTACCGGCTCTACGAATTCGACTTCAGGTAGTTTGGCGATTTGATTGGCCGTTGTTTTCGAACTAGCCGAGAACCCTTTACCATTATTCTTTACTTCCACGACAAGGAAGCGATCTGATTTCAACTCTTTTTTGGACAGGTCGTCCACGGATTTGATTCCGTAAGTCTCTACTTTGGATTTTACGCGGCTTGTTGGCTGACCGTCCTTTACTTTCACGATCAGGCGGGAAGGATCAGTGGTTGAACTTGAGGTGCTGAGACCTGCTTTTGAGACTACTTGTGAAACGGATGTGCCGGTTAACTTCGAAAGATCCACATTCTTAACGGAGTTTTCAAGCTGTGTCTTCAGAGGGCCCGGTACGGCATCATGAGCGATCGTGTACAGGTTGCTGATGGCTTCCTGCTCTTTGTCAGAGATTGCGTACGTACTTGATCCGCCGTTCTTCGCGGTATCACTCAAAAGATTTTTCAAGATGGATAGGTTTGCATACACGTCTTCACGCAGGTTTTTATCAAACAGCATTTTAGACGTGATGAATGGAGCGGACTTATAATATACGGCCGTCAGTTCTTTTCCATTATCTGTTTTGGAAAGCAGATTCTCACGAATCGAACGAAGGTCGGACAAAATCACTTTTCCATTTTTCTTTTTCTCGACGCTGAGTTCTGCAGGGCATTCTTCTCCTACAGCCCCATTAGAAGGTGGGAGGGATACGCCGTCGTAGCTTATTTTATAAGGGTTAGGCAGCAGATTGCCGTCTTCATCCTCTTCTACATAGCTTTCGAGTTTGATATAGTAAGGACCCACCCACGAGATCGGGAAGTCGATGGACGCGGTTTCCTGATTATAGGAATAGCCTCTATATTGTTCGAACGTATTGTCATCGGTGGCATTTTCGAGGCTTGAGTAAATACTCATGTTCACCTCAGATTGGGATTCAAGCTTGATTCTCAGATGTGTAAACTGTTCGACAGTATCATTTCCAGGGGTGATTTTATACCACTGAACATGATCATCACCGGTAAAACTCCCTTCTGTTAATTCCGACATGGCAAGCGGCAATTCTTCAATCACCGTTGCAGCGTTTGCTTGTGGGAGCTGTGGCAGGCAAACACTGAAAATCACAATCAAAGCTAGTAAACTCTTGATCAACTTTTTCCTCATAGTATCCTCCAATATCCTATTAGTAAAATCAATTAATTAAACCACATAACTCTCTTAATTGGAATATATTTCTTGACGCAAAAGCGAAATATTATTCGGCAAATACTGACACCTTCGCACACGAAAAAACCGGCTGCCAAGGGGGCAACCGGTTTGCACTGCCGAGTAGTACATTTCCATCCCTGTTGGGAACATAGTACCGGGTAGTGTTTAAAGACTGTAGAAGCGTTTGAAACTGTCGAATTTTGATTTCCAATAAGAGTTGTTCAGGCTGGAGATTTCGACGCCGTTGTCACCCGCGTGGATGAACTGATTGTT
Organism: Rossellomorea marisflavi; assembly: GCF_022170785.1. NCBI lineage: Bacteria > Bacillati > Bacillota > Bacilli > Caryophanales > Bacillaceae > Rossellomorea > Rossellomorea marisflavi. Next base: position 3,901,938 of record NZ_CP081870.1, on the reverse strand, counting down.
GCCGACATAGATTCCTAGGTGAGAAATGCCTTTTTTGTATGTATTCGAGAAGAATACGATATCGCCGATTGCTGGTTTGTCGACATAGTACGAGCGGCTGTAGTATCCTTCTGAAGACGTTCTGGACATACTTACGCCTGCCTGGTTGAAGGCATAATAAATGAATCCGCTGCAGTCGAAGCCTGCAGTGGTTGATCCACCCCATACATAAGGTTTACCGATCTGTCCTTTTGCAGCTGAGAGAAGGCGGTTGACGTCAAAGGAAGTAACCGTATCTTCTTTAGGAGCTGATGGTGAAGGCTTGGAAGGTGCTGGTGCCGGAGAGGAAGAAGAACCTCCGTTGACCTTAAGTGTCTGCCCAACATAAATCATATTTCCGGACAGTCCGTTGAGTTTCTTAAGCTCGCTCACGCTCATGCTATAGCGGAGGCTGATGTGGGAAAGCGTATCCCCTGATACAACCTTGTAAGAGCCTGTTGCGCTGTTACCTGGTGCCGGTGCAGGCTTTGAAGGAGCCGGTGCCGGTGCCGGAGAAGAAGATCCGGATCCGCCGGATGAAACCGATAGTTTTTGTCCTGGGTAGATCAAGTGACTTGAGATCCCGTTCCATTTCTGCAGTTCACCGAGTGAAATGGAGTGGCGGTTGGCAATGGCAATCAGCGTATCCCCAGATTTGACCGTATAGGTTTTAGCTGGCGAAGACGGAGCCGGCGCTGGCGCTGAAGGTTTAGACGGTGTAGTGGAGGCTTTTGCATTCACCTTCAGGACCTGATTCGGGAAGATCATGTCTGATTTCAAATTGTTAAGCGATTTCAAGTTCGACACAGACGTATTGTACTTACGGGCAATATTCCATAGGGAGTCTCCTGATTCTACTTTGTGCGAACTTGCCGCGGCAGCAGATGCATAGGTAGAAGACAGAACGGCGGTAGCAGCAAATGTTACAATCGTTTTTTTCAATGGGTTTCTCCTTCTATGTATAGATTGATAGTTTTTTGTCATTTTACCATAAATTAATAGAAAAAAGGGTGTAAAATCACCAAAAATGTAAAAAGAAATAGTACTTTGGGCTGTGTTATCACAACGTGCCGAATAACGGAAGAGCAATTAGGAGGGAAGGGCGAAAAATCGACAAAAAAGGACGCAGGGATCACCTGCGTCCTTTACCCACATTTATTTCGTTTTAAACACTTTTTCGACAACTCGTTTGCTGGCTTCTCCGTCTTCGAGGTAACAGAACTTTTCATAGAACGCATCGAAGTTGGCTTGGGATGCCGGATCCGGGTGTTGAATATGGCGAATGACGTCTTTCGTCGTCTTCACCAGTGGACCTGGTGCCTGTGCTTCAAAGTCGAAGTAGAACCCGCGAAGCGTATCGCGATAATTCTCGATATCGTATACATAGAAAATCATAGGACGTCCAAGATTCGCATAATCGAAGAACACAGACGAATAATCGGTAATCAAAAGATCAGAGATAAGGTACAGCTCGCTGATATCCGTGTGATGCGATACATCGTACGCAAATCCGGCAAACGGTGTGATATCGAGGTTCTCGGCAATCAGGTAGTGCATGCGGAGAAGGACGATATACTCATCGCCAAGCTCTTCTTGCATCTTATCAAGCTCCAGCTTAAGATTGAACTTGTATTTACCCTTTGCATAGAACTCATTGTCGCGCCAGGTAGGTGCATAGAGGATCACCTTTTTATCCAGTGGTAAGTCTAGACGTTTCTTCAACGAGTACATCGTCTCAGCATTATTGGCGTTATGAAGGAAATCGTTCCTTGGGTAGCCCGATTCAATCATGTCCTTCTCAAAGCCAAAAGCCCTGGAAAATATTTCTGATGAATATCGATTTGGAGAGATCAGGTAATCCCATCGGCTTGATTCCTTCAGGAAGTTCCGTTTGTACTTTGCCGTATTTGTACCCGGCATATGAACCTCGTCCATATCAGCGGCAAGGCGTTTTAGTGGTGTACCATGCCATGTTTGCAGATAAGTTGTGTGATTAGGTTTCGGTATCCAAATTGGCAAACGGCTATTAGAAACCCAATACTTTGAACGAGCCATCTTAAAGAGCCATGGGATCGAAAAACGATTGATGGTGTTCAACCCTTTTCCTTTAAACACTCCGGCACTTCGGGGATCGATGCTCCAATACATATCGTATTCTGGATGATGTTCTTCCATATATTCGTATATCGCCCTGGGGTTGCAGCTGTACTGTTTTCCAAGAAAGCTCTCAAATACCACCTGTTTCTTTTTAGCAGGGAGCTTTCCGAGAAGAACAAAAGCTGTTTTGTAAGCCCTTTTGACAGTCTTACCTTGTTTAACCCGCAATAGAAACCTCTTTGCCTTTCCGGCAATTTGTCTCAGCGGCTTGTATTGATACATCCTGACAGACAGAAAATCTGATTTTTTCGTAGGTTTCACACGTAATTTCCACGAGGCTCCCTTAAGCCTTACAGTGGTTTCTTGATTTTTTGAGGTGGCGTTCCTAGGTTGGAACTTCAGACGTTTACTGCGAATATGTTGAATTCCTTCAGAAGTTTCAATGGCAATTTCAACAAAAAATTTATAGTAATTGTTACTAGGCTGATTATTAAAGGAATGAAGAGTAACTTCACCATAAAATCCACTCGTAGAGTAATCATCATTACCTCTAGCATATCGTTCAGTTAGATCTTGACGAATTTCATTCTCCAGAGGAACCATTATTTCATCTTCGGTCAGATGATTAGTTATGACAAGATTCTTGGATACAACCTTGACATCCCCTTTTGTTTCAGGTAAATACACGGCATATCCGGTAAGTTTAATGACCCCGCCATCCGTAAGTTTCAAATCTTCTACCATGGAAATGGGGGTGGAAGGGGATAACTTAAAGGACACATTCCCTTTTTTTGTTCGGTATGGAATAAAGATATCGTTGTGATATGGAAATGAATTAAGCCTGATGTCTTCCATGCCGGCTTTAATCCTTGTGTATTTCCATTCTCCATTGGATTCTCCTATAAGACAAAGATCCCAATAAACGCCCGGTTTGAGATTTTTTAAATGAGGTTCCAGGTGCAGTTCCCCAGTTAATATATCCATTGTTTCATCTTCAAAAGGCTTTTTTTCGGCATCAAACTGTATAAAATCCTCAGTTCCCCTCACTAGTAAGCAAAAATGGAAACGTGTAAAGGAAGTTATGAATGTCTTTAAAAAGCTAGTTTCAAAAGACAGATACCGACCTTCAGGAGTCTCTTTAATAGTTAAAGATGTAAGCTGTCTATTATGAAAATCGTGGTCAGTCATTAAGGTCCTCTGCTCCTCTCTAGATAAGAACAATTTGTCCTAAAAGGTATTATATATGAAGATTTGCCAGAATAAAAAGTTGTAATATAATCCTATTCCAATTGTAAAAAAACATACTAATTTTTAGGTTGCATCTAGTATACCCAATTTCTCTTACTTATAAAAAACTGCTTTGTTTGGGCTATTGATAACGTCTTCACTTTTTGCTCTTCGTTTAATCCGATACAGAAAAAACCTGTAGAAGCTGTCTGGAATGAGGCAGGTTCTACAGGCTTAATGAATCTATTTATACGGTCAAACCGCTTTGTTTCTTCATAGCTTCTTCTCTGAATTTTTTCTTATCGGCCTTTGACATGGCTTTATAATCTTTAAAGAACTTTTCGTACTGAGGGATGACTTCTTCAACAGATCCAAAGGCCCTTACTTCTCCATATTCCAGCCAAAGGATTTTCTCGCAGAACTTCTTCATTTGTCCAATCGAGTGGCTTACAAAAAACATCGTTTTTCCCTTTTCTTTAAACTCATACATTTTTTCCAAGCTTTTTTCAGCAAAAGCTTTATCTCCAACTGAAAGTGCTTCATCTATGATCAAAATATCAGGGTCAATATGAACAGATATTGCAAAGCCTAAACGAGATTTCATCCCACTCGAATAGGATTTTACAGGCTGGTCGATAAATTTACCCAGCTCGGAAAATTCAATGATTTCTTCTTCAAGGTTCTTGATTTCACTTCTATTAAATCCAAGCATCAGCATCTTCAATTCGATGTTTTCCCGTCCTGATAGTTGGTTGTTCAACCCGGCAGAAACGGCAATAAGGGCCGTCTTCCCGTTGACTTCTACAGTCCCGGAGGTCTCTGGGATGATTCCAGCTAAGATATTGGCAAGTGTGGACTTTCCTGATCCGTTGACACCAACAAAACCAATAATATCTCCCTTATTAGCTTCAAAGCTTACTCCGCGTAAACCATAAAAATCCTCACCGAAACTCTTGGGCAAAATCATGTCAAGAAGGCGTTCGGAGGACTTATTATAAAGTTTAAATTTTTTTGTGACATCTTTTGCAATCACAGATTTTTCCATAGTATCCTCTACTTTCATTTATAGAAAATCAACGAAATGTCTTCTGAATTTAACGTGAATAAAGGAGCCAAACATAAATAATACAAGTACTAATCCCCAGAAATATAAGGTGTATTGGGCATGTTCAACGAAGTACCAACCTTTACCCAATAACGAACTCCGATAGCCTTCTACAATATAGTAAAACGGATTTAGCTTCATGATTGTTAATAGCAGGTCATTTTTTCCTTTGAATATCCCCTCCATATTCCAAAGAATAGGGGTTAAATATAAAAGCATCCGAATGAGGGATTGAACAACCATTTGCACATCTCGAATCATGGTGGAAAGTGTCGAAGTAATGAGAGAAATGGCAAAGACTACTGCGATGACAGATACCATGAAGTAGGGTAGTTGCAGATAATAGACACTGATAGGATACCCCATAAATTGAAAAATGATGATGGTGATTCCTGTAAGGTAGAGATGCGGGTAAAACTTCGACATAATGACGTATGACGGAATAGCGCTCATGGGAAAACTCATTTTAGAGAGCATTCGTATACGTGTATAAACCGATTTGGAGGATTGAACAATAGCCGGACTGATAAAGAACCAGACCACCATTCCAGCTAGTAGCCATATGACGAATGGTACATCACCAACAGCGCTTCTTCCTTGTCCTCCTGTTTTTAAACCGTACCCAAAAACAAACCAATAGATAGCAATTTGAATTCCTGGGTTTATCACTTCCCAAAGCATTCCAAGTAGATTATTTTTATTGTTACTTTTTAATTCGTATAGAGAAAGTCTTTGTATGAGATAAAAATTAGATAGTTGCTCTTTTAAAACAGTGACGGCTGATTTCATAGTGATTCCTCTCTTAGCTACTTTTATAAGTTCTCATTGATCTTATCTAATTTCCCCTTCTAAGGGTCAAGACTATTCTGCAATAAAAAGAATAAATCTTCAATAGATAACTTATTTTGATACGAAAATGAAAGAAATGCTTTGAGTGTAAATCCAAACATGCTCTGTGGACAGGGACTGTCAAAAAGTCACATGTTCCACAGAGCATGGATCGTTATATGGTCAGGAGGATGTTAGCGAAGAAACGGCTTTTAATATCCTTTCGTTTGTATGCCTATCTCTATAGGTTAAGAATTTCTCAGCTCTTTTCTTGCTTTCTTCGCTGATAGCAAAATGACTTTTTCCATAAAGACTTAACGTTTCAAACAAGTCCTCTTGATTCAAAACGATTGAGCCAGGAAGGTCTTGATCCAAATTCAAATGAGAAGGGTCCTTCCCAAGGAATTTCTCTCGATCGAATTGATAGTAGATGACCGGTTTATCAAGAAAACTAAAGTCAAAGCCCACACTTGAGTAATCTGTAATCATTAGCTTACTCTCTTTCATGAGAACTTGTACATCTCGATCACCCTGATGAACGATGGTGACCCCGTCTTGTTCAAATAGGTTGGTATACTGTTGCATATTTGGGTGCAAACAAAACAATATTTCCATTGAGTATTTTTTTGAAAAGGTTCTTAGTTCTTCTGATTGTAGAAGAGCCAAGTATCTTGAATAATATTCGCTTTTTACGAATGTTTCTTTTTCGCTTAGCCAATTTCTCCAGGTTGGGATGATGAGTAGTTGATTCTTGGGAGGCACATCGGGATTTAATAAAGAATCAAATCTGGATAGTCCTGTAACTTTGACTTCAGCTGGAAGATAGTTGAAATCATTGACCACAATTTTCTTTTCAAATTCAGAACTAACTAGAAATAAGTCAGTTTCAAAAGAGTGCGCGTCTTTTCCATAATTAGCTAAAATATTCTTGGTTCCTAAGATCCCGTGTTGAAGAAAAACTTTCTTGGCAGCAACAGCATTTTTAAATCTTTGAGAACGTATGGGGTAAAGGAAGTCTGCATGATGGGTACACAAAATGACATCAGCCATCAACATATATTTAATGTGCTTTCTTGATTTAAAGTAAAGGATGTTTCCAAGTTCCTTAACTTTATCCAAGTCTGGAGAATCCTTTTCTATTACATAATAGACTTTCTTTTTCGGGTAGTTCTCTCGCATATATTTGAAGAAAAAATAACCGTTATCTTGCGCTTTATAAGGTCTCTCTCCTATAATCCAGATGTCTTTGTCAGTCTCTCTGCTTTTGCTAAGTTTATATTCTAAATATTCGTATGTAAATCTGTTAAATTTAATTACGTCAAATGATAAGTTACTGCCTTTAAACGTATAGAAAGGACTGATCACGCCTACCTTGGTTCCGTGAAAATGGTGCGTGTCCGGAATTGCATCGTGAAGTTCTTTGATAGGTTTACCCAGTCTGACCAAATTAGGTTCTTTTATTCCTGAATATGTATTGATTAAGTGCAAATCAAACGTATCTTGTGGAAGGATATCCCCATCATTTATAGCTTCAAAATGTACGGTGGACTCAAAAGTAAACGTGTATAATCCGAAATGTTCTTCAGTCAGATCGGACCAATTTATTGTCACAGATGATTCGAAGCTCTTTTCGCTATTCCTCCCGCTTAACAGCAACTGCGAATGCTCAATATAGGCATTGGCACTGTAAAGATGTCCGCGGATAGTTAATGCTCCTTTTGATGAAGAGAGCTCGTGAATTTGTGGCTTACAAGATAGAGGGATGTCCTTGTTGAGCAACAATGATACATTCCCTTTGACGGTCACATAATTCGCAAGCGTTTGATCCTTGTAAGTAAGTGAAGTGTCACGAAGCCGTTTCGTTTTGTTGAAATTACCCATCCGGAGTTGAAGTATAGAATGATGTTCTTCTTCAACAGCATGTTTTCGCAGCTTTTTGTATTTCTTTTCATTTAAGACATCACTTTTTACCAAGACTTGTAAGAACAAGTCATACGTCTCAGTTGAATCTTGGTATTCGTAATTGGTTTTTTCCAAAAACTCCTCAAAGGTAAATGGAAAATGAAACGTACCAGGTTTTTCAGAGTGGTTATCTGTAAGTTTAGATAGATTCTTTGCCTGACTTCGAGGCTTGGTTACTAATGAAATCACACAGAATCGCTCATCTGAGAGGTGGCCCTGGTATGTATATGTGTCATGATTCTGTTCAATCATCAATAATTCTTTTAATTCATCAGTCTTATGCTTTTGAATATCTGTTTCCATCGTATACTCCCCTTCTAACTTGGAAATACTCACGCGATCGTCAGTTTGATTTTTGCTAAGTACGGATGGTTCTGGATTTTGTTAACTTCCTTATTATATATTCATATTTTGGTAAGGTTTTTAGCTGTGAATTAATAGTAACTTTTGGAGGTGGTGAACCTTCTTCCATGAAAAAATTATCAACGTTTAAATGTGCTTTTGTCGATAATCACCTTCATAAATGGCAACTTGGACTAATATCTATATTTACAACTGGATAACTTCATAAACATATGAACATTCGCACAATACTACCATTAAAGCATACAGTTCTTAAATGTAGAAAGAAATAGGTAAAGAAAATAGAATGCTTTTTAAACGAGTGGGGACCAGTATTTCAACATTTGAATAGAGAAACGAAAAATAAAAAAAGAAAAAGACTATCTATAGTAAGTTTTGGGTAATACACTTATTAGTTGGTTTGCGTTCACTTAACTTTCACATAACAGACCTTGATAACTTAGGTTATCTCATTTAAAATTGATTAGAATGGGGAAGTTACAATATTAGACAAATTACGGTATAATATGATTGTAAATTTCTCATAAACTTCTTGTAAACTAGTAGCGTTACAATTACACTATTGTTATGAAATTAGACCTTATAACAAATGCCATATAGATCATCATTATAGTTTTAAATAAAATAAGTGAAATTTATCAAGGAGGATTTGCAATGAAGAAGGTTATAACTTACGGTACTTTTGATCTGTTACATTGGGGACATATTAACCTGTTGAAGCGTGCAAAGAAGCTGGGTGACCATTTGACAGTGGCCATTTCTTCAGATGAATTCAATGAACTTAAGAATAAAAAATCTTACCATAGCTTTGAAAACAGAAAAATGATTCTTGAATCAATTCGCTATGTGGACGAAGTCATTGCTGAAAACGATTGGGAACAAAAAGTCAGTGATGTAATCAATAATGACATCGATGTCTTTGTTATGGGCGATGATTGGGAAGGAAAGTTTGATTTCCTTAAAGAACATTGTGAAGTAGTTTATCTTCCTAGGACGATTGGGATTTCTACATCAAAGATTAAAGAGGATCTGCTGACAGTGAACAATGGCTAGAGAACTTGCTGTTACGCTTTATCTTTTAGTATTCACAGTATTATTTAGGATATGCAAACTCTTCAGTTTGGAAAACAAAGTGGTGTTTGTTGTATCTTTTAGTGAAAACAACAAGCGTATCCATGATGAAATGGTACGACAAGATCTTTCTTGTCGTACTGTTTTTTTGACTACCGATAAAATGTTTAAGGTGTTTTCCAATCGGAAGAATGCAACAACGTTGGTGTTTGAAATAAAAAAGCCTTTGCATTTTGTGCGATCAATTTTTCATTTAGCTACATCAAAAGTTGTATTTGTAGATAATTATTATGGATTTCTTGCTAAGACAGAGTTCAAGAAGGGTGTAGAGTGCGTACAAATTTGGCATGCTAACGGTGCGGTCAAAAAGTTTGGATTTGAAGATCCCTCAATCCAAAAACGCAGTGAACGAGCCATCTTTCGCTTTGGTCGGGTGTATAGCCGTTTCACGAAAGTGCTTATAGGTTCCGATTCGATGGGTGATATTTATAAGAAAGCATTTCGAACAGCAGATGAAGTATTGGTTAAGACCGGAATTCCCCGTACAGATGTGTTTTTTGATACGGTGAAAAGGGATATCTTGAAGAAGAAGTTCTTTGAGCAATATCCTGAATTCCAAAGGAAGAAAATTTTATTATACGCCCCTACTTATAGAGAATCTGACCTCTCTCGATTCAATATGCTACTTGATGTAAAGATGTTGATGAATTCTTTATCAGAGGACTATGTCTTGCTGGTTAAATTACATCCGGCAATAAGCGATCGGTTTGATTTAGCGGGTGTTGATGACAGAGTAATGGACGTCTCTCACCATCATAATCTAAACCATCTACTGTTTGTGGCCGATCTTCTTATCACGGATTATTCTTCGATTCCATTTGAATATTCATTGTTGAATCGTCCGATTGTTTTTTTCTTTCCGGACTTTGAAGCATATAAGAAGGAACGTGGAGTATGGAAAGAGTTCGAATCTGATTTACCTGGTCCTGTAGCGTCGACTACAGAACAGGTATATGAGATTATTCGTGATGGAGTATATGATCTTGATAAAGTAGAGGGCTTTGCTCATAAATGGAATGAGTATTCTAGAGGGAGTTCCAGTAAAAATGTCGTAGAAATGATTAAGTATTCGATTAAGTGAATATAAAGTGATTGAAGACATATGCTGCTGGCATAAGGATGGTGTTAAACCATCCTTATGCCAGTTTTTTTATGATCGAGATCTCTAAAATGAAATAAAAAAACCGAAAGCTAGACGTTACTCTAACTTTCGGGATGTCTTTATGTCAGGCAGGTATTATTTGACACTATAATATGGAAGGTCGAAATGCAATGTGTAGTTTTCCAATAACGAGTAGATACTGTAGATGCTATCTACTTGCTTGACGGCCCAGCCGATATCAGAAGCATACTGATGAGAAACAGAAGGTTCCCATCTCATTTTGTATAGGGTATCTTGTTGCATACCGTTCTCACGGTAAATGTACCCCTGACTGATTAACTTCGCCCCGCCATAAATAGCTGCTTCAGGAGTGAACCACTCTTGGTCAAATGCATATTTCGCTCCACAGTCCACCGGACAGGCATCGTAGGCTCCATAACCGAACATATTGTAGACGGTTTGTCCTTTGTAGGTTACACCCTTAGCCAATTCAGATCCACCGTTACCTGTTTCAAGTAGTGCGTGAGACATGAGATAAATTTCATTGATGCCATACATATTAGCCGCATCTACAAAAACTTGGCCTTTCCCATCCAGAATTCCCTTACCTTTAAGGACTTTCTGATTCGTTTCAGCAACGCTGATGTAGGCTGGAGTAGAGAGCTTAAGGAACTGATAGTATTGTTTAGAACCGAAGGTTACTTTAGTAGGATCGATATATGGGAGTACATCGCTTGCTTTCGCATTAATCCATGTTACTTGCACGCGTGCCCAGTCGCCCTGTCTCTCTTTGACAATTACTTGGGTCCCTTTATTGACGGTTCCTAAAATGTAGTTATCGGATGACGTTGAAGGATGTGAACGAACATTCACTCTATCTTCCGTAATCCTTCCATTTTTATCAATATACGAAGACCAGATATATTTCGTTTCGTTACGATAGAGATCCGTTTGAGGATTCGTCTTCATTTGTTTTTGGAACATTTCATCTAAGGTGATGCCATAATCGGTAGAATCTTGGATGACATCTGTGCCCAGAGTCTTTACATCCTTTTTATTGATGTAACCTGTTTTGGGATTTCCATCAATAAATACTACAGCTTTATACCATGATGAAGAAAATGCTTCATACAGTAGAACTTTTCCTTGTGGATAGCTCTTTAAGACCGAAGATGAAGTGGAAGCCCTGCTGTAAACAGGAGTAGAGCTCTTTAATGCAGGTCCTTTGAGTTGATCTCCTGATGGAAGGGTCTTCTCGACATCACTTGAAGCGATGTAACCTGTTGCTTTTGCTCCATTAACAGTAACTTGAACTTCGAACCACCCACTTGTGAAGGACTTATACGTAAGTTCTTCTCCTTGGGCAATAGATGTTACTACAGAGGAAGAGGAGGTATTCTTTTTATACACTTTCGTTGGAGATTTAAGTGTAACCCCTTGATAGCTCTTTTGATCGGTCGGGAAATCTACAACATGAGAAGCGTTAATATATCCGGACGTTTGGACGCCATTGATATATACAAAGCACTCATACCAACCATCGATAAAGCTTTTGTAGTAAAGGATGCTGCCTTTCGAGTAGCTTTTTAGCACTTTTGAATCGGTTGATAACTTACTATAAATTGGTGTTGAGTCAAGATTGGCGATTCCTTTTAGATCCTTTTGGTTGGTTGGATAATCTGTGATATGGGAAGCGTTGATATATCCCGTCGTTTTGACGCCGTTGACATATACAAAGCACTCGTACCAACCGTTAATAAAGGTTTTGTAGTAAAGGATGCTGCCCTTAGGGTAACTCTTCAATGCTTTTGAATCAGAGGAAGCTTTGGTGTAAATAGGTGTAGAAGAAAGATTGGCAATTCCTTTTAAGTCTTTTTGATTGGCCGAAATGGAAGACACGTCTTTTGCGTTGATATATCCGGAGGTTTTAACGCCGTTAATATAAACAAAACACTCATACCACCCAGGAATCAAGGTTTTGTAGTAAAGGATACTTCCTTGACTGTAACTTTTCAGGACACTTGAGCCGGTAGATGCCTTTGAGTAAATCTTGGTAGGACTGATAGCTACCCCTCTAAGGTCAGACTGGCTGGCAGGAAGGTTGGTGACATCCTTTTTTGATATGAATCCAGTTGTGGCATTGCCTTTAATGTACACAAGTGCAATATACCAGTCTTTGTTTAACTCTTTGTAATAAAGTTGGCTGCCTTGTGCATAGGTTTTAATCTTTTTGGAACTTGAGGATTGAGTCTCATAAATAGCAGTAGGACTCTTCAAGGCAATTCCTTGATAGGTTGTTCCACCGTCCTCGAATGTCAGCTTAGGCTGAACCGACGCCATCATGGTTCGCTTTGCAGGAGCGATGTCATCCGATGTCGATTTATCTTCATCAGAATTCGCATCCTCTTCAGCGTCTTCGACATCCTGGTCGCTATCGTTGGATTCTGGAACAATAGTCCCATCTTTGGAAGATTCTCCATCCTCGGTTACGCCTGATTCCTTCTCTTCTTGAAATTCGTCAGATTCTTCCGAATTTTCGTCTGCTGAAGGACCTTCAGAAACATCCGGCGATTCTTCTGCAGGAAGGCCTGATTCTACATCATCCGCAGGTAATTCTGATGGTACATCAGGTTCTGTGAATGTGAGATTTTCCGTCAATATGTACCCTGTCTCATCTTCACCGGTTTCTTTGTTCTTGAAAGAAACTTTTGAGAAGATAGGATCAAGTCCTTCTTCCGCGACAATAGTGACTTCTGTTTCCGCATCTAGGTCGGATAGGATGTCGCTGTCTTCAGAAGGTTCTTCGAATACGTGAATCACAGCACGATCTTCGACGTTTGTGACAAGGGCTTTTTGTTCGGCATCACTTGGCGCTGCCTGAGCTAAAGTTGAAAATCCTGAGAAGACCAATGACAGTGCAAGCAGAGAAGAAAATATTCTTTTGTAAGAAACCATATGCTTTTGATAATCCCTCCATTAGAGTTAATAGTTAAGTAATCTACAAAATAATTACTTATATGACAAAATCATTCTACCATATGTCGACATAGATTAGTATGGGGTTAATGGTAAAAAGTACTTCCGTTAATAATTCTTTTTGCCCTTGTTTTTTGTGAAAGTGAAATATAAGTGAGTTTATTTAACATGTATATTTCAATCTAAGGACCGAAAGAAATAAGTCTAAAGTTTCATTTAAAAAAGAAGTGAAAATGTCGAATTTTGTGAAAATGAGTCGAAGGGAATATAGTGTTTGAAGCTTCTTGTAAAGTATTGCACCGATGACGCTTACAGTGGTGAGTCAGAAGAATTCAAAAAAGCCCAGGGGTCCTGAGCTTGGAATAAATGATTTAGATTGTGCACTGTAAGGATCCTTTTTTATAAAGGAAGAAAATCATACCGCACTACAAAAATCAGTGTGGGAATTTGCTGTTGAATTATATACCAACCTACTGTTAGCTTGTTGTGTTAAGTAAATATATCAAGGGATGTTAACGTTTTATTCTGTGCGTTCTCATTCACTATCATGCAAATAATTCCCTTTAATAATCAACTCCGAAGTGCTCAGCATTTCCTTCTCCTCTTCTCCCAATCCTTCCACTATCCCATCCTTCCCGATCACTAACGACTTCGTCACATACCCACCGCTCGGGATCACGACGGTCCCGGACGGTGAACCAAGAAGGTTTTCACCAAGCCCCGATGTATAGGAGGTCCCCATGATGGAGGCAATCGTCGGGTACACATCCACCTGGCCGCCATATGCATCGATTTCCTTTCCTTTTATGCCTGGGTTGTAGATCATGAACGGCACAGTGGCGTATTCCCGGTACCATTCCTCGGTAGAGATCGATTTGCCCTTCCATTTCTCAATCAGGGACTTGTCGCGCTCAAAGATTCCGTTGTGATCGCCGTACAGTACGATGATGGAGTCTTCGAGCAGTCCATCGGATTCCAGTTCCTTTAAAAACAACCCGATGGCTTCGTCGGTGTAGCGCACGGTCTGGAGATAATCCCCGAGCAGGGTACCGTTCACTTCTTTCGGGAGGGAGAGGGACTGCTTCTCCACAGGAAGGTCATACGGCATGTGATTGGTCAGGGTGACGATCAGGGAGTAGAAGGGGGAGGGCTGCTCCTTCAATATGCCCGCCGTTTCCGTAAACATTTCTTTATCGCCGACTCCCATCCCAACCAGTTCCTTTTGGGGAAACTGTTCGATGGTCTTGTAGTCCTCAAAGCCGAGGGACGGATACATCAGATGACGGTTCCAGAACGTCTTCTCGTCTGCATGGACGCCCAGGGTGGAATACCCGTCCTTTTTAAGTGAGTTTCCGATGCTGCGGTACGTATTGGACGGATAGCGGAAGAAGACCGATCCGGACTTTAAAGGGTATAGAGCGGTTTGCGTCAAGAATTCGGCGTCAGAGCTGTTCCCTGCGATCGTCTGGGCGTAAAAGTGCGGGAAGGACAGGCTGTGCTTCATCATCCGGTTCATGGTCGGGGTGATTTCCTTGCCCCCGATTTCTTCGTTCAGGACGAAGCTTTGGAGGGACTCCACCTGGATCATGATGAGATTCTTGCCTTTTCCATAGGTCTTATAAGGGTGATCGGCCGGGTCCCGTTCAGCGGCGAAGACCGTCCCGATCCGCTTCCTGTCATCATCGCTCAGTTTGTAGTTCCGGTCCCTTACGTAGGAATACGAATCCAGCATGTGATGGCCGATGAGACCGTATTGGACAACGTGATCCAGAGAATCGTAGGCTTGCACCGGGTTCTCCATGCCGTCAACAAATATGAGCTTTGCGGGCTTCATGACCAGGAAGAGGAGACCGAGGGTGAGGAAGGGGATGACGCCCTTCACCATGGATCTTTTTTTCGTGTATGGAAACGTGCTCCATAGAAAGAAAGGCAGAACGACCAGGTCGACTACAAAGAGTAGGTACCGGAATTTGAATAAATACGTGATGCTATCCCCGAGACCGCCCAGGTTGGCCATCTGTCCGAAGATCGATAGGGTGATGGGGGAGCTGTAATAATCGAGATATACGGCATTCGAGAGGAAGACAAAAGATACAAGAAGGGAGATCAGTCCACTGAATGCAAGTCGCCATTTTCCGCTGAACAGAAAGGACAGGCCGTAGCAGGCAAGAAGGAAGCCGATGGACGTGGAAAAGACTCCGCTTGATAAGGGGGTATCGGTGAACGAGTGAAACAGGATCACTTTGAAGAAGAGCAGGATATACAGGAGTTCATTTATGTACGTGAGTGGGTTTCGAAGCGTATGCATACAGTCACATCCCAGTAGAGTATAGGAATTAGTGTATGATTCCCCCTGTGGGATTATACGCCATAAGAAAAGGCTCGAGCGGTGGGCTCAAGCCTTGTTGGCGGCTTTCATATAAATCTCTTCGAACCGTGTGGCGGCGGAGTGGTGAGAGTACATCTGCTCGATCTTCGTCCGGGCGTTCCGGGCGAGCTGTTCGGCGAATGTGGGTGAGCCCAATACCTTCAGGATCGCTTCGGAAAGGCCGTCCACATCCTTCTCCGTCACGAGGAGACCGTCCTTTTCGTGCTCGATGATTTCCTTCAAACCGCCGACGGCGCCTGCGATGACAGGGGATCTTGAACCCATCGCTTCCAGGGCGGAAATCGAGGTCGCCTCTTCGACACCGTAGGAATGGACGCTCGGCACAAGGACGATGTCCGAAGTCCCGTACAGGTATTTCATCTTTTCATGAGGCACCGTGCCAAGGAGGAGGACATCACCCTCAAGGCCCTGCTGTTCGACTTCCTTCTTGATGGCAGGCATCTGTTCACCGGTCCCGGCATAGACGAGGACGGTATCGGGATGGCGGTCGAGGACCTTCCTGAGGGCGAGGGTCGGATAGATGACCCCGTTTTTCTCGGTCATTCTTCTTGGGACGAAGAGCATCCTCTTATCTGTCGGGATGCCGAATTCCTCCCGTATACCTGATAGATCTAGTTTCCCGGGATCGAAGTCTTCTACGTCGATGAAATTTTTGATGGCTGTCGCTTCAACACCAGACATGGATTTCACATAATCCTTGATCCGCTGATCGACGGTGACCACTTCGTCGGCAAGGGTGTAGGCCCTTTTTTCGCGCTCGCGGACAGTGATGTCTTCCTTGCTTCCCTCTGCGATTGCCCCGCGGCTGATGGCCTCGAAGGAATAGTAGCCATGGACCGTCTCAACGACGGGGATGCCGGTTCCTTCTGCAGCCAATGTGGCATAAACATCCTGGGTGTTCACGACGTCGTACTGTCCTTTGAGCTTGTTCAATTCTTTATGGATCAGCGTCATCCGATTCTGATCGTTCATGAGCTGGCCGGACCCCGGTTTGATCTTACTTGCGATGAATCCCGGTGCCTGGGCGTATGCCTTTCGCACGAGGGGATTCAAATCGGTGAAGGAAAGGACGTCCACCTGGTGGCCAAGTGCCTCGAGGCCATTCTTAAGGGTCGCCACATGGGTGGAGAGGCCTCCCTCGTGAGGATATTCGAATATGGTAGATAAAAGGATCTTCATGGTTATCGGCTCCTTTTCAGCTTTTGGGTGAGCAGTGATACGGCCTGTACCTTGAAGAGGAAGGCCAGCATACAATAGACGATAAAGATGACGGCGGTCATGATGACCGTGTGGATGATGATATTCAGGTCATCTGCGAGCCAGGACTTAGCCACAAGCGCTCCTGCTAAAGCTCCTGCCGTTGCGAGGAGAAGCTTGCCTGATTCTTTCCCGAGTTGCTTTGAGTAGGTCTTCTTTTCGCCGTACCCTTTCAATAGATAGCTGAAGAGCACGACGCACTGGATGAGCATGGAGATGCTCGAAGCGAGGGCGATCCCCCCGACGCCCATGAACCGTGCCAGGATGATGCTCAGGACTACATTGGCCGCGACGGCACCGAGACAGGAGTACATGGCGATCTTCGTCTTCTTCAGGGCATAGAATCCGTTCATCAGGAAATCCCTGAGGGCGAAAAAGACAAGGCCGATCCCATAGAAGAAGAGGGCCTGGAAGGTGATGGAGGTGGCGCCCGCATCAAAGCTTCCCCGCTCGAAGGCGAGACGGATCAGATCATCTCCGCTCACAGCAAGGAGCACCGTGAAGGGGAGTCCGGCAAACAGAATGATCGACGTCCCTTTATGTATGATGGTGAAAAAACGCTTGTAGCCCTCGAGTGCCCCTTCTACGAGTGAAGGATACAGGACGGTGATCAGCGGCGTCAGGATCACGCTGAGGGGGAGCCACAATAGGCGGTTCCCATAATTCAGGGCCGATACGCTCCCTGTTTCGAGTCCCGACGAAACCATGCGGTCCACCAGGCTGTTCAACTGGATGGAAATCGCCGCGATGATGATCGGATAAAACAGGATCATGATTCGCTTGATTTGCTCTTTATTCTCCGTGAAGGCGAAATTGAATCCGATCCCTTCTTTCCTGAACGAAGGATATTGGATGAAGAACTGTCCTGCAGCGCCTATAAGGACACCGGCGGCCAAACCGTACACGCCGTACGTATTTGTAAGGAGGACGGTTGCCAGGATGATGACCACATTCTGAACCGTCGACGTGAAGGCTGGGAGGACGAACTGTTTGTTCGCGTTCAGTACCCCAGTCGAGATGGCGGTCAACGTCAGGAAAATCATGCTCGGGATCATGATCCGTGTCAGTTCCACGGCGAGATCAAGCTGACCCGGGGTGAAGCCCGGTGCCATCAGCTTCATGAGTGGCTCCGTGAAGAGGAGCGTCACCGCGATGAAGGCAAGGGAAATGACGAGGAAAAACGTGCCGAGTAGGCTCATGAGCTCCCGTGATTCCCTCTTACTCCGTCCGCGTGCCTCCATGAAGAGGGGAATCGTCCCTGCCTGGATCGCCGTCCCGATCGCTGTGAAGAGCAGGGTCGGGACAAGACTTGAGACGAAGAACACGTCTGCTACGTCAGATGTGCCGAAGTACGCCGCAATGATGCTCTCCCGTGCGAATCCGAGCAGTTTTCCGAGACCGGAGATGATCGTGACAAGCCCGACGGCTTTGGTGAGCGATTTCATATGAATTCCTCATTTTTCAAGAGAATGGGGCGTCCTTTCTTTCGTAAGGAAATAGCCCAGTAGGGAGTAGAAGTACAGCGTAAGAATCTTCTCCTCCAGTACATTATAGAACAGGGCCATGAGCAATGTCGCCAGGGTCAGGCAGAAAAGCACCGGAGCAACGGGGTCTTTTCTCCTCTTCCACGTGATGATGAAGATCGCCACCACAAATGCGAGGACGCTTACTGTCCCCAGCGTACCGGTCTGAACAAGAAGCTGGATGTATTGGTTATCCGAGTACATCCTGTCGGGAAGCTGATACGTCTCGGCAATCGGCGTCCCGTAGCTCAGTGTCGCCGAATCCCCGAACGTCCCGAACCCTGTCCCGATCACCGGATTCATGAGATAGATATCAAGCCCCTTGAATACCACATATAGCCGGCCCCACTGACTGCTTTTCTCAATGATGTCATCAGAGAAGATCTCCTTGAACCGGTTGGAGAATGCAGATGACCGCTCATTCGGTGGCGGTACGCTGTCAGGCTCAACTTCTTCTTGTGGAACATCGGGCAAATGCCCATCGCTTATCGTATGTGCGTCGATCTCTTCCCGTGCAATACCGGCAGGGTAATAGATGAGGAAGAGCCCCAATACAATGGATAGAATCAGTCCCGCTCCCATTTTCCAAGCCCTTTTCCAGAGAACATACACGATGAAGGCAACCCCGAAGGCCAGGATCGAACCCCTGGAGTAGGTGAGGCAGAGGGTGCCGAGCATCAGGATGGAGGCAAGGACGTAAATGATTCGCCATCGCTTCGCAACGGACAGGACATAAAGGGTGATAAAGAGACAAATGGATAAATATGTACCAAGTACGTTCGGATTCGCCGTCAGGCCGTACACCCTCATCTCATTGACAGAAGACAGATTCCAGTTCCTCCATGCCTCCGGAACAAGAAGTGTCCTGGAAAAGAGGTACTCCATGATTCCGTGCAGAGAAAGGATGGACCCCATCACAATGGAGAGGTGAATGAAATACCGGATATCCTCTTGATTCATCTTCCACTGACCGACAATGAAGAGGATCAGGAAGGTGATGAGATAGGCGCGATTCTGAAAGATGATGGCAGACAGGCCGACACCCGTCTGAATGGCTGCGATCGTCCCGACGAGACAGAACAGCAGGATGAATCCCGTGAATGCATACGTCTTCCACGAACCCCGGTCCCGGAGGAAGCCATAAAGGGCGGCAAGGAATAAGACGATCAGCAGACAGTCGCCCATGAGCTTGAACCCCGGATTCAATTCTAGTAAGAACGGCCGGATTGGGAAGTATATGAATAAGAGCAACAATCCGTTCTTCTTATTCCATGCGATGAAGAATAAGCTAATGAGGGTGGAGAGATAGGCAACCACCGGATGTGTGAATATGGAGGGTACCACTAGCGCAATGACCACCAGCAATACCAGATGCTGAAGCTTCGACAACAAAACATGACCACCCTTCTGAGAGGTTATTTCCTAGTATAAGCTTAATAAACGTATTTATTGTTTTATTTAACATTTTGTAAAGATTCCTAAAGGGATGGTAAAAAATTGATGACATGGAACCATCCGCCGACAATTTATCTTATTATAGAGTCGAATCGGAAATTCCTCCAAAGTCATGGAGTTATAACACAATAACTGTTTCAGTAGCGGGGCGGCTGGGATAGAATAAAGGGGAGAATCGACAAGAGAGGTAGACACGATAATGACAAACCAAACCATCACCATACTCGACGTACCTTTTGTGAATCAACGTAAATCCGAGGTCGTACAAGACCTCTATCATCAGTATATAAAAGAAGAAAAGAAAGCCCTTGTGGTCACGGCCAATCCGGAAATCGTCATGCAGGCGAGGGAAGACCGGGAATACCACGCCATCCTGCAGACAGCCGACATCATCGTCCCCGACGGCATTGGTGTGATCATCGCCTCCAAGATGAAGAAGACGCCCCTGCTGGAGCGCGTGCCTGGTTTTGAACTGATGGAGGACTTGCTTACCCTTGGGAATGAAAACCCCATTTCCTTCTATATAGTAGGAGCAAAGCCGGAGATCCTTGAAGAAGCCGTTCAGAACCTACACACCACATATCCGAATCTTCATCTGGCAGGTCATCATCATGGCTACTTCCAAGATGACGATGAAACGATCATTGAAGACATTCAGAGAACGAAACCGGATGTCATCCTGGTCGCCCTTGGATTCCCGCGCCAAGAGAAATGGATTGCGTCCAATCTGCCCAAGGTCGAAAAAGGGGTCTTCATGGGAGTGGGCGGAAGCATTGATGTCCTGGCTGGCCATGTAAAGAGAGCCCCGGTCTTTTTCCAAAAAGTGCACTTGGAGTGGTTCTACCGGCTTCTGAAGCAGCCTTCACGCTGGAGAAGGATGCTCGTGCTGCCACAATTCATCATCACCGTCATGAAAACCAAAGAATAACGCTGGGAGGTCCCATCGTGAAAATCCTGCACCTGAATGCCGGCAATGAGAGCGGCGGAGGCATGTTTCATATCCTGTCCTTATTAAATGAGCTGAACCGGGAAGAATTTTTTCTCGGCGTTTTTGAAAAGGGAGAAATGTATAAGCGCGGGGTTGAGCAGAACATCCAACTGGTAAATTTTGACCAAAAGTCAAGATTCGACTTTACGGTTGTCAGAAAAATTGGTACCTTTATAGGAAAGCATGGAATCGACATGATTCACACTCACGGAGCAAGAGCGAACTGCTATGCGCCCTTCATCCGGAAAAGGACGGGCGTGAAGTGGGTGGTGACCGTACATAGTGATCCCCGAGATGACTTCATGGGCCAAGGGATCACCGGGAAAGTCTTCTCCAGGACGAACCTGAATGCCCTCAAACAGGCAGACCACTTCCTTGCCATCTCGGAGCGGTTCAAGACCATCCTGATGGACCTCGGTATCCCTGCAGAGAAGATCACTGTCATATTGAACGGGATCGATTTCGACAAACCGCTGTCGAAACCGTTTGAAAGAGAAGAATTAGGGGTAAAAGAAGGAGACTTCGTCATGCTGATGGTGGCCAGGCTCGAAGCGGTGAAGAACCATAAGCTGGCCTTCACTGCCCTTCGGAACCTGATTCAACACCACCACCAGACCGGAATCAAACTCCTCATCGCCGGTGACGGATCGGAGCGGGAAGGACTGGAATCCTTCGTCAAGGCTAATGGACTTTCATCCTGCGTAGGGTTCCTCGGTCACCGTAATGATGTAGAGCGATTGTACCCTCTATCGGACCTTGTGCTCCTTACATCCTACAGCGAAAGCTTTCCCCTTGTCCTGTTGGAAGCAGCACGATCCAACGTCCCCGTGATCACCACGGACGTCGGTGGGGTCGACCTACTGATCCCCTCAGATGACTACGGATGGATCGTCCCCATCGATGATGAGAAGAGCTTGACGGAAAAGCTCCTCGCTGCCATTGAGCTGAAGCGGAATGAGCGACTCCGTGAAATAGGACAAAAGTTAAGAATGCACAGCAGGGACAATTTTTCAGTAGAGCATTTCGCCAAGAACGTTTATAATGTATATTTGAGGCTGCTCGGATAGCCGCATCTAAGAATTACCTGTATTCATCAATCGACCAACCGGGTAGATTAACGATTAAGAGGTGTACAATGACAATGCCAATGTTAATTCTGACATTACTCATATGCTTTGCCCTCACCATCGCGATCACACCCCTTGTAAAGCGGTTTGCATTCGCAGTGGGCGCGACCGACAAACCGGAGGATCGCAAGGTGCACAGCAAAATCATGCCCCGCCTTGGCGGACTGGCCATTTATATCGGATTCATCACGGGATATCTCATCCTCCGTCCAGAAGATCAATATGCCCTGCCGATCATCATCGGAAGCGGCGTGATCCTCCTTACGGGGATGGCAGATGACATCTTCCAGCTATCGGCAAAATGGAAGTTCGTCGGACAAATTGCTGCGGCACTCATCGTCGTCCTAGGCGGTGTGAAAATCAACTTCATCAACGTGCCGTTCTTCGACACAGAGTTGAAGTTCGGATTGCTCAGCATCCCGATCACCATCCTTTGGATCGTCGGGATCACAAACGCCATCAACTTCATTGATGGGCTCGACGGACTGGCAGCAGGTGTCTGCACCATCGGACTTGCCACCATCGGCTTCATGGCCATGCTTAAAGGCGATATCTTCGTCATGACGCTCGCCATGATCGTACTCGTAAGCTCCCTTGGCTTCCTGTACTACAATTTTCATCCGGCCAAGATCTTCATGGGGGACACGGGATCCCTCTTCCTCGGATATATCATATCCGTACTGGCCCTCCTCGGATTCAAGAACGTCACAATGGTCTCACTCGTCATCCCGTTCATCATCCTTGGAGTACCGATCTCAGATACCTTCTTCGCCATACTCAGAAGGTACAAGAACAAAAGCCCATTGTCCGCACCGGACAAATCCCACCTGCATCACTGCTTGCTGAGGGCGGGCTTCAGTCACAAACAAACGGTCATCATCATCTACGCCATGGCCGCCATGTTCAGCCTGGCCGCCATCATCTTCTCCATGTCCACCGTCTGGGGAGGCCTGATCCTCCTCACGATCCTGCTCTTCGCCATCGAATGGTTCATCGAGAGCATCGGTTTGGTCAACTCCAACTACCAACCGCTCATCAAGTTCGTCAAGGCACGGACGAGTAGGAAATAAGATGATAGATGCAAAAAGCAGCCAACCCCATCGGGTTGGCTGCTTTTTTGTGTTTGGTGTGGTGAGGGGAGGATTTTTTGTACCTGGCACCAAATGGCGATATGGTGCCAGGTACAAAAAGGGGATATGGTGCCAGGCACAGAAAGGGGGAATGGTGCCAGGCACAAAAATGGCAAAAGGTGCCTGGCACCACCGCGCCACACCGCCGCACCACAACAAAAAAGCACCCGCCAACCGGGCGGGTGCTCTTCCATCACTGTTCTGCATAAGGATCCGATTCGGTCTCTGCATGAGGAATCTCTTCCAGTGCAGGGCCCGTATCTTCTCCGGTTTCATCATAGGTTCCGGTGTCGTCCGAAGTATCATCGTACGTTCCGGATTCATCGGTAGACTCGCTGTAAGGGTCGCTTTCTTCTTCAGTAGTCGTAGCATCATCTTCAGTGCCATAAGGGTCGGTTTCTTCACCGTTTTCTTCGGTGTTAATGTTATCCGCTGTCTGCGATTGGGACAGTCCCAGATGGTTTCTCAGCTCCAGGCTGGTGTTGGCGACGCTTGTATCATCGAGTAGCCAATAGTAGACGCCGTCGATGTAAGTGTCTTCCCCTTCAAGGGTGATGTTCTCGATGGATAGCTTCTTGGTCAATCCGTAGCTTGAGAAAGCTTTCATTTCGTCGAACGTCATGTTGGTGGCCATGTTGTTTCCGATCGCTTCAAGGATGTCGTCATACTTCGTGATGGCGTTGCCCGAAGCAGCTTTCTTCACGATTCCCTGGAGGATCATCTGCTGTCGTTTACCGCGTTCGATGTCATTATCGTAGTGTCGGGTCCTTGCCAGTGCAAGGGCTTGTTCCCCGTCCAGGGTCTGCTGGCCCGGCATCAGGTGGATGGCTTCTGCTTTATCTTTGGAGTTCTGCTCTTTTAATTCATATGGTACGTCGACATCAATTCCTTCAAGGGCATCGACCACATCGATGAAGGCGTTGAAGTTCATTTTCACGTAGTAGTCAACCGGGATGTTCATCAGCTGTTCCACTGCTTCGATGGAGGCTTTCGGTCCTCCGTAGGCGTGAGCGTGGTTGATTTTCGTTTTATAGCCTGCGTCTTCCAAATAGACATATGAGTCACGTGGGATGCTGACCAGCTTCACCGATTTATCTTTTTCGTTCAAGGTGGCAAGCATCAAGGCATCTGAGCGATCTTTCGTGTTTCCACGTACGTCACTGCCATCAACACCGATGAACAAAATGGATACATTATCAACGTCGGGGTTTACTGCGGTTTCGCGGAGGTTGGATTTTTCGCGGCCGTCGATGTTATCGTACGATTTATTGAATGCGTTTTCTGCTTTTTTAAGAACGACTGCACCGAATGCGGCGGCTGAAAAGGTGACGATGAGAAGGGGGATGATGAGGAAGAAGAAGATTCTTCTGCGGCGTTTCTTCTTTTTCATGATCTGATCATCTCGATATATTCCGTTATGCGACATATTTAAGAAGCTCCTTTTTTCGAGTAATACCTACAATATCTAAGAATATTCGCGTTTTTTACCTAAGCTCAATTGTACTATGTTACATAACCACCGTAAAATGAAATTTTTATTACAGTACACTTACAAAAAAAGCGGGACAGACCCCGCCGCTGCAATCCTCAAGATAGTAGGTACTCGTTAGAGCCGATTTTGATATTCCTAACATCGTTCTATACCCGTTTTTCATTCATCCTACACCTTATGATGAAAAAAGACAGATCCCGTGGAATCTGCCTCCTTAGTGTTTATATAAGCGTCTCCAAATATTCCACTTCGCCTTCACTGATTTCACCTTGTCCATTGGTGAGTTCGGTCATCCAGGAAGTGAAGCCCTCTTTGGCAGCTTCTTCGACATACACCTCTACTTCAACAGCATCGAGATAGTGGATCTCCTTGAGCTGGTAGTGGGAGGAACGGATTTCATTCTCCACCTTGCCGAGCCATGTGTAGTCGATTTTTGTTTTCATGATGCGCATGAGCTTCCGTTCGACGACACCGGTCGCATTCAAGCCTTCAGACGTGCTCTTACCGTACGCGCGGATGAGGCCGCCTGCACCGAGTTTGATGCCGCCGAAGTAGCGGGTGACAACCACGACGGTATCCTTCAAGTCGCGCTTCTTCAACACTTCAAGCATGGGAACGCCTGCCGTTCCGCTAGGTTCTCCGTCATCATTGGCCTTCTGGATGAGGTTGTTTTCCCCGATCATGTAAGCTGAGCAGTTATGATTTGCGCTCCAATGCTGCTTCTTAATATCAGCGATGAAGGCTTGTGCCTCTTCTTCTGTTTCCGCGCGGGCTACATGGGCGATGAAGCGGGAGCGTTCGATGACGATCTCGTTCTCGCCGGGTCCTTTTACAGTATAATATTTATGAAGCAATTCGCTTACCTCCTAACGGCGTGAATACTCTATTCCTACTATATAAAAAAATGAATCATAATGCACAAGGGAACGACTTTATTCGAGGGAATAGTTGGTATTACATGAAATAATGGTAATACAATGTAATGAAACTTTAATCTCCTCCTATAGGCGACATGGTATAATGGACGCTGATAGTCATACTTTCTACCTCCTGGAAAGGTACAGGTTTTTGCCAATGCCTTCCTTGGGTATGTAAAGGATGTAGGAATATGCCTAGATGAATAAAGGAGTTTCAACTATCCCTATGGAAATGGTTAGAGAATGCGATGTTTCGATGCTGATTGGGACTTAGGTCACTATCTTTTCGACCGAAACGTGTTGAACATTGTTGGATGTGTACTTAGTATAGAAGTATAGCGTTTCCAACTCTAATCGAAGTCCATGATTATCGTGGAACAAAAGAGGGGTGTACCGTGTCACTGAAAAAAATCGACACCAAGATCCTGGATGGAATCCTTGAGAAGATGATCGACACGGTCGATGAGAGCAAGGGTGAAATCTTTCAGATCGGTGAGCAATGCCGGAATGATTACCAAGACTTAATGCAAGAACTATTAGATGTTAAGAATAAGGTCCTGAAGGTCATTGACGAGGGGGATGAGCTCCACAAGAGGTCAAGGCTCGCACGCCTCAGGCTTTCTGAAGTGAGCAAGCATTTTCAGACCTACTCCGAAGACCAGGTCAGGGACGCCTATGAAAAAGCCCACGATTTCCAAATGAAACTTCTTATGAACCGACAGCAGGAAAAGCAGCTGCGCGACCGCCGCGATGAACTCGAACGACGCATGAGGTCATTGGGGGAGACAATCGATAAGGCAGAGAATCTCTGCTCGCAGATTTCCGTGGTTCTCAATTATTTGAACAGTGATTTACGTGAAGTGAATGAAGCCCTTGAAGACGCGAAGCAGCGTCAGGATTTCGGCCTCCAGATCATTGAAGCCCAGGAAGATGAGCGTAAGCGTGTCTCCAGGGAAATCCATGATGGACCGGCCCAGATGATGGCAAACGTCCTCATCCGTTCCGATCTCATCGAACGGGTCTTCCGTGAGAAGACGACCGATGATGCGATCAAAGAAATCCGCGATCTGAAACGCATGGTCCGCTCGGCACTCTATGAGGTCCGTCGAATCATTTACGACCTGCGTCCCATGGCACTTGATGATCTGGGACTCGTGCCGACGCTCAAGAAATACTTGAGTACCATTGAAGAATACAACGATAAGACGAGCATCCAGTTCATCAATATGGGTCTCGATATCCGGCTCCCGCCGAAGTTCGAAGTCGCCCTCTTCAGAATGGTGCAGGAAAGCGTCCAGAACTCGCTCAAGCATGCCGAGGCCACTCACATTCAAGTAAAAGTGGAAGTAAAGAAAGACAATATAACCGTCGTCATCAAAGACAACGGCAAGGGATTCGATCTACATACACAAAAAACGGGATCCTTTGGCATCATGGGGATGAAAGAGCGTGTCGACCTTCTGGAAGGAGACATCACGATCGACTCAAAAGTAGGAGGCGGGACAGTCATACTGATCCGCGTACCTCTGAATATGTAAATTTTTCTAAGGTTTAGGGAGGCGAATGACATGGCAACAACTAATATCGTTATCATCGATGATCATCAGCTATTTCGTGAAGGGGTAAAACGGATTTTGGAATTCGAACCTTCATTCAACGTAGTAGCAGAAGGGGATGACGGAGCAGATGCCTCAGGCCTTGTGGCAGAGCACGAGCCGGATGTCGTCCTCATGGACATCAATATGCCTGAAATCAACGGCGTCGAGGCAACGCGTGAGCTCATGGATAAATATCCGGAGACAAAAGTCATCATCCTCTCCATCCACGATGATGAAAACTACGTAAACCATGCTTTGAAAACAGGTGCCCTAGGCTACCTGCTTAAGGAAATGGATTCCGATGCCCTTGTGGACGCAGTCAAAATCGTAGCTGATGGTGGATCATACATCCATCCGAAAGTGACGCACAACCTGGTGGCTGAATACCGCCGCCTTGCCAATGCATCCAACTCAGGCGGATTCCAGCAATCCGAAGTTCGCCGCCCGCTTCACCTCCTCACGCGCCGTGAGTGTGAAGTCCTGCAGATGCTTGCAGATGGGAAGAGCAACCGTGGGATCGGTGAAGCTCTCTACATCAGTGAGAAAACCGTCAAGAACCACGTCAGTAACATCCTTCAGAAGATGAATGTGAACGACCGAACGCAAGCAGTCGTCACCGCCATCAAAAATGGTTGGGTGGAAGTACGATAATACAGATTTTCGAGAAGGCAGCCGTCCTGGCTGTCTTCTTTTTTTATAGAAAAAGCCACGGCATCCACCATGGCTCTTCCGCTATCAATGCTTCCGTCTCGCAAAATCGACAAACCGGAACATATCCAGCCTGTGACGTGATTCTGTGTACTCAAAACGGGCGGCGTCCTTCAAGTGGACCATGTTCCGCACAACGACCACATGGTCATACCCTTTCAGATCCAAGAGCTTCTCGTCTTCTTCTGTACAGGGCTCCACGACGATTTCCTTTTTGGCAAAATCGATGGGGAGATTTAGGGTACCTTCGAGATGCTCATAAATCGAGTTCTCACAGATTTCCTGGGTGAGGAGAGGGACGCGGGACTTCAGGAAATACGACTTGTCTAGAATGATCCGTTCGCCGCCGATTTCACGGGAGCGGGCCACCTCCCAGACTTCATCTCCTGCATTGGTCTGGAGGAGGGAGGCAAGCTGGTCATCAGCAAGGATGAGACCGAAACGGTGAACATGGGTCTTGATTGTTTCTCGGCCCATGGACTGCTGCAGTTCTTTGAAGCTCACGAGTCCCGAGACGGGGAAGTTCATTCGGGAAACGTCCAGGACAAGGGATCCCTTTCCGCGAAGCTTCTGGATGTATCCATTCTGTGCAAGCATCGTGAGCGCCTTGCGGATCGTTTCACGGGAGGTATCGTACATGTCGGACAGTTCATTCTCCGAAGGGAGGATCGTGTCGGGTGCGTAGGTACCGTTCTGTATATGGTCCGATAAATCGGTATAGATCTGATGGTATTTATTCCGTTTTGTCATTATGATCACCTGTTCTCATTTTACCATATCTGTCACAAAGAATTGAGAATCGACTTGAGTGTTGCGAATATTTTCAATAGAATGGAGATAGTGCAAATCTAATGAATAAGGGTGAAGAGCATTGTCGAAACAGCATTGGAAAAAAATCATGTTGGGTATAGGCATCAGTACGCTGCTTCTCGGGGCATGCAGTGCAGACGAAGAGAAGAAGGAAGACAAGAAAACATCCGAAGAATCCAAGGCGGATGAAAACAAAAAGAGCGAGGAACAAGTTCAGCAAGAGCTCCCGACCTCCGAAAATGACAAAATTGTCGAACGGGCCCAGAAGCTGGAGGAAGCAGAAGGAATCCCTGCAGAAGATAAAGAAGAGTTGACCCAGACGTTTGATCAATATATCAAGACCTTCAATGAGAAGGACTATGATGCGTATATGAATCTCATCTCGAAGCAACCGATCAACTTCAAATATGAAGATGAAGAAAAGTATGTGAAGCAGATCTTTGATTCAGTCGATTCAAAACGTACGGCAGAAAACGTCAAGGTCATCAACTACAATGAAGTGAAGTCAGATGTATACGCTGAAATCAGCGCAACAACCAAGGATCCTGACAGCGGGAAAGAAGTGACGCGCTCCGGGCGTCAGGTGACGGTATTCAACAAGCAGGACGATGGATGGAAGGTTGTAGCGATCTTCTTCCAGGCAAGCGATGACGAAGAATGAGAAAGAGGACTGCTCCTGATGGGGCAGTCCTTTTTACACGGGCTTTCTTAAAAATCTGGAACGGATCCACAGGATGATTCCGGCAAATCCGTATGATAAGACAAGCACGAATGCGAGTCCGGCGACATTCTTCCAAGTGAGCTCGCCATGGATGAGAGAGACGATGAATAATGTACCGGAAGAAATCGTCGACGCGATCACGATGAAAATCGCATAAATAAGGACCGCGATTCTCAAAAACTTCTTCAGCGGCGTCAGTTCTTCAGGTGGATCGGGCGTTGAAGGCTGAACCTCGGCCGCTGCCACCTTTGGAAAGAAGCGTGTGCGCACCCAAAAGATGATGCTAACAACAAGTAGATTCACACCCCCGGCAATCAAGAAGGCAAGATAATCCGTAAGAGGATGCTTGCTGATCATCCTCAGGGCAATGATCAGTGGTGTGATTCCTGCTATCAGGCCGAGAATTCCGAATGCGAGCAGAATCATGCGGTATGTATTCCGCTTGAAATGTTGTTCTGGGGTCATGGATTAAATCTCTTCTAAAAAGGTTCGTTACATTATCGGATCCTTCTTATTCTCTTCTTCGAGGCGCTTGACCTCTTTTTCCATACTCACCTCGAGGGCCGCGATCTCGGCTTCAAGAGAGGAAATCTTCGATTCGATGGATGTGATGGCAGAGTCCATCTGACTTTGGGAGATATCCCGATAGGCTTCATTGAACTGCTCCCGGACTTCTTCAAACTCATTGGCACGGGTTCCCTGCCAGGTTGTTGCGCTAAGCTCGGGCTGCTTTACTTTTTGAGTATACTGATTGAATTCACCTTGGAGTTGATTCATGTTGGTTTTGGAGGTCCTCAGACGTTCAAGCTGCTTACGCTTTTCCCCGATCTGTGTGACCATGAATGATAGGTAGGACAAAGGATTCAGCCCCTTCAAAAATGTGATGTATATACCTATGTTATGGTATCAAATGGAAACATTTAAGATAAATAGGTCTAAGATACCAAAAAAGGAGGTTGTTGAGAGGAAGTGAGGTACAGGTTACTATATACCCATATTCAAGAAATTCAATCTAACATTTTACAAAAAAGGGTATCTTTCATCATGGGAAGAATAATGAAATAGACATAAAGCGACATAGGGGGAATAGAGTATGAACAAAACCATTTATCTTGTCAGGCACTGCAAGGCAGAAGGGCAGGCGCCTGATGCCCGGTTGACCACAGAAGGGAAAGATCAGGCAGATCGTGTCACAGTCTTTTTCAAAGAGATCAGCGTGGACGCCATCTTGACGAGTCCATATCTGAGAGCGGTCGATACGGTCAGGGGACTGGCAGAGGACCATGGGATCCCTCTTGAAGAAGAGACACGCCTTTCGGAAAGGGTACTGGCAGGGCAGGATCAGCCTGAATGGCTGTCCATGCTGGAGCGGACCTTCACGGATCTGGAGCTTTCCTATCCAGGCGGAGAGTCTAGTCGGCAGGCGATGGAGAGGGGGATGGAGGTGATCGATGACGTGCTGCAGCGCCAACACCCCGTCACCGTCATTGCTACCCATGGGAACCTCATGGCTCTATTACTGAAACGATTCGATGACACATTTGGTTTCACACAGTGGAAGACACTATCAAACCCGGATATCTATCGATTAGATTTCTCGGTGGAGGCCCCTGTGATTAAAAGGGTGTGGAAATGAGCGATTATATAAAGGAAATGAGAAAGTTGATAGGGACCTAGCCCTTGATGGTAGCAGGAGCCACCGTCCTGTGTATAAATGAGAGAAAAGAACTGCTCCTTCAGTACCGATCAGATGCCGATATATGGGGGCTTCCCGGCGGGGTGATGGAGTATGGTGAAAGCCTTGAAGAGACGGCTGCCCGTGAGCTCCACGAAGAAACGGGACTCCTCGCAGGGGAGCTTCAGTTCATCCGGATTCTCTCTGGACCGGAGGAATGCCACACCTACCCGAACGGTGATCAAATCTTCGGTGTGACGGTGGTGTACCTGGCTCGAAGGATCATGGGCACGCCTAAGGTCACAGGAGAATCCAGGGAGTTAAGATACTTCTCACTTGATGACCTGCCATCTCCACTGGTCACGAAAGCCAGGAGGATCATCAACGAACTCAGTCCTGGATCCATTTAATTACATACAAAAACCGGGCAGCCTAGAGGGGCTGCCCGGTTTTTGTATCGTCCACTTATTTCGTCAAGCGGAACACAACGGATTCATAAGGTCGAAGGTTCATATGCGTATAGACATTGGCGGAATCTTCATAGTTCGAGATCAAGATCTCACTGCTCCATCCATTCACCTTTACCTCTTCAGGCAGGGTGAAATCGGCATCTGTACTGTAGAAATTATTCACCACGAGGAGCTTCTCATCCACGCCATTGCGGACATAGGCGAACAAGCGCGGATCGTTCTCGAGGATGAGCTCATAATCACCATCCGTGATCACATCGTATTCTTTTCTGAGACTGATCAGCTTTTGATAGTGATAGAACACAGATGTCGGATCATCCATGGCGACTTCGGCATTGATGTCCCTGAAATTCTTCGCCACGGGGATCCAAGGTTGTCCTGAGGTGAATCCTGCGTTTTCACTTCCATCCCACTGAACAGGCGTGCGGGAGTTGTCACGGGACTTGTGACGGAGGATCTCAAGGATTTCGTCTTCCGATTTCCCTTGTTCCTTCATGATGTTGAACATATTGATTGATTCCACATCCCGATACTCATCGATGCTCGTGAATTTCGGATTCGTCATCCCGAATTCTTCTCCTTGGTAAATATAAGGCGTCCCCTGCATCATGTGGATCGTGGTGGCCAGCATTTTCGCCGATTCCTTATGGAACTCCCCGTCATTTCCGTAGCGGCTCACGATACGTGGCTGGTCGTGGTTACACCAGAAGAGGGCGTTCCATCCACCGCCGTCGTGCATTTCTTTCTGCCAGGTGGAGAGGATGTCCTTGAGCTGTTGGAAGTCGAAGTCTGCGACCGTCCACTTCTCGCCGCCAGGGTAATCCACCTTCAAGTGGTGGAAATTGAAGGTCATGCTGAGTTCGTTCCGGTCGGGACGCGAGTATTTGATGCAGTTATCGATCGTCGTAGACGACATCTCGCCTACGGTCATGATGTCGTGCTTCGAGAAGACTTCACGGTTCATCTCCTGCATGTAATCATGGACCTTGGGACCGTCCGTGTAAAACTTGCGTCCGTCCCCGGGAGCCGTGGAGCCGTCGTCATCAGGGAAGCGCTGGTCTTTTGAAATCAGGTTGATGACGTCAAGACGGAAGCCGTCGACGCCCTTGTCGAGCCAGAAGAGCATCATGTCGTACAGCTTACGGCGGACAGCATCATTTTCCCAGTTGAGGTCGGCTTGGGTGACGTCGAAGAGATGAAGGTAGTATTGGCCTGTCGCTTCGTCATACTGCCAGGCGTTTCCGCCGAACTTGGACTGCCAGTTTGTCGGCTCGGATCCGTCGGGTTTATCATCGCGCCAGATGTAGAAGTCACGGAATTCGCTGTCTTTTGACTGGCGGGACTCGATGAACCACTGGTTCTCTGTGGATGTGTGGTTGATGACGATGTCGAGGATGACTTTGATGCCGCGGGCGTGTGCTTCACTCAGGAGGTTCTCGAAGTCTTCCATGGTGCCGTATTCGGCATGGATGGAGAAGTAGTCGCTGATGTCGTAGCCGTTGTCGCGCTGTGGGCTTTCGTAGATGGGGGTGAGCCAGATGACGTCGACGCCTAGTTTGTTGAGGTAGTCGAGTTTTTGGGTGATGCCTTGGATGTCTCCGACTCCGTTTCCTGTTGTGTCGTTGAAGCTTTTGGGGTAGATCTGGTAGACGGCCGCTTTTTTCCACCATGGTTGTGTTTGTTGGGTCATTTGGGACACCTTCCTTTTAGTGTGGTTATTAGTGTGTGGTTCATGGGTTATTTGATTGGTTCCGTGCCTTTTCGCTGCGTCCACCTGCTTTCCTCGGGGAGGGTGTTGAGCCGCTTCGGCTGCGCCTGCAGGGTCTCAACTTACCCTCTATTCCCGTAGGAGTCAGGTGGCCTCCGCTGCAAGGCACTTTGGGGTGATAGGGAGGATGATTCGTTCGACATCCCTTTTGATGGGTGTGAAAAACCCTTTTCTACTTCTAGACTATTTGATTGGGTTCGTGCCTTTCCGCTGCGGTCGTCCGCTTTCATCGGGGAGTCAGTTGAGCCGCTTCGGCTTTGCCTGCAGGGTCTCAACCTTGCCTCTATTCCCGAAGGAGTCGGCCGCCCTTCGCTGCAAGGCACTTAGTAGTTGTTTAGAGTGTGCTGTGTTCGACATCCCTTTTGATGGGTGAGAAACCCCCTCTTCTACTTCATGGACTATTTGATAGGTTCGTGCCTTTTCGCTGCGGCCACCTGCTTTCCTCGGGGAGGGTGCCTGAGCCGCTTCGGCTGGCGCCTGCAGGGTCTCAACCTTGCCTCTATTCCCGAAGGAGTCGTCCGACCTTCGCTGCAAGTCACTTTGTGGTGGTAGGGAGGATGCTGTGTTCGACATCCCTTTTGATGGGTGAGAAAACCCCTCTTCTACTTCATGGACTATTTGATAGGTTCGTGCCTTTTCGCTGCGGCCACCTGCTTTCCTCGGGGAGGGTGCCAGAGCCGCTTCGGCTGGCGCCTGCAGGGTCTCAGGCTACCCTCTATTCCCGTAGGAGTCAGGTGGCCTTCGCTGCAAGGCACTTTGTGGTGGGAGGGAGAATGATTTGTTCGGCATCCATTTAATGGGTGTCGAAAACCCTCTCTACTTCGTAATAAGTAGTGCGATTATATGTGGGTTTGGAAGTCACGCCTTGGCTCTACTCCTGATTATCTCCAAGATTGATAGAGTGTAGTGACCTATCCAGGTTGCTTTCTTTTTGATTAGTAAAAAGGGAGCGGGACTGGTTGTCCTTGTCGCTCCCTCATTTTAACTTGTATATACAAGTTGATTCAACTGTTTTAGCTGATTTTGTTTTTGCTGAATTTGGCGAATAGCATGGTGAGTAGGAACGGGATGATGATACAGATGACCATTCCGATGGCGAATGTTAGGTAGTATTGCGGTTTGAAGGAGAAGATTCCTGGGATTCCTCCTACGCCGATGGAGAAGGCTTCGGTGCCTGTTGTGGCGAGCAGGACTCCTCCGATGGCGGAACCGATGATGGCTGCGATGAACGGGAATTTGTAGCGCAGGTTGACCCCGAACATGGCAGGTTCAGTTACTCCGAGATAAGCGGAAAGGGCGGAGGTACCGGCCAGGCCGCTCAGTTTTTGGTTTTGTTTCTTCGCAAGGAACATCATGGCGAGTGCGGCAGATCCCTGTGCGATGTTTGATAGTGCCAGGATCGGCCATAGGAATGTCCCGCCTGTGTTGGATACGAGCTGCAGGTCGACGGCCAGGAACGTGTGGTGCATCCCGGTGATGACCATGACTGCGTACAATCCACCGTACAGTAGACCACCGAGCCAGCCGAAATGACTGAAGATCCAGATGACGCCGTCTGTCAGTTGGTTACCGATGAAGAACGTGATCGGACCGATGACGATGAAAGAAAGTAATCCAGTTACGAGCAAGGCAACAGGTGCTACGACCAACAGCTTGATTGAATCATGAACATGTTTATCTAAGAAACGCTCGATTTTCGCTAATACATAAGAAGCAACGAGGATCGGGAGGACTTGTCCCTGATACCCGATTTTATCGATTTCAAGACCAAAGATGTTCCATGTTGGGATCTTTTCAGCAGATCCGTAGGCCCACGCATTGAGAAGGTCCGGGTGGACGAGGATCAATCCAAGGACAATCCCAAGGAGTGGATTCCCGCCAAAACGCTTCATGGCCGACCAACCGATGAGTGCAGGTAGGAAGGTGAAGGCCGTGTTGGCGATCAGGTTGATGATATTGGTGAGGTCTGCCCATTGTGGATAGACGTCGATGACGGACTTATCGTCGAAAAAGATTCCGGGACCCGTAAGGATATTGTTCAGTCCCATCAACAGACCCGCCATGACAATGGCCGGCAGGATTGGGATGAAGATGTCTGCAAGGGTCTTAATGGCCCGTTGAAGCGGATTCAAATTCTTGGACGCTTCATTTTTCACATCTTCCTTTGATACTTCCTGGATGCCTGTTTCCTCAGCGAGGATTTTATAGGCCTTATCAACGAGTCCCTGCCCGATGACAACCTGGAACTGTCCGTTTGAAGAGAATGATCCTTTTACGATATCGATATCATCCAATTTCTCTTTATCGACTTTTCCTTCATCTTTCAGAATAAGGCGAAGACGTGTCACGCAGTGCGTCGCGGTCGAAATATTGTCCGCTCCCCCGATGGCTTCGATGATCTGTTTAACCGATTGTCTATCCACGCTCATGTGAATCCCTCCCAAAATGTGTTCGCTTACATTTGTAACAACCATTCCCCATATGGAATGAGTAGAAACTCCTAATATATCGGTAACGCTTCCAAAATACTGTGTTGTATATACAAGATCTAGTTCAATTGTAATCTTGTATATACATGTTGTCAATGAAAATGTAGAGCGTTTTCATAATTGATGACTAAATAATTTTTTATTAAAAAAAACCCAAATAGGCATCTTGTTGCAAATGCCTATTTGGGGGTTAGTATGACTACTTTAATTGTAATAGAGTATTAGAGGTGTTTCCAAATTGTAATGATCGCCCTTATGATTAGCCAGCCATTTATAAATATCATTGTCCACGTCGTGTGGTTCAGATAATATGTTATCCACTTTAAATATAGCTGAATCATATTCTTTGAAATTCTCATCAGCATCTTCAAGTCCATTATCTGTTTCAAAAATGGTATCTAATTTCCCACTAACTTTCAGTCCATTTTCCCACTCAATTACTATTGTAGATTTCCTATTGTCTTTTAAAGCTTTGATCAAAGGATTATAACCCATACTTTAACCTCTTTCTGATCAGGAATAGATGGAACATGCGTCTCATTCTTTGAGTGATGTATTAAAGTTTCGTGGAAGGATGTTTTAAACTTATAGAAGTTTATATACAGATTTCCCCATTTGCAAACCTGATTTAGTAGCGAACTTAAGAAAATAAAATAAACTTTCCGCCGACATCCTCCTGACACATTCACCCCCTACAATCAATCTTGCAAGGCTGAAATCTACAAATTCAAAATGAACTGGAGGTAGGTAAGATGTTGAATGTACTATCGGCAAAAGTGGTGGCGGGTGCATTGTCATTGGGAATCCTGGCGCCGGCTGCGTATACGGCGACGACGCAGGACACGGCGGAGAAGCCGCAAGTGGAGGAGAAGCAGCAGCTTGATGAGGAAACAAAGTCCAAGCTTGATGAAATCAAGGGCCAGGTGGAGGATGGGACCATCACAAGGGATGAGGCGAAAGAAAAGCTCGATGAGTTGGGGATCCGTCCTCCGGGGCGCGGTGGTCATCACGGCGGGCCTGGCATGGAGCTTGATGATGAGACGCGAAAGAAGCTGGATGACATCCGGGATCAGGTGAAGTCGGGTGATCTGACGGAGGAAGAAGCGAAGGAAAAGATCGCTGACCTCAGTATCGAGATGCCGCAGCGACCGGACGGGATGGATGAAGAGACTCACCAGAAAACCCATGACATCCGCGACCGCTACATCGCTGGCATGATAACGAAGGAAGAGGCGCAGAAGGAGCTGGATGAGCTCGATGTCGACTTCGACCTCGACATGATGCCGGATCCGTTTGCCGATCTGGATGCAGCAACAAAGAAAAAAGCCCAGGCCATCCTGAAGAAGGCGGTCGAAGGGACCATCACCGAGGAAGAAGCGCATGATCAGCTTGAAGATCTCGGCGTGAAGATGAAAGGTCCGCGCGGTGGCGGTGATCACGGTCCAGCGGGCATCACGAAGGAAGACGATCAGTCTGATGACCAGACCGATTTGGATGCATCGAAGACCAGCGTGACCCTTTGACCCCTTTCCTATAAATGAGAGTGCCGTCCCCCTGGCACTCTTTCTTTTTCCCCAAGCATTTCTTCCCCACCCGTTTTTCCCTTATAATGCTTCTATAGGAGGATTTCTCATATGAAAACCATACAGATCGTTGAAGATGAAATCACCATATCCAGGGTCCTGAAGGCGTACCTGACGAAGAACGGCTTTGACGTAGTGCAATCGTACTCAGGAAGCGAGGCCATGAAGGATTATAGGGATGTGCAGCCGGATCTTGTGCTTCTCGATGTCATGCTGCCGGACGGCGATGGCTGGTCGGTCCTGGAGTCAATCAGGACTCTAGCACCGACGCCTGTCATCATGCTCACGGCCCTGGGCGACGTGGATTACCGCCTGAAGGGTCTGACTTCGGGTGCCGATGATTACATAGCGAAGCCGTTCATTGGGGATGAAGTTGTCGCACGGGTCCAGGCTGTCCTGAGGCGGAGCGGCCCCGTGTACGATACGGGAAGTGTAAGGCTCTATGGTGATCTGAAAATAAATCGCCAGTCCCATACCGTTCACTTGAAAGGGGAGGAGATCGCCTTGACGCCGAGAGATCTTTCCGTTTTTCTTTTCCTTGCTGACCATCCGAATCAGACGTTCACGCGCGAGCAGCTCATCGACCGGGTGTGGGGCATGGATTATGAAGGAAGCGACCGCGCCGTGGATCTTGCCGTGAAGCGGATCCGGAAGTCACTGGAGGAGTGGCCGAAGGAGCAGGGGGAGATCCGCACGCTCAGGGGATTGGGGTATCAGTTCAGTGTTCACGAAAGCTAAAGAGCCGGGCCGCCAGACGCTCCTCCGCTACTGGACGACCCGCTACCTCATCACCCTTGTCGTCGGACTCCTCGTCATCGCCCTCATCTCGGCGATCTGGATCCGGAAGACGACGATTGATAACCGCCTGAACCTGACCCAGGTCATGGCTCAGGAACTCGCCGACCGCATCGTGACGGAAGACGGACAAATCCTCATCCCACCTGTCCTGAAAGATGTCGTCGAAGAGCGGAGTAAGCTCCTGAACCTTGATGAGCCGCCGGCCACCTTCGTCGTCGACCCTGAAGGCAATGTCCTCTCCGATAAGAACCATTTCCGCGGAGGGCCACCGGGTGCCCAGCCACAGGCGCAGAAAATCTCGACGACGTTTTTTGAAAAGAGAAAGGTAGAGATCGATCTTGGTGAAGAAGGGAAGGCGTACGCCATCAGTCAGCCGGTGAAAAACGGAGACGATGTCCTCGGCTATGTGGTCATGCTGAACCTTGAGAAGGACCTCGGGAAAGTGAACCAGGAGTACAGGCTCCTCGCCATCCTCCTGGTGAGCCTCGGGCTCCTTGGCTGGCTCGTCATCTACTATCTGTCACGCAAGCTGTCGGCTCCAATCTCGGAAGTGGCCAGAGCCGCGAGAGTCGTTAGTGAAGGGAATTACAACGTCAGCCTGAAAGAAACCGCGAAGGAGAAGGAAATCTACGAGCTCGTGGACTCCTTCCAGCAGATGGCCGAGAAGCTCCAACACCTTGAACAGCTCAGGTCGGAGCTCCTTGCCGGCGTCACCCATGATCTGAAGACACCGGTCACCTCCATCAGCGGCCTCATCCAGGCGGTGAAGGACGAGGTCGTGACCGAGGACGAAGCGAAGGAATTCCTCGATATTTCCCTTAAGGAAGTGGACCGCCTGCAGCGGATGATCGGCGACCTTCTTGACTTCAACTCCTTCTCATCGGGTGCAATTCCCGTGAGGAAAGAGACCGTCTCCATGAACGACCTTGTGGAGGATATCGTGAATCAGTGGAAGCAGACCCATGTGAAGGAGGCATTCCGGTTGGAAGTAGAGACGCCTGCTGAAGACATGGAAGCAGACGTGGATCCGTTGCGGGTCGAACAGATCCTCATCAACCTCCTGAACAACGCACGACAGGCCCTGCCAGATGCGGATGGCAGTCTGCGTGTGAAGCTCGAGCGGGCGGGGGACACCTGCACCATATCGGTCAGCGACACTGGGAGTGGCATTTCGGAAGCCGAACAAGCACTGATCTTCGAACGCTTTTACCGCGGAGAAGAGAAGAAGCTCAAGACGCGTGGCCTCGGACTGGGATTGCCGTTTTCCCGGATGCTCGCCCAGGCCCACGGAGGCAGCCTTCGCCTGGAGCGTAGCTCATCTGAAGGGACGGTGTTTGTGGTGGAGCTTCCTATTAGATAGGAGCTTGTGAATATGGTCGTAGAGTTGGTAATAAGCCACCCGTAGTCGGTAATAAGTCATTCTTCTTGGGAAAATGTCATTCAAGTTGGGAATGGAATGGACTGCGCCGAACAGAGTTGGTAATGAATTTTCCAAAGTCGGTAGAAAAATTTCAAATGTCGGTAATAAAATTTCAAAAGTCGGTAGAAAAAGGCTGGCGCATGGTTTCGAACACCCCGCCAGCCTACCGATTCGACTCCATTTGTATCAATCCAAGCTATATGAATCCCCCACCCGCCGAAAAAAAGCCCCCATTCCTCAAAAAAAACCTCATCTTCACAAAAAAAGCCCCAACCAGGGCCCAAATCACTTAAACCGCCATCCATCTTCCCCAAACCGTACCTGTCCATCCTCCTCCGGAATCTCAAACGATGCCAGATAGTACTCGCCCTCTCCAAGCTCTACCGTACGATAGTATTTCGGCTGGTCAAGAGGCCTTATGATCGTCGCCGACAAACGTGTATGGGCAGGATCTTCCTTCTTCCCCAGCAAGATGACATAATGTTGATACTGGTCATAGGTTTGATTTGTATCCGTCCACAATACGTGGTGAATTTCATCATCCTTTACGAGGGCATATCCGATCCGGCCGTCCTTCAGAAGGAATGAAACCGCTTCTAGGCCATCATCAATCGAGTGGCTCTGTAGAATGTCCCGGACATGAATCTCCTTAGCAGCGGCCTCGATCTTTTCTTTCATCGACAGGGGAGCAGTCTGACCCTCGTTCTGTACCCACACCACAACCCCCAAAAGAATCCCAACAACCAATATAGAAGAAAAAAGCAAAATCCTCTTCAACACCCCACCCCATTCCGCTTCAAAAATACGGTAAACCGTTCTTATTAGTATTATACCTTGAAATCCCAATAATATGTTAATTATTTCCTTATAAAGCCCCCAATTCAGGAAACAGCCCCCATAAATACCCCAAACCGCCTATGAACAAACCAAACTACCATCATTACCACAAATTACTAAACGTGATTATACTGGGCTTTCTTCCATGTTTTTCTTCACATAAGAAAATAAGCCTATTAACCTATCGGACTAGTTCGGAGATAATGGGTAAGCGTGCAAAAACGACATTATTTGCGAAGGAGAAAGATCTTGAAAAAAACGATAATCGCTTTTACAACTGCTGCTGTTCTGTCATCTATGGCTGTCGATTCGATTGAGGCTGCCTCTTATAAAGTAAAGTCTGGGGATACGCTTTCTGGAATCGCCGTTAAATACAATACAAGTGTCTCAAGTCTGAAATCCATGAACAAACTGAAGACCGATATGATCTATGTGAATCAGGTATTGGAAGTGTCGAAATCGACAACAACCTCATCATCCACTACAACATACACCGTGAAGTCAGGGGACTACCTGTCGAAGATCGGTCAGAAGTACAATGTGTATGTGGCAGATCTGAAGAAATGGAACAATCTAAAGAGTGACCTGATTTATCCTGGTCAAAAATTGATCGTGTCCGGAAGCTCGAAGTCCACTTCGACATCGACTACGACGGCTTCAAAACCGTCAACAACCGGAAGCTATTCGGTCAAATCCGGTGACTCTTTATCCTACATCGCGTACAAATATGATGTAACCATTTCTCAATTGAAGTCATGGAATAAGCTGACGTCTAACACGATCTATGTGGGCCAGAAGCTCAAGGTGAGCGGCTCGACCTCGACTTCCACTTCGACTGGAACGGTCAAAACCGCGAGCACGGGCACACAGACTCCGTCATCATCGACGGTCGTGAACGTGGCGAAGAAGTACCTCGGCACTCCGTATAAATGGGCCGGTACGACGCCATCTGGATTCGATTGCAGTGGCTTCATCTACTATGTATTCAACGAAGCGGGCTACTCCATCTCCCGTACGAACACGGAAGGCTACTACAGCCAGGCTAAATCCGTATCAAGTCCGGTACCGGGTGACCTCGTATTCTTCGAAAATACCTACAAAGCCGGCATCAGCCACATGGGAATCTACCTCGGCAACGGGGAATTCATCCATGCATCTGACAGCGGCGTAGTTGTGACGAAGCTGAACAATACGTATTGGGCTCCGAAGTTTGTCGGATATAAGCGTTTCTAATACCTTATTTGAACGAATGCAAGGACGCTCCAATCGTCCTTGCATTTTCTATGTCCACAGAATAGTTCGAAAGTCTTGATTTTTGGGTGTTTGTTCCAGTGGTGAAACTTTTTAATGACAGGCATCGTCTAATAATCAAACCAGTAACTTAATGAGGAATTCCTCTAGACATGTTATGATAGAAAAATAAAATGTGAAGTAATTAACAAAATGGGAGATTAAATTATGAAACTAAAAAACCTGTTGCCCTTCGCCAAAAAGGAAAAAGAGAATTATTTTGAACGGATTCCTTACAGTATTCAAAATCATGCAGCGCTTACGAAGAAAACAGATGTGGCAGTCGTTGTCCCCGTCTACAATGCCGATAAGTTTTTGAAGCAGACGGTAGATTCCGTTATTGTTCAAACGTTAGGACTTCAGAATATCACCCTGATCCTGGTTGATGATGGCTCAAAGGATAAATCGAGATATATGATGAAGCGGTATGCTGAACTTTATCCTAATATCGTATCCGTCTTCCTTGAGGAGAATACGGGCTCGCCTGCGTTCCCCCGGAACTTGGGTGCACATCTGGCCAATTCGGAGTACATTATGTTTTTGGATGCTGATGATTGGCTCGATCATGACGGACTCCGCCAGCTCTATTCATTAATGGAGGAAACCGGGTGTGATTATGCTGTCGGCAAAGCGGTAGAGGTAAGTGCGAAGGGTGAAAAGGTGATTGGACGGTATGAATCATGTAAGGTGCGGAAAAATGTATCTCCTTATTCAATCGAACATCTTTTCTATCATCTTGGACCGCGCGCAAGGATGATGAGGCTGTCATTTATCAAGAAGCATCAGATTCTTTTCCCTGAGTTAAAGTATTCAGAGGATAAAATGTTCTTTATTGATGTCCTTACGAAAGTGGGAAAAATCTCTACAACAACGGAAGTGATTTATTTCTTGAATCGCATCCCGGAGAATAATGCTTCACTGATCATGCAAACAAGTGTCATGGAGAAGATGGACACGAACATAACAGCCCTTAAATATGTGATGGATAAAAATCTTCCTGTTGAAGAGGAAATCATGATCGTGAATCGAATCATCGAATTTGATAGCATCGCACGCCTTTTTGATCGCAAGCACTTCACCCGCAGTGACGATCGCGATCAATACTTTGAAAAGCTCGAAAAGTTGCTAAAGGTGTTTTATTCCTATAACCGTAGCTATCAGATTGAAGACATGATTAAAAAACCGATCAATAAGCTCTATTTCACCTATTTTGTCCAAAAAGACTATGATAGCATCATCAAGTTATCAAAGTGGTCCAAGTTTAAAGGAACACGCTCTTATCAAGTGATTGATGGACTGCCATACACTGTGGCACATCTGGATGGCGGCAAGAAGGTGGAAATCCCCATTCCGGTACAAGCACACTTGGTAAGTGAGAAGAAGAAAAAAGGTGCAGCTATGTTCACTATTGAGTTGTCGGGGCATGACATCCCTGAAATTCAGGCAGTGAACTTCCAGCACCGGGATTACATTGCCTCAACATATGACGTTCCTCATGCGATAGAACAGGATAAAGGGATCGTGACTGTCAATTTGACATCTGAGGATATGGCAAAGATGGAGGATGGGAAATACATCTTGTCCCTTCGCTATAAAGACTATGAAAAACTGACGGTGGCAAAGGATGCTGAATCTGTATCCAGCATCAAGGATCGTAAAAAAACGTATGAATTTTACCGCACAGTCAACGGAAACCTTTCGTTTCAAATTATCGGAAATCAATAATACGGCTCACTTCCAC
Source organism: Rossellomorea marisflavi (assembly GCF_022170785.1). Lineage (NCBI taxonomy): Bacteria > Bacillati > Bacillota > Bacilli > Caryophanales > Bacillaceae > Rossellomorea > Rossellomorea marisflavi. Next base: position 3,858,943 of record NZ_CP081870.1, on the reverse strand, counting down.
CGCATTATTTAAATCATCTATAGAGAAGTAAACCTGCTATAAAGCCGGACAGTTCGATTCGTCGACATTGTCCGGCTTTTAGAATGGGTGATTGAGTTGAATAACTCCACCTGGACAGGGGACAAATAAGAAAAGAAGCAGGGGCATGGCGTAATTTCGGATAAACTTCAACGAAAAAACATGCCGATTCATGTGATTTTCTCTGTAAATAGGGTAAGCAGTAAAGGACATCTATAACGAACAATAGGAGAAATACAATGAAGCTGTTAAATTTATTCCCATTCACCAAGAACGAAGATGAAAAATACTTCGACAAGGTTCCTTATACAGTCTATAATCACGAAGCCTTGCACAAACAAGCAAAGGTTACGGTAGTTATTCCTGTCTACAACGCAGAGAAGTACCTGGTCAAGGCGATTGATTCCGTCATCGTCCAAACATTCGGGTTCTCGAACATCACCGTTATCTTGATCGACGACGGATCCGATGATAAATCCCGACCGATCTTGAAGAAGTTTGTCGATTTGTATGACAATATCGTGGTCGTTCTCTTGGAAGAGAACACCGGAACACCTGCTTTTCCGAGGAATCTAGGGATTCATCTGGCCAATTCCACGTATCTTATGTTCCTGGATGACGATGATTGGCTGGATCATGATGGGATTCGCCAGCTCTATGTTTTAATGGAGGAAGCAAAGACGGACTACGCTGTCGGCAAAACCATACAGGTGGATTCAAAAAAAGCAAAGCTGGTAGGTCGGTACGAGTCCAGTCGGGTGCGGAAAAGGGTTTCACCTTACTCCATTCCACACATCTTCTATCATCTTGGCCCGACTGCACGGATGATGAGGCTGTCCTTTTTGAAAGAGCGGAATATCAGGTTCCCTGAGATGAAGTACGCGGAGGATAAGCAATTTTTCATCGACATCCTCACAACCGTAGGGGAAATCTCGACCACCACCGAAAATATCTACTACATCAATCGGTTTTCGGAAAACGTGTCGCTGACAAGACAGACGGATGTGATGGAAAAGATGGACACGAATATCGCAGTGTTGAAATATGTCTTGGATAAACAGTTACCTGAAGAGGAAGAAAAAATGATCGTCAATCGACTGGTCGAATTCGATAGCATCACAAGGCTGTTTAATCGAAAACATTTCGTGAAGAGTGAAAATAAACAAGAGTACTATGATAAATTTCAAGAAGTTCTTAGCCTATTCGCGAGCTATAAACGTTCCTACTCCATTGAAGAAATCCTCATAAAGCCTTTAAACAGAGTGTACTTAAACCTTTACTTAAATGAAGAGTATAATCGGATTGCCGCTTTAGCTGAATGGGCAACTTCAGGAGAAAAGGGCAAGATTGAAAAGGTAGAAGGGATGCCCTATAAGATGGCCGAGCTTTCAGATGGAACAACGATTCCGATTGAGATCCTCGTTAAGGCAAGAGTGGCAGAGGAAAAGTCTTCAGGCAAGAAGGCCGAATTTTCGATTGAGCTTACAGGTCATCGCACACCGGAAATCGAAGCAGTCGTCTTGCAAAATCGCGACTTTGTCGAGGACGTCTTCGCAGTGGAAGGCTTGATAGATCAAAAGGAAAACCTTCTCACCGTTGCATTTTCTCCAGAGGATTTAGCATTCTTGGAAGAGGGCAAGTATATCCTGACTTTGCGCTACGATGACTATGAATCCGTGATGGTATCCAAAGACTCTGATGCGACATATGAGTTGAAAGGTAAGGACAAGACCTATGTGCTGTATCAAACAAAAAAAGGAAATCTTTCTTTGATCGTGAAACAATGAGCTCCCAAAAGGGGGCTCTTTTTTTGCATGACCACCAGGAAGGATTATGGCGGTTTTATATAGAAATAAATACCATAAGAGAGAAAAAGGAGGACGTGTATGAGCAGGAAATGGGTGGGGATCATTCTGGGAGCGGTACTGCTGGTGACCGTGGCAGGCGTTTATATGGCACTTGAGAGTCTTGAGCGGGTACCGAAGTCCGCGCAAAGTAAAGAAGGCTCAGCTTCGGCAGCGGATGTAAAGTCGAATCAATCTACTGTAACGGGTAAAGTGGACGGCAATCCATTTGAAGAAGACGTCAAGACTCCAATATCGGAGAAGCTGATGCGCCAATACATCCACGCCATGAGCCACCAGAAGGTGAGGGCAGGGGAGAAATGGTCGTTCTTCGAAATCACCGATGAGCGGATCGCCTTCCTGCTTCAACAGTTGGATGAAAAAAACTATAAGAACGATGAAGAGTACCGGGACATCCTCACCCGATGGGAAAAAGGGGACTTCTCACAGGCCGTCGGCGATCATAACACCGTCTGGCGCCTCATGGGCGGTAACATCGGGAAAGCGAAGGGACTTCTATCCGCCAAACAGGAGAAAGACTATCTTGAAAAGCAGACCAGGGAAACCAGGTAAATAAAAGGAGGGGAACGCATGGAACGGTGCGAATTCAATCTGTCCAATCGGAAGGTGAGGCTGTGGCTGTTCGCGGTCATGCCAATCCTCATCGTCAGCATGGTCCTGTACTGGGTGCTGCCGAACGAATATGCCTTCGTTCCGGCCATCATCCAGGGAGGGACAGTGCTGGTCTACTTTTTGACTACCATGAGAACATAGAAGAAGCGAGCCCAAGAGGCTCGCTTCTTCAGTTCTTCCGGAACTGATGCTTATTCGTATTGAACGGCGTGAAGTAAGATACCGAATAATCGAGATTGATCAGCTCGCTGTATTCAAACACCTGACCATCCTTCAGGATCCCGCGGTTCACGATCTTCATCGCGGCGAGCCCCTTCTTGCAGTTCAACAGCTCCGCATCTTCCTTCGAGACATTTACGGCGCTATAGCTCGTGATAAAATGAGAGATATCATATCCGCATTTCTGTACATACTCATGAACCGACTGGGCAATCACACCTTCATCCAGATCCGGGAAGAGCTCCACGGGCAAAAGGGACGTTTCAATCTGCACCTTTTGGTAGTCAACGAGACGCACACGCTTGAAGGACCAGACATCACTCTGGCTGTCGAAGATCCGCTGGGATGACGCTGACGCTTTCTCCCGTTTCAAGTAGACGACCTTTGATTCAATGTCCTTGAACTTCTTCTCCTGGAGGGAGTTGGAGATTAACGGACTCTGGGTGATCGTGTCGGTGACGAAAATCCCCGATCCCTGTACAACGTGGATACTCCCGATGTTGAGGAGCTTCTTCAGCGCCTCTCGGATCGTATACCGCGATACCCCATACTGATCGGCAAGCTCCCGTTCCGTCGGGAGCTTGCCGCCAGGCGGATACTTATTCTGATAGATCTTGCTCAGCAGGTCATCGGCGATGAATTCCCGCTTCTTCATCTCACCCTCTCCTTCCGTTAAGGAGTATGGATCGTCCCGTTCGGCAGGCGGGACTGGGTCCATTCGTGCTTCCTGTACACGCAAGGATACCCCTTCGCCATGTCTTCGTCAAAGCTGACGCCGATTCCTGCCCGTTCGATCGGGTAAATATAGCCTTCCTTCACCTCGACGGTACCCGGGAACATCTCGCGGATCACATCCTCCGGCTCCTGCACTTCCTGGATGGCGGCATTATGAAGGAACATATTGAGGTGCGTATTAACGGCAACACCGATCGGGGTCATATCCGACGGACCATGCCAGGCGATCTGCACGCCGAACGCCGCACAAAGGGCCCCAAGCTTCAACGCCGGCGTGATGCCACCGATCTGTGACACATGACAGCGAATGTAGTCGATTCGGCGATTCACGATGAGATCCTTCCATTCCATCGGATTATTGAAGAGTTCCCCCGTTGCGATTGGCGTCGTCGTCTGACTCCGCAGCTGATCGAGCCACTCATTCTGATCTGGAGGGAGGACATCCTCTAGGAAATACGGTTGATACGGCTCGAGTTCCTTCGCCAGGCGGATCGCCTGATTCGGGGACAGGCGCTCATGAACGTCATGAAGGAAGTGGAGTTCGTATCCGTACTTCTCACGCAGTGCCTTGAACATCCTTACGACATCGCGCATGTAGATATCGGGATCATAGTATTCCCCGTCCATGAGCTGATCCGGCAAATGCATAGCATGATTCTTCCCACCGTACTTCCCGAGCTGACAGCGGATATGGCGGAATCCACGTTCCACCAGGGCATCGACACCTTCAAACAGTTCAGCCAGGGTCAGACCGTCGGCGTGGGCATAAGCGGCGATGGCGCTCTTCGATTTCCCTCCGAATAATTGATAGAGAGGCATATCGGCAAGCTTCGCCTTGATATCCCACAGGGCCATGTCGACTCCGGCGATGGCATTATTGATGATCGGGCCGTTCCGCCAGTAGGAGTTCACCATCATCATCTGCCAGAGATCTTCAATATCGTGAGCGTTCCGTCCGATGAGGATCGGCTTCAAGTATTCTTCCACCACCATCTGGACAGGGAGCGGACGCTGCTGGAACGTCGCGCAGCCGTACCCGGTGATGCCGCTGCTCGTCTCCACCTTCACGACAACAAAGTTATGACGGTGGGGGTTCGTGACGACAGCTTCTATATGTGTAATAAGATTCGGTTCCATGTGGACACACCTTCCATTTCGTTTACGATGACTCAAGTAAAACACAGGCAAATCACCGCGGTCAATTTGGTCATGTTTTCACAAGGGATAGGAGGTATTTACCGTACCAATTTTAATGTAAATGATGATAAAACCTTATGTATCAAGGGTTTAAGTGTTATGATTGGTATTTTATAAAACGTTTTCAATTTTGGGTCCCTGTGCTACGATATGGCTAATCAACGACAACACCACAGACAGAAAGAAGGGGTTCACATGGGAGATCAACAATTGGTCAAACAGATCATCACCGCTGTCGGCGGGGAAGACAATATCAAGAAAGTGTGGCACTGCATGACCCGCCTGCGCTTCGACCTCCACGACTTTGACGCCATCGACCGCGCCAAAGTAAAAGAGCTCGACGGCATCATGGGGGATCAGCTTACGAACGATCAATACCAGATCGTCGTCGGCACCCACGTCCAGAAGGTCCACGAAGCCCTGACCGCAGAGCTCGAGACAACAGACGTGAAGAGCGAAGCACCGGGGAAAAAGAAAGGATTCTTCGGAGCACTCCTCGATATCGTATCCGGCGTGTTCGGACCGATCGTACCGGCCATCGCCGGAGCGGGGATGATCAAGGGGATCCTCGCCGGACTCATCGCCCTCGAAGTCCTCAATAAAGAAAGCGACGCCGTCATCATCCTGGATCTCGTCGCAAGCGCCGTGTTCTACTTCCTGCCGTTCTTCCTGGCAGCATCGGCCGCGAACATCTTCAAGACGAATCAGTACCTGGCCCTTGCCGTAGCGGGAGGATTCATGTATCCGTCCTTGCTCGATGCAGCCAAGCTCGGAGAAGTCAGTCAGTTCACCTTCATCGGTCTGCCGGTACCAGTCATCAACTATAGCGCCACCGTCATCCCGATCATCCTGTCCATATGGGCCATGAGCTATATCCAGAAGTACGTCGACAAGTTCATGCCGAGCGTGCTACGAACGGTCTTCACCCCGACGCTCACCTTGTTCATCACCATCCCGTTCGCCCTGATCGCAACCGGGCCACTGGGTGCCTATGTAGGAAGCTTGCTTGCTGCCTTCATTGAAATGCTATTCGGACTATCACCGGTATTAGCCGGAATCGTCGTCGGCGGCATCCGTCCGATTGCCATCGTCTTCGGCATGCACCACGCCATGACGCCGATCGCCCTGCAAAACTTCGCAGACAACGGCTTCGACATGCTCATGCCGATGTTCTTCATGACCAACATGGCCATCGCCGGAGCAACATTCGCCGTCTTCTTCAAGGCAAAAGGAAAGAAAGAAAAATCCATCATTCTATCAGCGGCCATCTCGGCGCTACTCGGAATCACGGAACCGGCCCTATTCGGTGTCCTCATCCGCTATAAGAAGGCGTTCCTCGCCTGTACCCTTGCCAGCATGGCCGGATCAGCATTCTTCGCCATCATGGGCGTCCGCATCTATGGGTACATCCTGTCCAGTATCGTGAGCCTTGTTGCCTACATCGGACCGTACTTCCCGTACGCCATTATTGGGATCCTGCTAGCCCTTGGTGTCGGATTCGCCATCACATTCTTTACGCTTAAGAAAAAGGAAGTTGCTGTAGAAGCATAAGAAAAAACCGCTTGGGATTTGTGGAGTGACCCAGTCAATTAAGACTAAATAAAACACCTAGGCTGCCATGACTCTAAATTCTATTGGAGTCTGGCAGTTTAATTTTGTAAAAGGGCGACAATAATTATAATAATACATGTACGATTCGATTTTCTTTCGTACTGTATGAGTGGTTAACTTCCCACGATCCAGTGGGTTGAATTCTTCTGACTTTAAAGAAGAGTGGAAGGATTCGATGACGGCATTATCAAAGCAATTTCCTCGTCGGGACATGCTTGTGATAATGCCTCTTTTTTTACAGTCTTCCTGAAAATCATAGGAGGTATATTGAGATCCTTGATCACTATGAAGGATGCATCCAGATACATTTCGACCCTCACACGCTCTTTTCAACGTATCTAACACTAACGCTTTATCCTGTTTATCTCCAATGGTGAAAGCAAGAATTTCGTTATTATACAGGTCCATAATTGTTGATAAATATATCATTTTCTCCCCATAAGGAAGATAGGTAATATCTGTCACCCATTTTTCATTTGGTTTCGTGGCAGTAAACTCTCTGTTTAAGATATTCGGCACGACAATTTTACTTTCACCAGCTAGATAGTTTTGTCTTTTCTTTTTAACGCGGCACTGGATGTTGAATTTCTGCATGATTCGCTGTACCGTATTCCGATTGACTTCGAGATTGTGCTCTTTACGCAAAAGGCCGCGAACCATCCGGTGCCCAATGCGAAATTTCAACGCAACGCACAGATTAATGATTTTCTCCTCTAACTCCGACGGTCCCCATGACTTTCCACGCCAACGATAATAGGTAGCCTTAGCCACTCCAAAGCACTCACAAAGGGTCATAACGGTATATTTATGTTTTAACATCTCTACGATTTGAACGAATACTCCTGGGACCACTTCCTTTCGATTTCCCTGTACTTTCCCACCAATTCCTCACGCATTTCATAATTAGCGACTTTCTTTCGTAACTGAGCTAGTTCACTATCCTCATCTGGACCTTTCCCATAAGAATATTGTTTCCCGAGAGGTTAAGCAAACCGATGAGACTCTCCATTCTTGAACCATTTCACCCACGTCTTAATCTGAGATCGATTCTTGATTCCAAACATGTCCATAAGCTCTTGATTTGAATAATGACCTTCTAATTTTAAACGGACAACTTCTTTCTTAACTTCCTCTGGATAAAACACTTTTTTACCCATAGAAAAACACCTCCAAATGTAAATGATTATTTACTACTTGAAGGTGTTTTATTCAGTCTCATTTTGTTAGGTCTCTCTATTGATTCCCAAGCGGTTTTTTTAGATTTCTAATTGCTCTTTAAGCGTTGTCTGGATCTCACCGAGTTCAGCATCAGGAATGACATAGTAGTAAATTCCATCAATGTTGGTTCCCTCGCCAGTTTCAATCTTGATCTGCTCGATATTTCCTGCAGCTGCTTTATAATTCTTTTGGATGTCGACCATTTCCTTGAAGGAAAGGTTCGTTTTTACGTTTGCTCCAAGAGCATCGAAGATATCGTCAAAGTTCCAGAGGCTTGATAGGCTGGCACCTTGATTGATGACCCCTTTGATGATTTCACGCTGACGGAGCTGACGTCCGAAGTCCCCGCGGGGGTCTTCATGACGCATACGTGAGAAGGCAAGTGCTTTCTTCCCATCTAGAGTTACCGATCCTTTGGTAAACGTATACCCATCTTGAACGAAGTCGATGTCATTATTGACTGTGACTCCGCCGACTGCATCGACAATGTCTTTGAATCCGTCCATGTTGATGGTGGCGTAGTAGTCAATTGGGATATCCAACAGGTTTTCCACCGTATTCATCGACCATTCTGCCCCTTGGGATGGCCCCCCTTTGGCCGCACCGAATGCATAGGCGTGATTGATTTTATCCACGGTCCCTTTATCAACAATTTCCGTCCGTGTATCACGAGGGATGCTAAGCATCTTGACAGACTTTTTATTCGGGTTGACGGTCAACACAATCATCGAATCCGAACGGCCGACATCTCCTTTACGATCAAACGACCCGTCTGTACCGAGCAATAGAACGGAGAAAGGATCTTTCTTCTTAAAGGTGACTTTTTCCGCACGTTTCTCAGACTTTTCTCTTTTCAACGGATCGTGCATAGCACCGACCGCATCATTCAGAGATTTGTAAATCGTATAGCCATAGATTCCCCCACCGAGCACCAACACGAGAAGAATGATCCCAACAACTTTCGGCCATTTTCTCTTTTTTCTACCAGTATGTTTATCTGATCTCATGTATTTTTCCCTTCCTTTTCCTGAACCTAGTTAATAAGATATCAGATTATGTCATATTTGGATAGGAAATATTTTCTTTTGTATTTACATTCATCCAAATGAGATAGCACTTAAAGTGTAAACGCTTACTAGTTTCTTCTATTATATAAAAAAAGACTAGCCATCAGGCTAGTCAGCAATAAAGTAGTCTACTAAGTAATCGTTCCAAAGCGTGTAGCCTTTGGCATTTGGTGTATCCTGGTCTTCAATTAGATAATCGGAAAGTGTACCGTCTTCAGGCCAATCGCTCCAATGATCGAGATAAGGGATACTTTCTTCCTCGGCGAATGCTTTCAGCTCGTCCACATTCGCTGGATAATAAGTAGCATTTTCGATTGGATGAGGGGGTTGAAGAATGAGAGTAGCCGTTTCGTTCGTTTCATGCAGCTCCCGATCAAAGATAAGGATACTGTCGTGATTCTGAAGAGGACCCACTCCATTCGAGTTATCTACCAGAGTGAACGGTTCCCAAAGTACCAGGTCAGGAGTCTCTTCAAGAACCGTATCCACATTCGTCCCATTTACGAATTCCACAGAGGTCGTATCCCATTCATGGATGGTCACTTCAATGGTGTCGTCATATGCCGTAAGCAACGACTCCTTCAGTTGAGGAGCCCAGCCTCCTTCGCTTGCTCCAAGGGCAGGCGAGCCAAGGATGACGATTTTGAATGGATCACCATTCTTCACTTTTTTCTTATAAACAGCCTTTGCATTCTTCGGCCATTTGGCGGTAAATTCGGTCTCTTCATCCTTCACCTTCTTTTTTTCTTTAGTGGGCTTCTCTTTCGGAGATACCTGGGTATCCTCCTTTTGCTCTGTTTTTGTTAATGCTGTTCGCTCTTGCCAATAAAGGTTCCCCATAATCAGCACGGCAGCGCATGCAATAGCGAGTACCACCAATAAGAACTGTTTCATCATAAATTCCCCCTGAATGAATTTCTGCAAGAAATATTCACTTTTGTTGAAAATACCCTTTTCAAATAGAAAAATCTGTAGTTTAATAGAGAGTAATGGCAACAATATTACATTTTATTTAAAATTATGACAAGATTTTCACGGAAATACAACTAAAACTGAAAGAATCTTACATATTTTTTCACAATTTACAGGAGGCACTTCATGGAAGAAACAATCAATTTACGTGATTTGATGCAAACCCTCAAGAAAAGAATGAGCCTGATTATCCTTATTACCCTTACAGCAGTCTTAGTCAGCGGAGGGGTAAGTTTTTTTCTGTTAACCCCCGTTTATGAAACTTCGACCCAGCTGCTTGTCAATCAGTCCAAATCCGATCAATCCGCCTATAATAACCCAGGTCAAATCCAAACGAATCTACAGTTAATTAATACTTATAAGGAAATTATCACAAGTCCGGTCATCTTGGACAAAGTTTCAAAGGAACTTAATATGAAAACAAGTGATATCCAGTCCAACATGACTGTATCCAATCAAAACGATTCGCAGGTCGTTAAGTTGGTTGTACAGGATACTGATCCTGCGAAAGCCGCGAAAATTGCTAATGAGACGGCTGACGTCTTCCAGAAAGATATTCCAGACATTATGAATGTCGACAATGTCACGATCCTGACCAAAGCAGAAGTAGGGGAAAAACTGTCTCCTGTAAAGCCGAAACCACTTCTAAATGTTGTAATCGCTTTGGTTGTTGGTCTTATGATTGGTGTAGGAATTTCATTCTTGCTTGAATTCCTCGATAATACGATCAAAACTGAGCAAGACGTGGAAAAAGTGTTAGACGTACCTGTTCTTGGATCGGTTGCTAGGATTGGAGACACAAAAGCAGAGAAGAAATCAAGAAGCACAGAAGAAAGAGGTGAGCGCATTGGGTAGTAAGAAGAGTAAAAAACTGAAGCAGATCATGATGTCAACCAGGCGTAAACTGATCGCCCATGATAATCCGCAATCACCAATTTCAGAGCAGTACAAAACGGTTCGTACAAGCATCAACTTTTCTTCTGTTGATCAACAAATTCGTTCCATCGTGGTGACTTCTTCGGGACCAGGGGAAGGGAAATCCACAACGGCTGCGAATCTGGCCGTCGTATTCGCCCAAGAAGGAAAGAACGTGCTTCTTGTAGATGGAGATATGAGAAAACCAACATCTCACTATACGTTCAATGTAAATAACACATTTGGTCTGACATCGACCCTATCGCGACAAAAAGCCCTCCGGGAAGTTGTCCATCAAACCGATATCAAAAACCTGGATCTTTTGACATGTGGACCGATCCCGCCGAACCCAGCGGAACTATTAAGTTCTAGGTCGATGGAAGAACTACTAAAGGATATTTATCAGGATTACGATATGGTCGTTTTCGATACTCCCCCGCTCTTAGCCGTCACGGATGCACAGGTACTCTCCAATAAATGTGACGGAACAGTTCTTGTTTTAAGCTCGGGAACCACCGAAGTGGACAGTGCTAAGAAAGCGAAAGAGCTGTTGGACACTACGAAAGGGAAGCTGCTTGGGGTGATTCTTAATAACCGAGAGATGAAGGATACGAGTTATTATTATTACGGAAAAAATTAACTACTATTCGACAAATTTCACCTATTTACAAATTTTGAGCTAGTAGTAAAATAGTATGAGGTTTCACTCGGGGGGGATTACACGTGATTGACATCCATAGTCATATTTTACCTGGTATTGACGATGGTGCGCAGAGCTATACAGACAGTATCATCCTTGCAGAAAAAGCTTTGTCTGAGGGGATCCACACTATCCTTGCAACACCGCATCATCGTAATGGGAAGTATGAGAATGTAAAAGAGGATATTCTTCAGCGTGTTGAGGAATTGAATAAGACGTTTCAAGAGCAAGGCATTGCTTTAAAGGTCCTACCTGGACAAGAGACAAGGATCTACGGTGAAATGGTGGAAGATTACCGTAAGGGTGAACTTCTGACGCTAAATAATGGGTCCCAATATCTTTTTGTGGAGTTTCCATCAAGCTCTGTTCCTGGCTATGCTGAAAGACTCTTATATGATTTGCAGAATGAAGGGTTAATCCCAATCATTGTACATCCTGAGCGAAATGCGGAACTTATGGAGAGGCCGGATAAGCTTTACAACCTAGTAAAGAATGGTGCTACCACTCAAGTTACGGCAGCTTCGTTGACCGGTTACTTTGGGAAGAATATTCAAAAGTTTTCCCAACAGATGATAGAGGCAAATCTTGTCCATTTTATCGCATCTGACGCTCATAACGTAAAGAACCGCACGTTTAAAATGGCTGAAGCATTGGAAATGACTGAGAAGCAATACGGTATCGACATGGTTGACTACTTTATTAAAAATGCAGAGCTTTTAATAGAGGGGAAAAACATATACAAAGAGATTCCCGAACGGATTAAAAAAAAGAAATTCTTTGGAATTTTTTAAATAGGATAAATATCAGACAAAAAGGTCATGAGGTACTATTGTCGTTAAACAAAGCCTTAACAAGAATTATAGACAACAGTAGGATTTTGGGAATGCCTCCTATCCATTATAATTGGAGGCACTCGATCACCTTGTGGGCAGGAGGAGACTCCAGACCTTAGACGCTTGTCGTCGGTGGGGTGATGAGAGGACAGGTTAAATGCCTATTTACTATTATTTTATAATAATTCCGAAATAAAGTAAATTTTAAATAAGCAGGTCTAAATATTCATTTTTCGTTAAAATTGTTCGTATCTGGATGCCTAAGGTAAGGATATAGTCGAGACTATATGTTTTCCTTAGGTATTTCATTTGTCGTAAAATTTACTAAGGAGGAGTCCAATTGAACTATAAAAAGCGAATTTCGCTATTGATGGTGTTAGATTCCATCATTGTCCTCACAGCCATTTATGCAGGGTATTTCATTCTTAATCCAACGCTTAATGTTTTCACCATCCCAACACTAATTTTCAGCTCGATCTGTCTTCTAATCAGTCATCACCTATTCGCATTCATTTATCGCCTTTATCAAAAAGCATGGGAGTATGCAAGCGTAGGGGAGATGGTTGCTATCATACGTGCAATCACACTTTCCATCTTGACAACAGCAATTGTACAATTGATTATTAATCAACATGTTTATATAAGAGTAATGGCCGTAACTTGGATGCTCCATATACTACTTATTGGTGGTTCACGTTTCTCATGGAGAATGTATAGAGATCATTATATTAATTCAAAACAAGAGAAAAAGCGTGCGCTGATCATTGGAGCTGGTTCTGCGGGTTCAATGCTAGTCAGACAACTTCTGAAAAATTATGATGCCGAACTTCTACCGGTGGCTTTTATCGATGATGATCCGAAAAAGTACAAACTTCAAATTTATGGAGTCCAGGTTTTTGGTCAAACGAAAGATATTCCTGAAATTGTTGATAGACTACAGGTAGATAACATTATTATTGCCATACCGTCAATGAGCAAGCATGATATACAAACTATTTATCAGGAATGCAGCAAGACGTCTGCAAAAACACAGATTATGCCCATGATTGAAGATATTGTATCAGGAAAAGTTTCCGTTAACCAGTTCAGAGATGTTCAGGTTGAAGACCTTCTAGGCCGCGATCCTGTTGAATTGGATACCCATAGTATTTCAGAAAAGTTGTCAGGTAAGACGATTCTGGTAACGGGGGCAGGTGGGTCCATTGGATCTGAAATATGTCGTCAAGTTAGTAAATTTGGGCCTAAAAAGCTATTACTCCTAGGACATGGAGAAAACTCCATATACGGTATAGACATGGAGTTGAGAGCAAAGTATAAGTTGGATATTGAGATTGTACCAATTATTGCTGATATACAAGATCGTAATAGAATTTTTGAAGTGATGGACATTCATTCTCCTGATGTGGTTTACCATGCAGCGGCACATAAACATGTACCACTCATGGAGTACAATCCTAAAGAAGCTGTCAAGAATAACGTTATCGGAACCAAGAATGTAGCGGAAGCTGCAGATACATTTGGAGTTCAGATTTTTGTCCTTGTCTCCTCAGATAAGGCTGTTAATCCAACAAACGTGATGGGCTCTACGAAGCGGATTGCCGAGATGATCATCCAGAATCTAAACAAAAATAGTAATACAAGCTTCGTCGCCGTTCGGTTTGGTAATGTCCTAGGTAGCAGGGGAAGTGTAATTCCTTTATTTAAACGTCAAATACAGGCAGGTGGACCTGTCACTGTCACCCATCCGGATATGACACGCTACTTCATGACAATACCTGAGGCATCCAGACTAGTTCTTCAAGCCGGTGCGCTGGCACGTGGTGGGGAAATTTTCGTCCTTGACATGGGAGAACCGGTGAAAATTGTGGATCTTGCTAAGAACCTGATTAGACTTTCTGGCTATTCCATGGATGAGATCGGTATCAGATACGCTGGAATTCGCCCCGGAGAGAAGATGTACGAAGAACTGCTCGGAGAAAACGAGGTCCATAGTAAGGAGATCTTCCCTAAAATATTTATTGGAAGGACAGTGGAATTTAATTATGAACACGTGAACAATCTAATTGAAAATCACCATGAGTTTGACAAAGAATCCATTTCTAATTATGTATTGGAACTTGCTAATAAGAATGAAGGCATTCTCATGAAGAGTGCCAATTAAAAGGAGTGTCATCTATGCAGAAAGTAAGAAAAGCAATTATCCCTGCAGCGGGTCTGGGTACACGTTTCCTACCTGCTACTAAAGCACAACCAAAGGAAATGCTTCCAATCGTTGATAAGCCGACTATTCAATATATCATTGAAGAAGCTGTTGCTTCCGGAATCGAAGATATAATCATTGTAACTGGACGTGGGAAACGTGCCATTGAAGATCACTTTGATAAATCATATGAGTTGGAAGAAACTCTTGCTAAGAAAAAGAAATACGATCAGCTTGAAGAAGTACAGAGTATTTCAAAACTTGCAAATATCCACTATATCCGCCAAAAAGAACCACTTGGATTAGGACACGCCATCTCATGTGCCAGCCGTTTTATAGGGAATGAACCATTTGCGGTTCTATTAGGGGATGATATCGTTCACTCTCCAGATTATCCTTGTTTAAAGCAACTCATTGATATTTATGAGCGATATAATTCTTCTGTTATAGGGGTAAAGGAAGTTCCACAGCAAGATGTATCAAAATATGGAGTTATCTCTTATAATCAAAATCGTTTTGACGATGGTGTCTACCATATCAATGATCTTGTGGAAAAACCTAAAGCAGAGGATGCGCCATCCAACTATGCTATTATGGGTCGTTATCTTCTTCGTCCAGAAATATTTGAAATTCTAGAAAATCTTCCTCCTGGGGCTGGTGGGGAAATCCAACTGACTGATGCAATCAAAAAGCTGAACGAGATGCAAATGGTTATTGGTTATGAGTTTGAAGGCGAGCGTCATGATGTGGGAGATAAGTTTGGATTCATTAAAGCTACACTGGATTTCGCACTTGAAAGAGAAGATTTGAATGAACAGGTCATGGAATATTTAAAGATAATAACAGAAAGAGTAAATAATTGAGTTAAAGTTTCCGCAGACTCAAGGGGGATAAGAAATTGTATCAATCATTGAATATTAAAAGGTTATTAGATATTCTAATGTCATTAATCGGCATGATTTTAGCCACACCTTTTATACTAATTATTATTATTGCTATTAAATTTAGTTCAAGGGGCCCCATTCTCTTTAAGCAAAAAAGAGTAGGTAAGCACAGAATGACCTTCAATATCCTTAAATTTAGAACAATGAAAATTGATACTCCGAGTGACACACCTACACATCTACTAAATAATCCAGACCAATATATTACATATATCGGTAAAATCCTGAGGAAATCTAGTATGGATGAATTGCCACAGTTATGGAATATTTTTGTTGGAGACATGAGCTTTATTGGACCAAGGCCTGCCTTGTGGAACCAACACGATTTAATTGCTGAAAGAGAAAAATATGGAGTTAATAACATAATGCCGGGTCTTACTGGTTGGGCGCAAATAAACGGGAGAGATGAGTTACCAATCATTATAAAAGCAGAACTTGATGGCGAATATGTTAAAAATCAAAACTTTAAAATGGATCTTAAGTGTTTTTTCGGAACTATATTTATCGTGTTAAATGGAAAAGGTTACCTAGAAGGGAAAGGTAATTTAATTGTGGATAAGGAAATTGCTTCATCAAAGGAAAATAAAAGTGACCTGAAATCTAAAAGTGGTGGTAGAGAATTTGAATCCAGATAAATTAGTTAGCGTCATAGTTTCGACATATAGAAGGGATCACACCTTAATTTGTGCACTAAACTCAATAGCTAGACAGACTTATGTAAATCTAGAAATAATAGTTGTTGATGATAATGCAGATTACTCATGGAATCAGCGTGTAAAGGAAATAATATCTGAAGTTAAGCAAAACAATATTATTAATATTAAGCACCAGATTAACGTTAAAAATTTAGGATCATCAAAATCAAGAAATGTTGGAATTGGATATGCGAATGGGGTGTTTATAACATTTTTGGATGATGATGATATTTATATGAAAAAGAAAGTTGAAAAACAAGTTTTATTTATGATGGAAAATAAATTAGATTTTTGTATTACTGATCTAAAATTGTATAACGAAAGCAATGACTTAGTAGATTACAGAAAGAGATTGGATCTGAAAACAGATATCATTACTAATAAAACTAAGCTCTTAAAATACCATTTGTTAAATCATTTAACAGGAACCGATACACTAATGTTTAAAAAAGAATATATTAAATTGATAGGATGTTTTCCTGAAATAGATATAGGCGATGAATTCTACTTAATGTTAAATGCAATAAATGGAGATGGTAAATTTGGATACTTACCAGAATGTGATGTGAAAGCTTTCGAACATACAAAAACTTTTGGTCTTTCAAGCGGTGATGGGAAAATCGCCGGGGAAATTCAATTGTTTAACAAGAAGAAGCAATTTTTCCACATGTTAAATTCTAAAGAAAAGAAAATAATCAAAATGAGACATTTTGCAGTGCTGGCTTATGCAGAATTGAGAAGAAAAAATTATCTTGAGTTTATTAAAAACTCTACTCTATCGTTTATTCACAGCCCAAGTGGACTATTGAAAATATATAAAATTAGAAAAAACAGGTGATGTAGTGAAAGTTGAAGTCCTATTATCAACAATGAATCAAAAAAACGATAAATTTATAGAATCAATGAATTTACAAACAGATACATTGGTAATTAATCAAACTAACAATAAATTTGCATACAGAGAACTGTTTAAAGAATCCTCTAAAATAAGAATATTTTCTATGCAAGAAAAGGGTATTGGTTTAAGTAGGAATAGTGCTCTGATGAGGGCTGAAGGGGACATTTGTTTACTAGCGGATGACGATATGGTTTATAACCCCAAATATGAAAACATTATTCTTGAGGCATTTAATTCACAACCCAATGCTGACATAATACTATTTAATGTTCCTAGTTCCAATGAAAATAGACCAACTGTAAATATAAAAACTATAAGAAGAGTCCGAAACTATAACTTTATGAGGTACGGTGCAGTAAATATTGCATTTAGAAAAAATAGTATTTGGAACGCCAATATAAGTTTTTCTCTTTTATTTGGAGGTGGCGCTAGATATAGTGCTGGAGAAGATAGTTTGTTTTTATTTGAATGTTTAAGAAAAGGTCTGAGAATAGAAACTAATCCAAAAGAAATTGCTGTAGTTAATCAAGAAGAATCAACATGGTTTGAAGGTTATAATGATAAATATTTTTTTGATAAAGGTGTTTTTTTTGCAGCACTTTCCAAAAACTTATCACTATTATTAGTAATACAATTTTTATTGAGGAAATATAGGTTATATAAAAGAGATAACACTGTGCCTAACGCACTAAGCATGATGCTGAAAGGTATGAATAATTTTAAAAAAGGTGAAGTTGATGTATTGGATAAACAAACTAAAAAAAATTAGGTTAAAAGATTTGAAAAGTTTTATTAAAATATTGGCAGCATATCCCTTGTCGCTATTATTAAAACCTTTTATTAAAGACTTATGGCTAATTAGTGAGAGACCTGATGATGCAAGGGACAATGGTTACTATCTTTTCAAATATGTTAGAGAAAACCATCCGAATGATAATGTGTATTACGCAATTAATAAATACTCTAAGGATTTCAAAAAGGTATCTCAATTAGGTAATATTATACATTTTGGAAGTTTTAAGCATTTTTTTTATTACTTCGTTGCTGATAAAAATATAAGTTCTCATATTGGGAGTGGGGAACCAGGAGGACAATTGTGTTTAAATTTGGAGATTTTGGGAGTTATTAAGAACACAAAAGTATTTCTACAACATGGAATAATAAAAGACATGCTGAATTTTGCATTATATGAAAACACTAAAGTGAATTTGTTTGTATGTGGTGCAGCACCAGAATATGAGTATGTTGTAAAAGAATTTGGATATCCAGAAAATAATGTCAAATATATAGGTCTTTGTAGGTTTGATGGATTACACAATGTAGAAGTTAAAAAAAATCAAATCTTAATAATGCCAACATGGAGGCAATGGTTAGATAATGATATAGAGGCATTCGGAATGTCTGATTATTTACAACAATATTTAAACCTTATAAATGATAAAGATCTTGATAAGTACCTAGATGAAAATGACCTGAAAATTATTTTCTATCCACATGATAACGTTCAAAAATATATTCATCTCTTTGGTAAATCAACTAATAATATAACCATCGCTAAGAAAAATGAGTTTGACGTGCAAGAACTTTTAAAAGAATCTGCAATTTTAATCACAGATTATTCAAGTGTTTTTTTTGATTTTGCATACATGAACAAACCTATTTTACATTACCATTTTGATGATTCTAAATATCGGCAAAATCATTATAAAGAAGGTTATTTTAATTATGTAAGAGATGGTTTTGGTCCTGTTTTGTACAATTCTTCAGATTTAATAAAAGAAATTAAACTTAGACACAACGATAATTTCAACCTATCAAAGACTTATTCAAAAAGGATTAAAAACTTTTTTCCATTACATGATCAAAGGAACTGTGCTCGAACTTATGAGGAAATAAGAAAAATATAGTAGAGGTAAATTATGAAAACAAATTATTTAATAAGTAAAGAAAAAGTTTTCACATTTTTTGTGTGTGTTATGCCTTTATTACACCAGTATGCTTCTCCCATTCCAAATATAACGCTAGGTGAGATTGGTTTAATTTTTTTCACTGTTTTAGGTGTCGTTGAAATCAGTCAGAAAAACGGAAATATTTCTTTTTCCCTCTATAGCTTATTCTTGTATATTCTATTACTTACAAGTTTACTTTCAGCACTTTCACAAATTGAGAGCTATAATATAAATGATTCTATAAAATTATTTGCACGCTTATTTTTTTATTTTGTAATCATTGTTTACATTAGAAAACTTTATTTTGATTTGGATTTATCTATACGCATTTATCGCTGGATAGTAATGCTTGCTAGTGCATTTCTTTTTATCCAAGTTTTCGCTTTTTATTTCTTTCATAAGATTATCCCCTCAGTTGTGAAATTTATTCCACTTTACAATAATACCACTTACAATTTAATAGATTTTGATGCAGTATATTCTCAATTGTTTAGACCTCAAGCATTTTTTTTAGAACCAGGTGTCTTAGCACAATTTCTATTTCCTGCACTGTTATTCTCATTATTTGAGTTTAATAAAGAAAAAAAATATACTAGTGTTAAATTTGCATTATTAGTAAGTATATCCTTGATCGCAACACTTTCAGCACAGGCCATTTTTATCACTTTGATAATTTGGTTAATTTGGTTACTTTCATTGCATAAAAGATTAACTTTTCGTAAAAGAGTAGGTATTTCATTTTTGTTTATATTTGTAAGCTTGTCCTTTGTAATCTTAGTATTTAACAATGAACCACTGCATAAAGCAACGATTGGCAGATTTGTAGAAGGAACTTCATACGATTCAACAGGGGTGCGCATTGTTAGAGGATTTCAAGTATTTGAACAGTTAGATGGATATCACAAGTTAATTGGTACTGGCTACGGTAACGTAACATCCTATGTTTTAAGTAATAACATCACGACTGAAAATGACCTTTATGGAATTAATGCCAATGGTCAAAGACTCTATAATTATGAATACATGAACACTGTAGCCTATGTACTGGTCACGGGAGGGATACTTACATTTATTGTATTTGCTTTAATGTTTTTTGATTTGTTTTATAAGACGAAAGGATTTTCGCGAATCAGTGTCTTTGTTTTATTGATTATTTCTATATATGGTGGAACTTTAGTTTCTACTACTTGGATAATTTTTATGTTCTTTATATACGAAGGAAAGGATAAATTAGAAGAAGAAAATGTAAATATTTTTAAGAAGAGGGTTGAAACTTGAGAACTTATAACTCTTTTAGAAATGTAACTATTTCATTTTTCGGTCAAATACTAGCAATGCTAATAGCTTTTCCCGCAAGGTATATTTTTATAAAGACACTTGGAGTTGAGTATCTAGGTTTAAATAGTCTTTTTATTAATATTGTGACTATACTTTCTTTAGCGGATTTAGGTATTGGCAGTGCTATAGTTTATAGCCTCTATGCACCATTAGCCAAGAAAAACGAAAATACAATTATGGGATTAATGAATTTTTATAAAAAAGCTTATACCGTTATTGGAATTGTGGTATTTGTCTTTGGAGTACTAATTCTACCATTTGTATCATTCTTTACATCAACTACAACTATCCCGTACGTTCACTTTAT
Organism: Rossellomorea marisflavi; assembly: GCF_022170785.1. Taxonomy (NCBI): domain Bacteria; kingdom Bacillati; phylum Bacillota; class Bacilli; order Caryophanales; family Bacillaceae; genus Rossellomorea; species Rossellomorea marisflavi. The sequence continues at coordinate 3,838,650 of NZ_CP081870.1, read as the reverse complement.
TTTCTTTTTATTTGTAATAAATACTACTATTTCATACTTCTATGCTTACAAAAGATCAATTGTTATAGCTAATCAAAAAAATTACATTATAAATACTATTCACTATTCGTCAATTGTTTTGTTGAATATTTTCCAAGTTCTTATTTTGTTGATTACAAAAAACTTCGTTTTATTTTTAGTAATACAAATATTAATGACACTTCTCGAGAATTTGTTAATTTCTAAAGTTGCAAATAAAATGTTTCCCTTTTTGAAAAATAAAAATAAGATTAGCATAAGCAATGAAGAAAAAACTAGTATTTTTGCTAATGTAAGAGCAATTCTACTACATAAGTTTGGCGGAGCGATTCTACAAGGAACAGATAACATTGTGATTTCATTATACTTAGGAGTATATTGGGTTGGATTATATTCAAACTACATTTTGGTAGTTAATGCTATAATTGCTATATTTAATCAAATATACAATTCTGTAACTGCTAGTGTGGGTAACCTATTAGTTACTGAAGACACTAAAAGAAACTTTAACATATTTAAAAATTTATTATTTATAAACTTTTGGATTGTAGGATTCTGTTCCATCAGTTTATGGATCTTAATTAATCCATTTATTAACCTGTGGCTTGGAGAAGCATACGTTTTAAATTCAACTACTATAGTTCTAATTGTGATAAATTTTTATCTATTTAGTTTTAGAAACACTGCCCTATTGTTTAAAAATGCTGCAGGATTGTTTAGACAAGATAAATACAAGCCTATAATCGAAGGAGGCTTGAATATAATATTATCGGTTCTTTTTGTTAATATGATGGGATTAAATGGTGTATTACTTGGTACAATTATTAGTATGATATTAACAAGTTTCTGGATTGAGCCATATATAGTATTTAAGCATGTTTTTTTGGAGAAAGTTAGTAGATATTATTTTAAAATTCTATATTACACGATCTTTAATGTAATGGTTGGATCTATAGTGTGGTGTTTAATTCAACTTTTACCTCAACAAGATCTATTTAGTTTTTGCATTAAAGCTTTAATATGTTTAGTTATACCCAATTTCCTATTTGCAGTTTTCTCTTTTAAAACCCAAGAGTTTAAATATTTTTCAAATTTAATATTAAAGTTTCTAAAAATAAGGAGAAAATCCTATGAATAAAATAACTTTTTTGGTTAAAAACATATTTAATCAAGGAGGAGATACTAGGTCTGTATGTATATTAGCAAATAGATTAGCCGCGGAAAAAAATTATGAAATTACAATCCTTTCACTTTTCAAAACAAGAAAAACTCCATTGTTTGAACTTAATGAAGACATAAGGGTTTTTAATTTTTTTGAAGAACCTTTTAGCGTAAGAAAAAACATGATTAATATCCAAACAAAATTCAAGAGATATGTAGAGGAGCATTCTATCGATTTTTTAATAATAGAAGCAATAGGTTTTAATTGTTTTACATGGAGAGTGTTAAAAAAATTCCCCAATATAAAGACTATATCTGTTGAGCATGCAAGCTATGCTGATGGGGGGAAGATCTTTGGACTAGCATGGTTTGGCAGGAAAATAGCTGGGAAGTACAATGACAGCATAGTGGTCTTAACTAATCGTGATAAAGCTGACTACCTCCAAAATATAAGGAAAATTAATAGGATTGAACAAATATACAATCCTTTGGATGAGAGTATCACCAATTTTAGTTACGATTTAAACTCCAAAAAAATTATTACTTGTGGCCGATTTGTGAAAGTTAAAGGGTATGATTACTTAATAGAAGTTGCTGACAGAATATTCGCTAAACATAAGGATTGGGAGTGGCATATTTACGGGAGTGGGGAGCACCTCAAGGAAATTAAACAAAGTATTGAGATCAAAAAGCTTAATAATAATATCTACTTAAAAGGAGAAGTAACTGATATTTATAGTAGGTATAAGGACTATGCTTTCTATGTAATGACATCACGTAAAGAATCATTTGGTATGGTTCTTATAGAAGCTCTTCAGTCTGGAATTCCTGTAATTAGTTTCGATTGTAAAAATGGTCCTGCAGAAATTATTAAACAAAATGTAAATGGCTATTTAGTTTCTGATTTCAATGTTGACGAAATGGTAGAGAAAATAGAATATCTTATAAATAACTCAGACGTTAGAAAAAAGCTAGCGAAGAATTCTTTAATAGGTCTAGATAGATTTAGACTTGATAATATAGTGAAGGAATGGATTGGATTATTTGAATCTTTGAAGCGGAAATGATATCTCATATTTACTTACCAAAGAGTGAAATGTAACTTACTATACAGTGACAAGGTACCGACCAACAACACATCGCCTTCCTATAAGGAACCAAGCACACCCTAGGGTGTGCTTGGTTCATTAAGAGGTTTTTTGTGCTACGCAAACCCAGCATCATGGGGCTGAAGCCATAGAGGTATTGACACCAGAACCGGATATTCACGACAAAAAGTAACGGAAGTGATCTTTCTTACGTGCATTAGAAAAAGCGCTGACAGTGCCATTTTACTAAAGATGACAGATAGCTATATTGAAGAATTATTACTTCCAAAGAAGCCTTTTGAAACATCAGTGAGACACACACCTCATAGAAGTAAATTAATTCCCATGAGTTGGCCAAACCGAATTTACTACCTTTCGTTAGTTCTATTCATTAAACTACAAAAAGAAAATATAAATGATGAGTAAGTAAATGAGAAAATAGGAGTGTTAGATTCCGCAACTTGGAATGTTAGGGACAGAAAAAGTAATCCATCTATCATATTAAAATTGGTATGCTTTCTTCTTACCCCAAAAGTAATATATAGAAGATAAAATACCAATCCAATTAATCCATTTAAATGAAATAAACTTAAATAAGTGTTATGTGCTTTTAAACCTTCTAGAGTTTCCACCCCGACAGTTTCAACTTTCCATTCTCCTGTTCCTAACAAAAATGTATGAAGTGTTTCAGAAGCATGTTGAAAGTATACGCTCCACAAAATATCCCGATGAGTAAACAGAGATTCAAAAATAGGTGAAGGGTACAGGATAGGAATGGTAATGACTAAAAAGCCACCCAGGATGAGGGCTGTGAACATAAGTCTAGGATGTTTTACTCTATTAAAGATAAACATGAAAAGAGGGAGTAGTACAAATCCTACAAGAGTGGTAGCGGCACCGGTAATATAAATCAATAGCGTTCCAATGATATAGACTGGAATTCTGTAGGCTAAATTCGATCGAGACATAAAGAGGAAGATAAGATATGGTGCCAGCATATAGCCTATTGTATTTGAGTTTAAGAGTTCACTTGGAGCCAAAACATGCATGCTAGTCGCTACTTGGAAACCAAGTGCAACAATGAACACGATAAATGTAAAACGCTTTAATATGGCAATAAGGGTTGCTCTGGAAAGAGTCACAACAATAATTAAGGTCATAAGGAAGAATTGCAATGTTTCAAAACTGATCTTTAACTTGTTCTCATGATGTCCCTCTGGGAATAGAAAAACAAGCAATAGATTGATTAATGGCATAGCAACTATAAAGAGACTGTACCAATAGGGCTTTATAGAAATTTCAGTCTTCTGAAACCCGAACAGGATGGCAAAAATGAAAAATGTTAAATAAAGCACGTATTGTATAGATGGGATGGTGGCATGTAACCCATCTGTGAAGGGACGTGCATATTGTAGAAAGACAGTAAAACTAAGGATAAATGCTAAAAGCCATTTTTTACTTTCTAAATGAGAGTTAGATTGAGATTGCATGGGAAATCTATACCTTTCTGTAAAAAAGTTTTGTCCTGTCTAATAGTATACAAGATTGTCAGTTCATGCAATATGTTGTCGATTCAGATGACTGTGATAACTATAATGAAAAGTATATTTTGAACGTACTTAATTAGAGTGAGAAGGCCGTTGGTGTAGGCTAGATACCATCGTGAAACAGAAAGTTGCATGAATCAAAGGTGATAGGTTCATCTGTGGGTGTAAAGAGAGCAGCGGATAAAAAAGCGACTTATTCTTCGGAAAGGGTTTTTAATCACTGTAGATGGAAATATTTTTTGTATTTTTTTACATAAATGTAATTCGAAAGACCTTCCTGAGATATAATTAACGTGTTGAATATCTGGGGAGGGGAAATGATGAGAATTCTTATTTGGTTGGCTATGATGATCGTGATGCTGGGTATCGCGGGTTGTTCAGCTCAAAAGACTGGGAGCACTGTGGAACCCGTCAAGAAAGAGAAAGTAATAGAAGAGGAAGAAAAAGTGGATGCCCCGGTATTTGAATTGGTGGATTTTATTCAAGGAGAGTACCAAGAAGCATTGGATGAGGTAAATGAAATCACAAAGGAAAAGATCGAAGGGGCTGCCCTGGCTGAGGATGAGCTGAAAGAACGCATGAGCGGGTGGGTGACCAGGTCCTTTTATGATCAGAACATGAAGGATTCCTTTGCCATGGAAATTGAAGGTGGAGACGGGATGTTGCTGCCCCATAACTTGTTTCCAGAGGTCAGGCAAGAGATCATCAAGGACGAGGATTTTAAAAAAGTCTTTACGATATTAATGTTTTCCAATGAGTCAACCACCGGTGGAGGTTACGTCGATTTTACAGTGGTGTGGGAAGAGGACAAGTGGAAGGTGGATCAGATGGAAACCCGCCCACCTGACTTTGACTTGACTGCAGCAGAAGTGCAGAAGCTGTACGGAGATCATAAAGTTACTATACTTGAAGAAAAGGACGCGAAGTGGGGAGAGGAAGCAGTCAAAGTCTTTACTTACAAAGTGGAAGAAGATGGAGAGGAAAAGTTCTTTGACATCTACCGTAATAATGGGCAACGCTTTGAAGTGAGTGGACCTGAACTGGCAGAGGCAGAGGAAGAAGAAGAACCGGCCCAAGAGAAAGCCGCTGAACCTGTAGCAGCTGAGGGTCCCACAGGTTTTGCAGGTAATTGGGAAAGGGAAGGCGCTCAAGAAACGTACTACGGAAAAATTGCCATTACGGGTTCTGCTGATGGCGGCTACCAATACGTTGGTGAAGCGTTATACGGTCAAAGTACGGCGGATATGACCGGAGGATTCGTATCAGAGGGGAGCCAGGCGGTCTTTGTTGATCCGAACTTAGAAGGCTGCCAGGTGACCTTTACCAAGACTTCTGAATCCTCTATGGAAGTCGTCGAAGGGAATGAGTGCGGGTACGGGGGATTGAACGCGAATTTTACTGGAACCTATCATTTGCAAGAGTAAGTGATATTATGCAAAAAGTACTAGTATACGTAATGAAAAGCGGTCATAGAGCCCTTAAGCTTATTGATCGCTGTTTTATTTAGCGGATTGTTCTTTATAAAGAATTATAATGTGCTAAAATTCGACATTAGAATGATAGTATTTACTTGATTTTATATGATTTCGAATCTTTCTAGGACTAAAAATGTGGGTAATTATGCTGATTTTGTCGACAGGTTTCTATTTCTTACGGTGAGTAAACGTGGTAAATTAATACATGTGAAACAGACACTCCAACTTCTGGTTGGTGTTTTCTTATAATCTAATTGTTCGTTTTAAAGAACGATAATCAAGGGGGATAACAGTGAAAAAAGTAGGAAAGATCTTTGGCTATCTGTTAATGGGGGTACTGGCGCTTTTCGTCGCATTCAATGTCATGCTGTTCGCTCAAACCAAAATGAACCCGGGAGAGATTCCTTCAGTCTTTGGCTACAAGTTCCTGACCGTCTTATCGGGAAGCATGCGTCCGGTCATCGAGCCGGGTGACATGATCATCGTGAAAGACACCCCTGTGAAGGAAATGAAAAAAGGTGACATCGTCACATTCGAACATAATGGAAAACTCGTGACCCACCGCATCACTTCTATGAAGGAAGACGGAGGTCTATCGTATCAAACAAAAGGGGATGCCAATCCTTCAAAAGATCCTGAAATGATCAAAGGAGACGAAATGCGCGGAACCTATGTAGCACGAATTCCTGCTTTCGGTCTCCTGATGGATAAAGTAACAGGCATCTGGGGCATGATCGTCCTCATCGGAATTCCTGGTCTTACCCTGATAATCATGGAATTCATCACAAAGCGAAAAAACAAAAAAGACCGCGGCAGCCGCCCATACCCAGTGGAATCGTAATTACCGTTGAAGCATGAAGGGAGGTGAGGAAGCAACGCATTATCAGGTACATACAATCATTGCCTGATTCATCTGTCTAATACCATTCATTAGTTCGTACGGTCAAAAACAATTAAAACGATGGGGGAAATGAAAATAATGAAAATGAAAAAAGCACTTATTGGAACCATGATGGCTGGAGCATTGGTAATTGGAGCTGGAGCGTCTACAGGGACTTATTCGGATTTCTTCTCGGAAGCGAGTTCTGCTGGGAATAAGATTGAGCTGGGTACGTTGAAGCTTGCTGAAGTCGGTCCACTAGGAGCACTAATCAGTGGAGAACAATTTAATAATCTAAAACCTGGTTCAAAAGAATATGGTCAGGCTATTAGCATTGCCAATGTTGGGTCTCTTCCAGGGAAAATTTCTGTTGAACTCAAAAATTTCAGTATCAAAGATAAGGATGGAAATGTTATCGATTCATCAAAATACGGTTTATATCAAGATATTCAAATTGGTTTAGAAATTAACGGAGAGGATTCACCTACTGTCCCTGTAGGTGCTCTGGAAAGTCTGGTTGGAGTAGTAAATACTGAACTAGATAAAGTAACGTTGACTAATAAGACCAAACCAGTTTCTATTAAACCATTTATTTATATAGAGAGAGAGAAGGAAGCAAATCAAAATCATCTCCAAGCCATTAGTGTCGCAGGAGATATTTCTTGGAGGCTCTCCCAAGAGAACTAATCTTTATGTTTAGCTGGGCGCTACCAAAGGTCCGGCTTTATCTTTAATAGAAAGGTGCTGAGTTCGTGAAGAAGAGATACTTGGCTGTTGTCCTTGGCGCAGCATTATTCAGTTCCGGTTTCGGTGGAACCACCTATTCCGATTTCTATTCAGAGGCTTCAAGTGCGGGGAATAAGATTGAGATGGGTACGTTGAAAATCTCCCCTTTTTATGAAAACCCCTCCCCATTATTTATAGGATTTTCGAAAACGACTGGTAATAAGGTTGATGGGTACTGGTATCCAGGGAAGAAAACTGAAACCAAACAATTCATTACTAGAAATGTAGGTTCTGTAAAAGCCATTGTCAAGAATGCTGCTATTAATATTCACTCTATTAAGGGTGTGGAGGACGTCAAAGCGGCGGAAGAGTCATTTAATAAAAATCTGAAATTTACTATAAGAACGAACAACGGGGTTGCTTTTAAAGGTACGTTGGCAGAATTGAAAAATAAACCTACTTTGAAAAATACAAGCTTACTAAATCCTATTCAGGATACACATGATACTGATGAGGTATTCACCATCACAGCAGAGTTAAGCCGTCAGGCCGGTAACGAAATCCAAGGTGCCAAAGTCGACTTCGATCTCACCATGTACGCAGGTCAAGAATAATGAAATCATCAAAACTGCGTCTGCTCTACCTCATCTTGGCGATCGGGTTCAGCAGTTTCCTCCTGACCAAGCAGCTGCATACATTTAACACGTATGCTTTATTTTATGACACGAAGCAAACGAGTTTTGAAATGACACTTACCTTTCAAGGTGAAGATGACAATGACAATAAGTGTCATGGCCACGGAGCAAAGGATAAGCCAAATTGTCACTGTGAAAAAGGCAAAAAGACGAATAATCCCCATTGTAAGGACCGGGATAAGCCAAAGGGCGTGAAAGAAGAAGACGAGACAAAGGCAAAGGAACCATCTCCTAGGGTAGAGGCAAAGGAGAAAGAACCTGTTAAAAAACCTGAACCTCAGAAGAAACCTGCCCCAGTAGAGAAGGCACCGGAACCTGCAAAAGAGGAAATGAAGCAGGAGCCTGAAAGTCCACCGGCTGTGGAAGAGCCTGTCGAGGCGACACCGAAAGCAGCTAAGCCTGAACTTCATAAAGAAGAAGAGAAATCAGCCACGGAAGCCAACGATGTGACTGTTCAATCCGATAAGCCGGTGGAAGTGGTCGAGTGAGTACGAGTCATACATTGGAGTGAAGTTCCGATATTGTTAGCCAGCCTAACAGTGTCGGATTTTTTTATGAGGAATGCTTTATAGGAGCGGGTAATGGACTGAAGATCAATCATCATCGAAATGCAGGCGATGTAGAGGTCTCTTTGTTCTATCTAATCATAGATTGATTTTTTGCCGAAACGGTACAGGTATCATTCTTTAACTATGTGAAAATTCAGCCGATATAAAGGTGGATGTCACTGGTTTAAGGGAAACCGTGTGTAACCAGTTGCCAAACCTATCATGAGAAATTCTCTCAAATTTAAGGAGTCGCTGGACAATGTCGACAAAATTGAAGGAGTCATCTAATCATTCAAGTGGAGTTTCATGTTCTTCTATTGTAACTGCCTATGAAAAGTGTCTGATCAGGCTTGCTGGTGAGCAAGAACAGTATTCCAATAAGACAAAGGCAAGAGTAATCCAGGAACTTAAGGATCAATACGATGTTAAGTCTCTTGTGGAAGTAGCAAAGATTCCTCGCAGCACTTATTACTATTGGGAGCAGCGGCTGGACCGCCCGGACAAATATGCCGACGTCAAAGCGCAGATCCTTCTCGTTGCCCATACGTACGAGGGGCGCTACGCCTATCGGCGGGTGACAGAACATTTGAAGATGATAGGCTTTCAACACGATCCCAAAACCATTCTTCGACTCATGCATGAGATGGGGCTTGCGGGTACGCCAGATTGAATACCCATTGAAACATCGGATCAGTTTTCTTAACAGGTCTGATTAAGAACGACTTAAGGAAGAGACGGCGATTCATTGGGTTAAATCGCCATCTCTTTTTATTGTGTTTAAAAGAATTCGCGTATCCCCAGGTGAGGTGCCGGTAGTCAACGTTTGAGAGGACCCAATACTTCTTCATGTGAGGCATGAGGGCGTTTGGATTGTGAGGGAAGGAGATAGGGCTACCTATTCCTGTTGGTAACATGTTAGCTGAGTTCAATAATAAGGTAAGCCATATGGAATCTCCAAATGGCTACTTTGGATGCTTAGATAAAGGTCAAAGATAAAATATTTACTTATATTTACATATATAGGATTTATGGTAAGGTAAGAGTAGGTATGCCAATAGTCAGTTTAAAAGGGGGGATGCGTGTGATAGATGACACACTTATGAAGCGAAATAGAGCAAGGGTTAAGATCAACAGCATCCTTAAGAATTGCTCTCATTCTATTACTCTTATTGAAACAGAGTTTACCAGGACCGGTCGATTAAGTCATTCCATCATGGACAGTCTCTTCGACAAGACCTTGCAGGATGTGAGAACGGATAAGGAGTTTGATTTTCTTACACCAAGTGATATCCAAAAAATGATGAAGCAAGAGTTGAAGCAATGGTTGAAAGTGGGAAGGGTAGAGGGTGAAGATCAATTGCCGGCCGATCCATCTGTAGGGGCTAAGAGGTCAACTACCTTGGCTACAGGGAAGTGGTCACTCAGAGAAGTTGGCGCACTGATCACGGTCGTCATCCTCATCATGGCGCTAATATTCCATGATGGGGTGAATCAAATCATCATGTTTATCAGTGGATAGGATTAGACACCTAAACCGTTAAAAAGAGAGTGGTCCCAATGTCGGTTGGACCACTCTCTTTCTATTTTCATGAAAATCTCGGGAACTAAAAGATCACCACACATCTCTCATAATACCGCGTCCGCTCTTCCAACCCTCTGGTTCCTCCGTTTACCTTGAGCGTGACCTGACGCACCGTTGGGTTGGTATCACAAAGGGCGTTCATATTGTTCAGCTCCCACCAGAAGCCCGCGCTTTGCCATGGATAATGTTCAGCGACGTAGTAAACGCCCTGGTTGACGATCTCCGGATCACCGACGGACTGCGAGAAGAGGGTGTAGTTGTAGCGTCCGGTGAGCTGGATGTATCCTCCGCCTTTGAACTTCGGCCCGTCGCCCGGGTAAATGTTCCCGAGATCCTGTCTGCCTTCGTAGGCAGAGCCGTCGGCAATTTCGGCCGTATAGCGGCCGGCGCCGGACTCGTGGCTGCACTGGCTCAGGAAATGGCACAACCGGGATTTGGTTGTGATCTGGAATCGCTCCAGGCAGAGATTCAGATCAGCCAGGATGCTGTCGGATAGATAATTGTAAGACCAGCCAATTGCGTTCAACTGACTCGCCGTCACGCGCACCGGTGGTTCCCCGTTCCCTCCGTTGTCATAGACTTGAAGGACCTGCCCGACTTGGATACGGCTAGGGTCGGTAATGCCATTGAGAATCATGATTTCATCAAGGGTCATGCCGAAGCGCCGTGCGATGCTGTAGAGGGTATCGCCGGCTCGGACGACATAGGTGGTGAGCTCGGGAGCCGGTTCGCCGCTGTTGTCATACACCTGAAGGACTTGTCCCACTTGTATGCGGCTCGGATCGGTAATGCGATTGAGGCTCATGATTTCATCAAGGGTCATCTCAAAGCGCCCGGCAATGCTGTAGAGCGTGTCTCCGGCCTTGACCGTGTAAGTCGTAAGGGGACGGTCCGATTCCGGAGTGGCGCTGACAACGAGGACCTGTCCGACTTGGATGGTATCTGACGGCAGTCCGTTCCATATCTTCAGTTGTGCTACGGTCACATCAAAGCGCCGTGCGATGCTATACAATGTGTCTCCGGATTGTACAATGTAAGTGGTCGAAAGTAAGGTGATCATGGGTAGCCATCATTCCTTTGCGTGTATTCAGCCAAGGGACTGTATTCTATAAAGGGAAAAAAGCCCGGAAATAAACAACCTCGCAAGCATCTTTCTACAAATGAAAAGAACCGAACGGACTGCCTCCATTCGGTTCTTTCGATTTACCCTTCTTTCGCCACAAAGGAATGGCATCGTCCCTCACAATGAAACGTCACCGGCTGCATCTCGTCGGTCAACACGCCCGTCTTGTATCCCTTGGTTTCAATGAAACGGAGGAGCTCAGGTAGGTAGTCGATGAGCTCGGGTCGGTCATGGAGGAGGACGACGGGCGATTCCCCTGCATCGATCATATGCTCGATCCTTTCTATAGTGTGCTGGATAAAACGCTCATCCTTCAGCTCCCAGTCACGGCTGTCGATGTCCCAGTCCCATATACGGAACCCTTTTTGAGCAAGATTCCCGCGCATTTCCACCGTCAGGTAAGGAACGCTCCCGTAGGGCAGACGGATGAGCGAGGACCTCATCCCGGTCTGTTCTTCAAGAATGGCTTGAGCATCCTCCATTTCATGAAGCGGCGCCAAAGGTCCGCTGTAGATGTCCTCCGTTTGATGGGAGGTCCCGTGGAGGGCAAGACCGAATCCCTCCTCCTTCATCCGCTTGACCACATCGGAATCATTCTCCATATGCGGCCCGAGCATGAAGAAGGTGGCTTTCATATTAAATTCATTCAGTAGGTCAAGAAGACGCCCCGACTCCTTTGACGGACCGTCGTCAAAAGTCAGGTAAAGATCACTTTTCTTAACGGTTGGGGTCTCTTTCACTACCCCGGCGGAAGCCAACTTCACAGGCTTCCGTTGTTCATCCTTATCATTTCCCCCGAGGAAGAAGAACAGAGCCGCAGTCATGGCAACCAAAATCCCCACCGCGATCTTCCCCCTTCGATTCAATCGTCTGCGCCGAGCCATCGCACTTCCTCCTAAGCTTTCAAAAATATATGTAAATCCTCAAGAATCATCTTGTTGTCTACTACTTTCACAATAGGGAGGGCTGAACCGGTTCACCCTACTCCTTCGTTTCACACCTAATATTACCAGAATAAAACCTTTTATGGAAAATAAAAACTGAATTTTCGGTGGGATTCAATTGAATTCGACAGCAGGAATCGAGGTTAGTCTGATATTTAGAGGGGATAGTATATTCCTTCTAAATACACAGATGGTACAAAATGGTCCATTTGACCTTACCTCGTTGAACGCTGATAAGGGCAACATTTTAGTGAGTTCTTCACATAGTTATAGCTATTACATTTGGTTCATATGAACCATTCAGATGGTAGTGATTTTCCAGTAGAATAGAATTGGAAGAATACTGTAAAAGGGAGGAGATTGCTATATTAGATGTCATTAATACGGCGAAGAAAGCAAAGTATGCAACTGAAATGACTGCTCTTATAAACCATCTGGTAAAACTGCAAAAGGTAATCTCTGCGTTTGATGAAAGTGTAGGCTATACCAGATACGGTCACCAATCCTACGCTAGTGATTGGACAGGGGAAACACGATCAGCTTATGATTCCCTCGTAGACGAGTTGAAAATGATTGAAAACAATGTATATGATATTCATAAAGAGTTGATCAGTGAGATCAAAAAAGAAATTTCCAACCTTGCTCAGAAAGTGAAGGAATTAGAATGAGCGAGATCAAAATAGATCCGGAACAGCTCAAAAAACTGGCAGATGTTTATCAGCAGGCAGAAGACGAAGCAGAAAACACGTTAAAAGAACTCAAGTGGGATACATCAGAGCTTATGCTTACCCTGACTCTAAGCAGCACAGGAAGAATTAGGGACCTACAATCTGAACTCAATCATAGCATTGAAACATACCGTCAAAAGGTGGATGAAACCCAGGAAGCGGTCATGATTGCCCGTGCAGCCATACAAAGTGCCGATCGTTCCATGGCAGAACATTTCGGCGTGTTTGGACTGGAGCTATTAGGCTATTATGATTTTTTGCGAATAAATCCTGAAAATGAATTTGATCCTACTACAGGTGAAAAACTTTCTGATTTTGATAGGAACTTAGCATTTTTCATGTTGTTATTAACCGTGGCACCTCCTGCAAAAGCGGCGGGTATTGCTGCAAAAATGGGTATAAAAGGGGTAAAGACCTATCTTGTCCGGGAAGGCGCTTATTTAATCCGTTCAGCCAAAAATGTCATGAATCCGAAAGTCCTGATAGAAATGGGGAAAAGGGCCTTCACTGCCACCCAAAAAGGTCCTATTGCTAAAACAGCTCAAGGTGTGAAAGATCACATCAAAGATATGAAGAAGATTGGCTACACCCTTAAGTACCTTGGGGGAAATGTAGAGGATTTGCTGGTATTAGAAAAAGTAGGACCCGACATCATTGAAGAAACCGCTAAAAACAAGTCCGCTAAAGAAATCATGGAGATGATTAAGGACAAGGCTTTAAGTAATATTGAGAAAGCTAAGGAGACGCTTGTTCGGTTTGGTGGGAAGGGTAAGGCGGCAGGTAAGGTCCACCGTTCTGAAGTTGATGAAGTAATTAAAAATGATTATGATATCAATGGTAACTTGATAAATAGATCTATTGTTCCTAAAGGCTATGAAAGTGTTGAAGACTTTTTAAAAGTTGTAGATGATACAACTATTAAGGAATATGGTTATGATAGTATTGACGAATTTAAATCCGTAATAGGGCATGTGGATGACTATTTAAACGCCTCACCAAAGAATAATATAGTCAATAAAGGATTGGCAGGAGGAGAACACGTGAAAGGTGTAGATTATGATGTATTAGGTTTTCCAATCTTTAAGGGTGATGATGTTAAATTTACATTGAAACTTCAAGAAAACCTTTTTATAGCATCTGATGATAAACAGTTTAAAGTTTGTACGGGTATTTTAAAGGAGGCAATTGAAAAGGGGGATGTTTCCAGGGAGTTATTTACTGCAAAGCAATTAGCTCAAATAAATGCTGGAAAACCGAGAATTCAAGGATTAACTTGGCATCATCATCAGGTTCCAGGAAAGTTGCAATTGGTTAATTCGAAAAAACATGATGTAAACCATTTAGGTGGAAACAAATTATGGGGAGATGGTATGAGATGAGCAAAATAGAGTGGCAATTTGCTGATGCAGCAGTAAGTGAAGAATATGTAAAAAAAACTGGGAGTGAATTAGGGTTTGAGCTTCCAGAAGATTATATAAAATGTGTGGCACTAAATAATGGTGCAAATGTAGAACCTGATTTATTCAATGTTGGGAACAAAGAGAAAGTCTTTGGTACTTTATTATCATATGATCAGGATAATGATGAATATATTGTAGATGTTTTTAACAGTTATAAAGCAACGTTGCCTAATGGATTAGTTCCATTTGCATTTGATCCAGCGGGGAACTTAATATGTTTTGATTATAAAGAATCCAAGGATAGTCCATTTATAGTCTTTTGGGAACATGAAAATGCTTGGGAAAAAGAAATGTTAATGAAAGAAGAAGGATTAACAAAAGAACAGGCTGAAGAACATGCCAGAGAAAATGTATTTTATGTTGCAAAAACATTTACAGAATTTCTTAATAAGCTACACGATTAAATATTAAGCAATGATAATTATTATGATAAATACTCATAGGATGTACCCTTTAGAGAAGACCGAAAATAGTCTACCTATAGGGTGCTTTTTTTTGAAAAAGACAGGTACATGCTTTACGAATCCTATTCCCTATTTATTAATAATGTAAATTCCTTTGGTTAGACCTTTCGTTACAGTTAAACTCGACAATATCTAGGGGGGATTGCGAGAGTGTAATTATTATATAGAAAAGAATATGAACAAATTATGTTATACATAGTTTCAAACCTGCATTTGGTGGTAAATTAGAATTAATTCCAATTTATAGGAATATAGTACTTGTAATTCATTTCTGAGGTATTGTGAGAACTTGGGATTCTTTGATCGAATAGAAGGTATGAAATTGGTTCTCCTCTACCGTAATTCCTCGGGGTGGCCATGTCCTTTTGGAAAAGATTACAGGACATTACACAAAATGCCCAACAAAAAATGAATGCACTTATTCGCACCAAAAGAGGCTTTCAAACGCTACAGTGGACCGGGAACGCCTTAGTAATCGTCTATTTTTTTGGAATTATTTAACGAGTATTCTCAAATGACTCATCACATGGGAAAGGATGTATTGATAAAATCAAATCCATGATTGAATCAATCGGAAAAGGCAGTCGTAGGAAAAGATATATTACATAGGAGGTTGTTTACATTACATGAGACTTTCACTACTATCCGTGCTCTTCTTCCTCTGCATTATTGTGACCGGATGCAGTGACAATGAAGAGACGAAGAAAAATATAGCTCCATCAAAGGATGAACCAAAGCAAGAAGAGAAAAAAGAGGCTCAGGAGTCAGAGTCGGACAGTGGTCCTCAGAAGCAAGATTTTTCAGAGAGCAAAAGCTTTCAAGACCTTCAACAGGTACCGGAAGATCAAGTCGATATTATTAATCAGCTTCCTGGTGTATTTGCCGGGAAAGAAGTGTTCTCTGATGAAATGGTTCCCAAAGTCAGTGAGTATGTGGAGGATGTTCCCTCTCTTCCAGAGAATCCGACGGAGGAGGAGTACAATCAGTATGTTCAATATGTTTTCTCGTTGGCAGCCGATGATTTCCCAGATCCGAATGATCTAGTAAAGAAATGGGAGTTCTCCATGTACGGGAGTCCTGAATTAAAAGATTCAAAATATCAGTTCAAGGATAACTATAATGTTGAAATCATACTGGACTCCAGTGGGAGTATGAATGCACTTGTAGGCGATAAAACCCAAATGGATTTGGCTAAGGAAGCCATAGACGAATTTGTCTCCAACCTGCCCGAGGGTGTAAATATCTCCCTTAGGGTTTACGGACATAAAGGAACGGGCAGTGAAGCAGATAAATCCAAATCATGCTCCGGCATTGAACAAGTTTATGGGTTTGATCAGTATGATAGTGCCGCATTCGACAAGGCGATCAATCAATTCAAACCGAGTGGATGGACCCCCATTGGCGAAAGCCTAAAGCAATCATTCCAATCATTTGAGAAGTACGATGGGAAAACCAATACAAATCTTATCTACTTGGTCAGTGATGGAATTGAAACATGCGATGGAGATCCGGTGAAAGTGGCAAAGGATTTTGCGGATTCAAATGTATCACCAATCATCAATGTCATTGGTTTCAATGTGGACTCCAGTGCCCAAAAGCAATTGAAAGAAGTTGCTGAGAGCTCCAATGGCATTTATTCTACAGTAACAAATAAAGAACAATTGACAGCTGAATTTGATCGTGCGGAAGAAGTAATGAAGCGTTGGGAAAGTTGGAAAAATGATGCCCTAAGGGATGCCGACGCTCAACGAGTTGATAACAGCTTCGACATCTTAGGATTTTCTAACGATTGGAAATTCACACAAAGATCGCAGTATTTAAGAATGGTCAACATTTTGTCAATCCTTCAGGATCAAGAAAAGCTTTCGTCAGAACAGAAAGATGAATTGAGAAATCGAATGAAAGAGCTCAGTGGCTTATATGAAGAATCTATTGAAGAGATCTTGGCAAACTTAGAATCGATGAATAAGAAACAGATAGAAGATTTAAAGAGTGAGATAAAAAAGAAGTACAACAACGAAGTCGATTGAACGCAACAGGTCAGGGGGTTAATAGTGAACGATGAAGAGTTGACTCAAAAATTAATAGATAACAGATTGCTTAAAAATGAAAAAGAGATTACAGCATTCGAACAGGCGATTTCTAGTATCTTGGATTTAAAAGAATTGAATCACATAAGAAGTTTGTGTCAGGGGTTTCACGATGCTACTGAAAATGATGAAGTGATGTTTGGGTTGATTCAGGCAATTGAGTCCTATGATGATTTTTTTGATTCAGAGCAATCTTTAAATGAATTAGCTGGATCAATACCTTATATGTTACCTCATGCAAAAGAATGGGCTAAAACCCTTCATAAAAGAATATTAAATCATGAACCCTCTTTCAAAGAATATAAGAAGGTCATTTCAACCGCTGATGACAGTGTAAAAGAAATGGTTTTGCAAGTTGTGAATGAAATAAAGGAGCGAAATCCTAGAAGATTTGAACCCTCTGTAGACGAATTTGTATTATATGTAAGTAAATAGCTTGCATTTGTAGGAACCTTGATTGG
The DNA here is from genome assembly GCF_022170785.1 of Rossellomorea marisflavi. NCBI lineage: Bacteria > Bacillati > Bacillota > Bacilli > Caryophanales > Bacillaceae > Rossellomorea > Rossellomorea marisflavi. Next base: position 3,821,660 of record NZ_CP081870.1, on the reverse strand, counting down.
CTTTTGCCTTTCGAGGTTTTTTTGTTATGTAATGATCATAGTTGAATAGTGTACTACCCACCGCTGAATATCAGTGTTTCCCCCTATAACGAGAGAATGAATTGCCTACAGAATCGATGTAAGGATTTCCCTTATATCCCTGCCTCGAAAACTACTTAGTTCCCCATATCAAACTCCCATTTATATTCCAACAAAAATCAATCCACAAACAACATTGACAATACGGATAAACGGATGGTAGCATCTAGTTAATTCTTTATAAAGAACAGAATGAGGTGATTTATGTTCTTTTTATCGTATTTCGTCGGGTGGTTCGTCGGTATTTATTGATTGTTTAGTCGTTTTGATAGCTTTTGTTGAGTCCATTGACTTGTTTTTGAAGGCGTTTGCAAGATGGATGTTGATGATTTTTGGATGGTGGTTTCCTGATGTGCGTACTGATCACTCGCTTGGATCATATTGCCGTGTCTCTCGTCTGCTCTCGGAAATGCGGACAACACGATTACATATTCCTGAAGAACCATGCTCTGATCAAACCTATTTTTCTACTCGTTTGAATGCTCATCCGCTCAGGTGATGTCCACGTTCAGGTCGTTGGCTAGGAAGGCAAATTACAGAAAAAAAGGATGGGGAAGATGAAAAGAAGCTTATCCGTTTCACTGATTGTCATGCTCATACTTCAGACATTGGCTACAGGGATCTTTTCACCGAGAGCACAGGCACAAGGAACAGCAGAGGATCTTTTTCAAACGGTCGAATATGTGACCGATGAGGGAGAAACCGTACAGAACGATGGGTCACAGAACATTACCAGCATGAACGTCCAGTGGACCCTCGAGGGTTCAACGGTTGCAGCCGATCAACCTTATCACAAGGAGATCCCGGAACCTCTTAAGGTGGAAGTGGCCCAGGAAGGGGAGCTTCTTGCCGGTGATGAGGCCATCGGTCGATATACTGCTGATGGGGAAGGGCTAAAGGTGGTCTTCAATGAAGCGGCAGCCGACCATCCTGAAGCGAATGGGAAGATCTCCATTTCCGTTGTGAGTGAGGTAGAGGAAGTGAAACCTCCTGTGGAAGAAGAAACGGAGGCACCTGTGAACGAAGAGGTGAAGGAGCCTGAAGCTGAGGCCCCTGCCGAAGAGGATGCGGTGAAAGAGGAGACGGTCGAGGACGAGACCGCTGAAGCCGATGCACCGGCCAAAGAGGAAGTGAAGGAAGAGGACGAGAAAGAAAAGAAAGAAGAAGTGAAGAAAAGCGCGGCCGTGGATGGAATCATCACAGAAAACATCCTCACCAAAGCAACCCTTTCCTTCGAAGACCGCCAAGGCAATCCACAGGATAAGCCGACCGTCGACTCTCTTGTGTCGGTGAAGTACGAATGGGCCCTGAAGAACGGTCATGGCTATAAGGGTGGGGACATGTTCAAGTTCAACATGCCACCGGAGCTGAAGATCTATGATGAGATCGTCCGTTCCGAAATGCGGTTCAATGATGAGATTGTCGGCTTTTTCTCTGTGAACAAGCAGGGAGAAGCAAACATCGAGTTCACGGACTTCATCGAGCAGTTCTCCAATATCAAAGGAACGCTGGAAGTATGGACCGAGCTTGATAAAGAGACGATCGTGACGGAAGACAAGACGATCGTCATCACGCCCATCGAGGGTCAGGAATCCATTACGATCGAAATCGACTATCCATCAAAAGGCGCTGATGTGAGCAAAAAAGGCGAGCCGAATCGCGCCTATAATGCCGAAACGATCAAATGGACGGTCGATTTTAATAAGAATCTTGGAGATTTGAAGAATGCAAGACTCGAAGATCCGATCCAGGAAGGTCAGGAGCTGAAGGAAGGCTCGATCAAGCTCTATCATCTGGAGACGAAGCTGAACGGGGAAACAACCCTGGGATCAGAAGTATCACCGGGTGACTATACGATCGGGAAGACGTCAAACGGGCAGGATTTCGCCATTGACTTCAATGATGATATCCATCTTGCTTACCGCCTCGTATACGAAACAAATGTGACGGATGAAGATCAAACCGACTTTAAGAATAAGGCGACCTTGTTCTCCGATGGCGGGGAGAAATCGGCAGAAGCCACGGTGAAGGTCCAGAGGGGGCAGCCGCTTCAGAAGCGTGTCGTCGGATATGATGCAGCCAAACAGCTCATCACGTGGGAAGTCCGGTATAACTATAACCAAAAGAACATCGCCCAAAAGGATGCAGTCCTCGAGGATTTCTTCAATGGATCACAGGAATTGCTCAAGGACACCCTGACGGTCAATGAAATCACAATCAATGAGAACGGAAATGAAGCAGGAAGCACCCCGTTCACGAACTACGACGTCGTGGACAAATCCGATGGGAACCGCAATGGGTTCACCCTTCAATTCAACCAGGATATCGACGCAGCCTACAAGATCACCTATCAAACGAAATCCATCGACCGCGTCTATGAAAATGAAAACATCGTCAATGAAGTGACGACGGGTGAAATCAGGAAGGATGCAGGCCAGACGATCGGCCAGCAGATCCTATTCAAGCACCACGGCTCACCGAATTACAAAGACAAAACGATCCCATGGACGATCAACTTCAACCTGGATGAGCAACTCATGAAGAATGTCGTCCTCAAGGATGATTTCACGAATAAAGGTCTCACGTTCAAACGGGATACATTGAAGATAGAGACGAAAGGAAAAACCCTCGTCGAAGGGACGGACTATACCCTCGAAGAAGTGGAGGATGGCTTCGAAATCGTCTTCCTGAAGGATATCAGTACCGCACACCGCATCACCTATACGACCGCATTCGATTACGAGAAGAGAGCGGATATAGGGAAAAAGTTTCTGGAGAACAAAGCCGAACTCTTCTGGAAGGATGAGCAGGGGAAAGACCGGACATTGGAGGCCATCTCCCGGTTCACCCCGGATTCCTATACCCAGTTCAACGGCTTCAAGAACGGGTCCTATAATGCCGTCGATAAGCTCCTGACTTGGAATGTCGGCGTGAACTATAACCTGAAGCAGCTCGATCAGCTCCGCGTGGTCGATTACATGCAGGGAAATCAGAAGCTCGTGGAGGATTCCATCGCAGTGTACCGGATGGATCTCACGGGTGGAGGCAACGGCACGAGGGACGGTGAACGGGTACCCGCGAGCGAATATACCGTCAAGATGATCGATAACGACAAGGGGGAGCAAGGCTTCGAGATCATCTTCAAAAACCCGGTCGACTCTCCCTACAAGATCACTTACAAGACCAGTGTGAAGGATGTAAGCCTCGTCCAGGCATCCTACAAGAATACGGCCACGGTCTACAATGGAGAGAAGAAGGAAACGGATCTCAATGCCTCCGTTTCGATTCCGAACGGAGACACCTATACGGCCAAGTCCGGGAAACAGAACGGCAAGATCATCGACTGGAAGATCAACATCAACTTCGGTCAATCCACCGTTCAAAAAGCAAGGATCCTTGATACACCGAGTCCGAATCAGATGCTGATCAAGGATTCCTTCAAGCTCTACTCCACCACCGTGGAAGCGAACGGGAACGTCAAGAAGAAGGATGAACTGACGGAAGGAAAGGATTACGTCCTGACGCTCAAGGAGGACCCGGATTCCTTCACGATCGACTTCAAGGAAGACGTATCCACCCCTTACATCCTCGAGTATCAATCACTCATCCTGGAGAAGGTCGGTGGGAAAGTCAGCAACACCGTCGACTTCAAAGGTGAAAATGCCAGGGAAGATGTGAAGAAAGGCGAAGCATCGATCATCGTGCAGAGGACCGGAGGAAAAGGTGACGGAAGCGGGGAAGTCGGTGGCCTTAAGGTGAAGAAGGTCGACAAAGAGACTGGGGATGTGTTGAAAGGCGCGACCTTCTCCCTTAAAGATCCGGTTAGCGGCGTCACCATTGCCACTGCCACCTCGGATAAAGACGGGATCGCCACATTCAACCGACTGCTCTATGGCGACTATACCCTCATGGAAGAATCAGCTCCAGACGGTTATCTGAAGGGCTTTGAGTCCAAGGAGGTGACCATTGATCAGCCGTATGATCCAAAGGATGATGCCAAGCCGGGGAATACCATCACCGTAGATAATACCAAGATCAAGCAGCAGGTGGAATTGACCAAGATCGATGAAGAAACGAAGTCCGTCCTCCCAGGCGCTATCTTCGATCTGAAGAACAGCAAAGGGGAAGTGGTCAGGTCCGACCTGAAAACGGATGAATCCGGTAAGATCGTTGTCAAGGACCTTGAACCGGATACCTACACATTCGTTGAGAAACAGGCGCCTGACGGATACAAAGGATCAGGTAAGGAATATGAAGTCACCATCAAGAAAGACCAAACCGAATCCACCACCATCACCGTGACCAATGAAATCATCAGAGGCGGCGTCGAGCTGACGAAGGTGAGTGAAGATGGGACCACACTCAAGGATGCCGTCTTTAAGCTTGTCGGGGTGGACGTGGATGAGCGCAGAGACAATCTGACAACCGATGAGGATGGAAAGCTGGTCATCACTGACCTTAGACCAGGAAGCTATGAACTGATTGAGACACAAGCACCAAAGGGGCATGATCTGAAAAGTGAGCCGCTCACATTCGAAATCGTCAAAGGCCAAACGGAGCACCTGAAGCTGACGTTTGAAAATGACCAGACGACGGGATCTGTCCGTATCCTCAAAGTAGGAGAAGAAGGGAAGAAACTTGAGGACGTCACCTTCGACCTTCAAAAAGAAAATGGAGAAGAGCTTCGTAAAGGGCTCACCACGGATGCAAACGGCATCCTCCTCGTGGAAAATCTGAAGCCGGGGAATTACAAGCTCGTGGAGAAGCAAACACTGGATGGGTATCTCGTGGGCCAAGATCCCGTGCATCCTTTCACCATCAAGGTTGGACAGGAAAAAACGCTTGAAATCACCATCATCAATAAACTGAAACGCGGAGCCGTGGAACTCACCAAACTGGGTGAGGACAAAGAAAAGCTCGCGGATGCCGTCTTCAAGCTCATTGATGCCGATGGTGAGGAAGTGAAGACCGACCTGAAGACCGATGAGTCCGGTACCATCACCGTGACCGACCTGCTACCGGGTACGTATTCCTTCGTGGAAACCGCAGCGCCTAAGGGGCATGTACTCGACGAAACACCTCTGACCTTTGCGATCCCATTCGATCCGAAGGAACCGTTGAAGATCACCAAGGAAAATGAGCGTTCCACAAGCTCCGTGGTCCTGGAGAAAATGGGAGAGGACGACAAGCTGCTTGAGGGTGTCACCTTCGACCTTGTCCGCGAGAACGGTGAACCGGTCCAAGGCGGAACAGGATTGAAGACCAACGCCGAAGGAAAGATTCAATTCGATGGCCTGAAACCAGGAAAGTATCAGTTCATCGAGACGGCAAGCATCGATGGCTATGTTCTCGGAACCGGCCCGTTATCATTCGAGATCAAGCTTGGACAGGAAACGGCAACCAAAGTGAAAGTCATCAATGAGCTGAAGACCGGCTCGGTCCAGCTGCAAAAAGTTGGGGAAGAGAAAGAAGCACTGGAAGGAGCGGAATTCACACTCCGAAATAAAGAAACAGGCGAAGAATGGAAGGGATTGACCACGGATGCAGACGGCATCATCACCGTCGACAACCTGAAGCCTGGTCACTACCAATTTATCGAAACCAAAGCTCCGTTCGGCCACGTACTTGATGAGACACCGGTGAACGTGGAAGTGGTCTTCGACCCGGATCAAGAACTCCCTGCCACGGTCACCATGGAAAACGAACGTGCCACGGGATCCGTCATCCTGACGAAAAAAGGGGAAGAGGGCAACACCCTTGAAGGCGTGAAGTTCGATCTGTGGAGAACCGATGGATCTTTGATTGCAGAGAACCTGACCACCGATGAGAATGGCGTACTCAAAGTCGATGACCTGAAGCCGGGCAGCTATCAGTTCGTGGAAACGGAAACGCTCGCGGGCTATGACCTCCCATCTGAGCCGATCCCATTTGAGATCGAGCTTGGCCAAGAGACCGCATTGAACGTGGAGGTCATCAATGACCTGACAACAGGCTCGGTCCTCTTGACGAAAATCGATGAGGAAGGATACCTCCTGGAGGGCGCCCTTTTCGAACTAACTGATGGGGAAGGGAACGTCTTGGCAACGGATCTCGAGACAGATGAAGACGGTGAACTCTTCATCGACGGGCTGAAGCCCGGCAACTACCAGCTGATCGAGACACAGGCACCGTACGGATATGAGCTCGATGACGAACCGATTCCATTCGAAATCGTGAAGGGTCAGCAAGAAACCCTCGAGATCGTCTTCGAAAATCTCATGATCCTTGGAAACCTGAAAATCCTGAAAGTAGACAGTCAAACTGATCGCAAGCTGCAAGGAGCGGAGTTCGACATACTCGATGAAAACGGAGAAATCCTGTTGTCCGTCGCCACGGATGAAGAGGGAGAAGCCTATATAGAAGGACTGGTGCCAGGCACCTATAGCCTCGTGGAAACCAAAGCACCGGACGGCTATGTCGCATCAAATGAGCCGATTCCATTCACAGTGGAAGTAGGGCAAGAAGGCGTGATCACCATCGTGGTCAAAAACGATGCCAAAGAAAAACCGCCAGAAGAACCGGAAAAACCGACTACTCCATCAGAACCGACAACACCGACCAAGCCATCCGGCCCATCCGAACCTGCAAGCGGAACGCCGATGGACTCAACCCCATCCGGCACACCGAAAAACACCCTGCCGTACACCGGTGAAGAGTGGATGCGCTACCTCATGTACGCAGGTCTCCTGTTCATCTCGGCAGGAACGATTGTCATCACGGCCAGAAGGAAACGTGGAATCGAAGAGTGATCTGACTAGTGGAGGATGAGCCCATGAAGAAAAAAACAAAGGCAGGACTGTCCCTTGTACTGATCGGACTCATCCTGCTCTCCATCCCATTCGTGTATGAATGGCAGAAGGACAAAGAAGCAGCCGCCCTGGAAGAGGCCCTTTCCCTTATCGAACGGGCAGAAGGAGAACCGGTCGACCTCTCAAGCGTTAAGAATTTAAAGGTGTCAGAGGATCAGCTGAAGGATGTCCTGGAACTCGAGATCCCGGCCATCGACCTGAAGGAAAAGGTCCTGCCCGAACCGACCCAGGAAAACCTCAGCATCGCCCTAACCCAGATCAAATCGGACCAAACCCCCGGCAAAGGCAACTTCACCATCGCCGGGCACAGGGGGTACAGGGGAGACCGCCACTTCCGCCAGCTTCCTGAAGTCGAAGCCGGCGAAAAGGTCCTCCTCCACCAGGGCAGCACCACTTACGAATACATCATCGACAGCACCACCATCATCGATCCCACCGACACCCACGTCCTGGACGATCAACCAAACAAAAACCAAATCACCCTCGTCACCTGCACCCTCGATGGCACCCAACGGATTATTTTGACGGGTACTTTGGTAGGGTGATGAGGAAAGGTCAAAAATCTAGGCTCCCTAAATGATGGGAGCCTTTCTTGTGAGGAAATATTGGAATCCTATGAAGGGGGGACATTTGTCCTATTCGGTAGATTGGGGAAATGAGGGGATTGTTGGGGTCTGCAGTTTTCCCCATCCTGCAGTAGAATTCGAGTATCTTAATCTTCCATATACAGGATAAGTGTTGACGATTGTCGAACCGGATGATAAAGATAGAGATAGAAAATAAAGTAAATAATGGTGCCTTGCTGTTCATGAACAAACAGGAAGTTGATCCACAACCAGCCTTCCGAAATGAGGTCTTACATATGGATAACAAACATGTTCCTTTCAAACAAAGCCGAATATTTGTTACGCCCATTCTACTGTTCATCACCGGGACCATTACGGCCTTCCTGCCGGATGTGAACTGGTGGTTCCTGGCCATCAATCTTTCTTTATGCGTTGCTTCCGGTGTGGCTTATTATTTTCTGTGGAGACGGTTTAACAAGCAGAGCAAACGGTATTTTTCATTGATGTCCTACATCATGTTAGTGGTGATGGGCATTCACACAGCCCTTCCTTTCTTAAGGGCGGTATATGGAACCGTCGCCTTTGTACTGGGGATCATCATTGTGCTCCTGATGATTGCTCTTCCCCATATTCATTTGGAAAAGATTGCGTTTGGTGTTCTAAACCACTCTAAGTCCAGGGGAGGAAAACTGGTTTTCCTCTTTATCGGTGCCATCTTCCTATTGGCTCCGTTCGTTTTCTTTTCCACCAGGACCTTAAGTGAGAAAGCGATGGTTCCCGTACTGACCTTCATGCTGCTGATCGGGTTATTTTTTCTGTTAATAGCACCAATCATGTTGGTGAAGCCGGATCGGGTTGAAGAGATGAAGTAGCGGTTTGCCATTTTCACTACAAAAAAAGCGTACCAAAGAATGATTGTCATTCTTCGGTACGCTTTTATCTATCGGAGTCTGATTCTTACCACTCTTGATGCACAGGGCGGATGATCATTTCATTAACCGCTACACCAGAAGGTTCTTCGACAGCAAACGTAATGGCACGCGCAATGCTTTCGACTTCGATGGCTCCTTTGTAGAACTCATCGATTCCTCCTTTAAGGTCTGTATCGGTGATGGTTTCTTTCAGATCGGTTGCAATCGCCCCCGGAGAAATATTGGTTGCGCGGATGTTGCTACCGCCAGCTGATTCTTCAAGACGAAGGCCTTCTGTGATGGCTTTGACCGCGAATTTTGTAGCGCTATATACGGCACTTCCTGCTCCTACTGCGTGACCAGCGACGGAAGACAGGTTGATGACATGTCCATCTTTTTGTTCCCTCATGACCGGCAGTACAGCTGAGATTCCGTACAGTACCCCTTTAATGTTTACGTCGATCATCGTGTTCCACTCATCTACTTTTTGGTTGCGTAGAAGGGATAGCGGCATGAGGCCGGCGTTATTGACAAGAACATCGATGCGTCCGAAAGCATCGACCGCTTCTTTAGCCAAGTCTTGCATTTGCTCGTGAGATGTAACGTCCACTACTTTGTAGATCGCTTCTCCACCATTTGCTTTGATTTCTTCCTGGAGTTCCTTCAGACGGTCCTCACGTCGTGCTGCCAATACCAGCTTGGCTCCTTTTGATGAAAGCTCCTTGGCAGTGGCTTTACCGATTCCGCTTGAAGCCCCCGTGATGATGACAACTTTACCTTTTGCATTAGACATACTAGATCCATCCTTTCGAAGTTGAATTTTTACCTCCAGTGACGTGATTTCACTGTCTTAACGGTACGAGAAATATGTTACCCGTTAAAGCGCACTTTAACGCAAGGGATAAGGATTATTTTTGTTCTGGAATCCGGAAAATGGTGAGGAAACCTTTATGTAGAGGCTTTTGTCGGCAAGACAATGGGGTGAGGAGTTTTCCTTTTATATCAAAGGCTGCGAGTATTTTCTTCTTTTTCGAACTCTCGGGCTTCATGTGCACTTTAAGTATTTGAAGGGGAATAAAAGATAGAAGATGGATGAATTTTGGATTTTCAGATGATTCATGGGTACCTTGTTCATAGGATATACCAATATTGAATAGCTGACCGATAGCTACCAAGGTGTGGGGATTTCATCTGAAAAAGCTATCTTCCTTCTTACCAGGAGAGATAGCTTTTGTTTGTCATGTAAGATGAAATCTGATCTTTAGCGTGAGACGGCAACCTGTTCTTTTTATTTTGAGTACCATTCCAATTGACCTGAACCTCTTGGAACGAGTACATGTCGGTAACTTCCAGGTGTTTTCGACATGTGCACCTGATCCGTTACACCTTGGTATTTTCCCAATGGTGTGTCTGCGAAAAATAAATCTGGGGCTAGGTTTTGGTGGTTTTCCGATGAACCTGCGATGTTATGAGCATATTGTTTTTCAAATATCCCTAGAGATAAAAGCCATAAAGAAGCTCTCGATAGAGAAACATGTACCCGGTAACTTCCGCCTTCTGTTGCACGTCTGGCCAGTGCAGCCATTACGCCCGTAGCAGCTAACCATGAAACGATGTAGTCATTTACAACAAAGATAGAAGGGATTTGAGGATCGTCTTTTGTTCCTTCGAACGTCATCATACCAGTCACGGCACCAGCCACCTGATCAAATCCTGGTCTGTCTGCCCATGGACCTGTTTGGCCGTGCGCAGAAATGCTACAGTGGATGATTCCTGGACGGATTTCGGCACATTCTTGCGGGGTTAATCCTGTCTCTTCCAATAGAGCTAACCGGCGATTGGCATAAAATACATCTGCCTCTTTTAATCGTTCTTTTAGTTTCTTATTTCCCTCTTCGCTTTTGTAGTCTAATCGAGCAGATCGAAGCCCAACATTGGCGGTAGCATAGATGGAATCATGTTCGAATTCATTTGGCCGCCATACGTTTAGACAATCAGCACCATGAAGCGCCAATGCTCGAGCCATACCTGACCCAGCAATAACGTGACCCAGCCCCAGTGCTCTTACCCCTTCCAATGGAGAAGTAGCATTGGGATGAAGTGGTTCTGGATCACTTTCACCGATTTTCTCGATTTCGATTAAGGGCTTGTTCACTAGTTCTTCAAATGCCTCTTCCTGCATGAATTCTTCTAGTGTACGAACCATTCCCATGACAATGCCTTTATCTGCTCCTGCTTTTTCCAAATCAGCGCCATCCCATTTGGCGATCGCTTTGGCAATGGACTCAGGAGCATCTGTAGCATCTAAAAGCTCTAGCATCGCACTTCGAAGCTTAGGGTAGATATTGGCGGGGATGACAGACCGTCCGTCTTTTGTTTTGAAAAATGAAATCAATTTGAGCAGATTAGGATCTGGTGTATCTGATTTATACCCATTAACCGTCTCCCATTTCCCCTCGTAACTAGGGGATAAACGACGAACTGATTTGCGCAGGTCTATGTGAATATCTTGGCCATCTCCTCCACGCATTCTCCATAGTTTAGCAGCAGCTACCGATTTAGCGACCAGTGCCAGACTAGAACCAGCCCCCAAACGAATGGTACTGGGCACGATAGGATCGGCACCTTTAAATGTAATGGAGCCTCCACTATCTTCGGGTGATAAGCCGATTTCTTGGAGCAGCTCACGTAGTTGGTCATGCAAATTAAACTCTTCAGATGTTGCCGGTTGCTCAGTCACGACGCTGGTCAGTTTGTTTTTGAGTGTGTTTTTTGACATATAAATGTGCACTCCTTTATCCTTTTTGCTGATTTTCGATGGCTTTTTCTTCTATCTTTTCGATGATGTCGATTAAAGACAAGGTTTCCTCCATTGTTAAGTCGCTGAGATAGTGCTCACTCAACTTTATTCGTTCCTGTTCAATCATTTGAAAGGTTTCTATTCCGGTATCTGTTAAACGTACCTCGATAATACGTCGATTAGAGGGATTCCGAACGCGGCTAATCAGCCTGTTTTTTTCCATTCTTAGTAGAATGTCTGAAACGGTACTTGGAGCTACGCCCAGCACTTCTGCCAATTTCAGGGTCGTACACGTTCCAACGCCTGTTAAATAAAACAGTATATGATATTGAGCGCGCGGCAACATGTTGGTCAATTTGGATTGTACATCCCATTGGATGGTATAAATACTTTTCCTCAATTTATTAAGTTGTTCAGAAGAAATACGTTCTTCCATGTCTGCACCTCACCTTGGATAACGGAAGATATTTCGTGTGACCGAAGTATTTTTGAGTTTACGCCTATCTCCTTTATTTATCAAGTAAGTAGACGTTCTAATGATAAGGTGGTTCAGTATGGATGGCTGATATAAAAAAGAGACCTCCTCTATATTGGGAGGTCTTCATTCATTCTTTTGTCTGACAGGCAGTGGGGCGGACTGCCCGATCAGGGTGGGTACGGTGATTTCTTTTTCCTCCTCTGAGGGGGTGGGGAGAGCACTGATCCGCATGTTGATGGCTTCCTCGATGGTGTCGGCCTGCTCAAGATACAAAAAGTCCTTCAGGACGGTGATTTCGTCCGAGTACTGCAACTCGGGCGGGAGGGGGACCAAGTCGGCAGCCTGTGAAAAATGGGTGTTGATGGTTTCCTGCGCCGACAGGACGGCTGCTTCATTGGCCCTTGAGATCTTCAGGCCGTTATAGATCGTCGGGATGATGACGATGGTGAAGGTGATGAACGGATATGAGCTGAGGGCGATGTCCATTGTATGGAAGAATCTCGCATGAAGGGAGGTCCAGAGCATATCCAGCATAGGCAATAAAACGAAATAGAACAGTGACAGAATGCCGATTGTCCACAGTAACAAGAACAGAATTCCGGTCATGCGCCGCCTCTTTACAATGATCGCCTCGCAGTGCTCGACTTCTTTCAGGAGGTACTCGACTTCCTCCAGCCTTTCCAGTGCTTCTTCCCGGTTCATGAAAATCCCCTCCTTTAAAAACGAACAGAGTAATTAGTATCCTTTCCCCGGTCCTTATATAGATGAAACCTTCCCTTCCATCTTTTTGAAGGGTATTTTGGGATATATAGGGTGAAGTGAAACGCTGAAACCATCCCAAAGTCCCTATTTACAAACCTATCCAGAATCTCTAGAATGGTCAATGTGTGTAAAATGCAACCAAAAATAGGGAGTGAAGGAAGATGAAGAAATTGGCGGTGGGCATGCTTGTTCTCGCTCTATTGCTGGCGGGATGCTCGTCATCTGACAGCAGCGGGAAAGCAGATACAAAGAAAGATGAAAAGGAAGAAAAAGTAGTGAAAAAGGGTCTTTTGAACGTGGAGATTACATTACCGGCTGAGTTCACCGAAGGGCAAGATGTCGATGATATGATAAAACAGGCGAAGGAAGAAGGCGTGAAGGAAGTCAAAAAGAACGATGATGGCTCCCTGACGTACGTGATGTCCAAAGCCGATCATAAAAAGATGATGAAAGAAATGGCAAAGGGTATGGAAGAGTCGATTGATGAAGCTAAGAACGGTTTCGAGTCGATCGAGGATATCACTTACAATAAGGACTTCACTGAATTCACCATGGTCGTAACGGATGAGGAATCCTACAAAAACAGCATGGATGCATTTGCCTCCATCACAGTAGGAATGACTGGGATGATGTATCAGGTATTCGACGGGAAGGACCGTGACAAAATCAAGATCAAAGTGGCCGTCGAGGATAAATCGACAGGCAAGCAGTTTGATGAAATCATTTATCCGGATGCGATGGATGATTTAAAAGAAGAAGCTGAAACGGGTACGGAGGAATAATCATAGTAGTACCTAAACACTACCCTGTAGAAAGGACTTGAAAAGTCTCCCTACAGGGTATTTTTGTTTGATAGCGATCCCGACGTTTTCAAATTAGGAGAAAATCCAGAAAAAAAGCCACCGCACAGAGCGCGGTGACCGTTTGGTATTCCTAATGCCCAAACACCCGTGTGTTGTAATTACTCGCTGCAACGGCTCCCCAGATCATGCACACGATATGTGTGAAGAAGAGGCCGATTCCGAAGGTCAGGAATCCGACCACGAATTCGATGGCAATCATGATGAGGGCACCTGCTACGGTGGAGTAGAGCATTCCCAAGGATCCGAAGAAGAAGGTGAGGACGAGGGATAGGCCGACGCTTTTACGCGGGACGGCAACGACTGTGCGTTCACTCATACGAGATGGCTCCTTTCTTGGTACAGACAGATTTTTATAGATATGTATAATGGCATGATATAAAATACCTATCTATTATCTAACCGCATTCTGGGTATTTTTTCAAGGGGTGTGACAAAAAAAGGTTCAGTCGGGTGCAACAGGGACTCCCTATGCTTATTGAAGCAGGTACGGGAATAAAATAAAACGGCGGTGCAGGCACCGCCGTTTCGTGTTTATAGTTTGATCTTGGGAGCAAGGGGCTGAAGGGAACATCCGGTCGTGACGCCTAGGGCGACGCCCATGACGATCCGTAGGACCATATCATCGAATATGGGGGCAAATACAACAAGGCCGATGGTCATACCGATGACCATGCCGGCTACGTAGAGCAGGACTTGGTTCAGTCTTTGTTTATCCAAGGGGTGGCTCCTTCCCGTCGTTTGAATCATACGTCAATTGTAACGTATTTTCCAAATTGGTGACAACAGCCCTTTGGATTCAGTCCTTCTTCAAGAACGCCCTCATATACGCATTCACTTCTTCAGGCTTCTCGTGCTGCGGCGCATGTCCGACGCCTTCGAAGCGGTGGATGGTCAGGTCACTCACATAGTCTTCGATCCCATCAAGATTGCTATTTTCAAAGGCGGAATCGGCGTCTCCCCAAAGGATGAGCGTCGGTGCATTGAACATGTCATGCTTCAGCTCAAGGGGCTTTTGCACATGGTCTTCGAATGGGAAGAAGGAGATGGCACGGTAGTAATGAAGCATGGATTTCATGGCATCCGGCTGTGTCCAGGCGTCAACGTATTTGTCTTCGTCGGCTTCGCTTAGATAGCCTTTTTTCTTCCCAGGCTCCGTCATCATCTTCCGGAGGCGCTCGGCGTCATTGGCTAGCAGGATGTCATGGGAATCATCTTGTTGGAAGAAGCCCATGTAGCTACTTGCGTCACGCTGTGCCGGATTATTGGCAAGCTCCCTGCGGAACGTGTACGGATGGGGCGCATCGAACATGATCAGGTTCTTCACGTATTCCGGGTGCGTGTAGGCGAACGTCCAGGCAATCGCGCCTCCCCAGTCATGGGTGACAAGGGTACAGTCTTTCTCTCCGAACGCCTCGATCAGCTGTTTCACATCTTCGACGAGTGTGGACATGGTATACGAATCGATGCCCTCGGGTTTATCTGACAGATTGTATCCGCGCATATCCACCGCCACGACGCGGTAGTCCTTCGAGAACTCCTCAAGCTGATGATGCCAGTTGTACCAGAAGTAGGGGAACCCGTGGAGGAACAGCATAAGCTCTCCTTCGCCTTCTGTTACATAGTGCAGATTGACATCATTTACGTTTATAAATCCTTCTTTCAACATTTCGATCATCCTCTCAAACGTTTTAGCAGAGAGAAAGGTTACGCTTCTTCCATGCGGATATCAACCAACTCGCATTACAGTTTACCGAATCGGTAGGGAAGTCCTGTAGAACTTGAAAGAGTTGGGAGGAGAATGGGAAGAAATCTGGAATGGTAACGTATAAGGATGTAAAAGGACTGGTGAACAGATGAAGACTTTCAAGGTTTCTTATTCGTATAAGAATTCAGTGTGCCCGTCACTCTCCCTTTGGATGGTGATTCCTTCCGGTGCGAAGGCGACAAGGGCGCAACCGGAGCAGGTGACTCTTCTTCCAACCGGTGAAGAGCTTGGTTATTTTGTTCTTGAAGAAGGGACAGAACTGGAAGTCACCTTTGAGCAGGGAGAATACACGCCGGATCAACAGGTGCTCTCTGATGAGGAGCGCCTGTTTTACCTCAGGGATACGACGCTTTCTTCTATAGATGAGGTGAAGGAGAAGACACTGGAGATGACGGGTCATTTGACGGACCCGAAGGAGAAAGCACGGGTGATTTTCATGCATATCGTCAAGGAGTTTCGCTACATATATCCCCCTGCTGAACGAGGTGTGGCATCGTTTCTACAGACAGGAAAGGGCGACTGCGGGGAATTCTCCTTCCTGTTCACGGCCATGTGCCGGGCTGCAGGGATTCCGGCACGCACCATTGTGGGAAGCTGGGCAAACGGAAAAATGAACGCCCATGTGTGGAATGAATGCTACATTGATGGGGAGGGATGGTTCCCCGTCGATACAAGCATGGCGACTATTCAGAAGCGCCAGCCCCTTCGCTTCTTTGGTAGTGATGTCCCCACCCTTTACTGGGATCGTTACTTTGGGAGGACAGAAGGGAGACGCATCGTATTCGCAAAAGATGCAGAACTGCCTTTGATGCCACATTATAAGGACGAGGAAGATCCCGTCCTATTCAACGTCCTGCCCATCAATGGGCAATCGTTTTGCTGGGGACAGCAGTCACTCGACGGAGCGGCGCCGTATCTCCAGCCGGTGTACATAAAATTTGAAGAAAGCGTACCATATCGGGATCTTGGTGTTACGGAGCTCATGGGAACATGGAAGGTGAAGGGGCCAGCCTGGTTGGAAGGAACGGTTTATCTTAAAAGGGCTTCGTTTTTCATCGGGTTAGTTGGAGTGCTCCTGTCCTGGATTATGGGTGAAGCCATCTTTGACCTCTTGTATACCGGATCGTTCATGGTGTACGCCTTGATTTCACTCGTGAGGAAAGAGCGGATGATGGCATTTGGAGTCGTGTTCATTCTCATGACCCTCTCATTTGTGGCAGCATGGGGAAAAGCGGGGTTAGTGTGAAGGGGGTTCTCATTTTTGAATAGGGGCCTTAAGAATTCAACAGAACTATAGCGACAAAAAAATGTTCTAAGAATTTCCTCCTAGGGATTAAGTAGCTACCGACCTGGGTAAAGATATGAGAAACTTACATAATTAGGGATTAATGACCAGGAACTGTATGGCATCATGTCTCGTAAAACAACTAGAAGGAGTAGAAGAATGGGAAAATTAGAGATGAAGTGGAATGGAATAACAAGACGGAGAGGTGAAGGGAAATGAAGAGATTACCAGAGTTTCTGTTGGGATTGATCGGAGGGCTTATCGGGATCTGTATGTCCTTCTTTGGATTAATCGTAGGGTGGGCCTTCTTCGATGAGGGCGACCCCGATGCAGGCATGTTCACCGTTTTCTTGACAATCGGTTTCCTATTGGTGCAAATAGCTGGGCTCGTAGTCGGTTGCCTTGCCAATCGCATGAACAATAAAGTATTTGGTGGAATCATGATCGGTATTGGTGTTCTCTCCTTTCCAGCTTCGATCTTCACCATGTTGATTCCGGCCGGACTGTATATCGCCGCCGGTGCCGTCGCATTCCGTGAAATCAAACCGAAGGAAGATGAAACCACCATTCCGTTTGAAAACGAAAAGAGAGTGGCTTTTGATAAGGAGAATGAAATGATGTAAAGGCCGCCTTATGCGAAAGCTCCACGACGAGGCGAAACCTTCTGTGGAAATCGTCATGCATGTAAAAGGACCTCACCTGTGACGGGTGAGGTCCTTGTTGTTTCAATGGCGCTCAATCTCCATTTCCAAGACGGCGCTGCTGATGCTCTTTCCATGCGTATCAAGAGCGATGGATGTTGTCACACCACCGAGCAGGGCCTGTTCGCATACAAAGTTCAATGCTTTGATAGTAGGTAGTTCGTATCGTGTAATCGATCCTTTCACGATGTGCCGCAGATGTTCAGTAAAACGTTCAACCGTTGCCTCAGCTTTAAGCAAATCGTAATCTTCTTCCCTATAGGGAATGAGGGAGAAGTTCAGCGTATTTCCTTTATCTCCTGTGCGGCTGTGGGCCACTTCGATCAGTTTGATTGTTGCCATGAGGATCCCTCCAATAGCTCAGAATGAGACGTGATCAGGGAGCGGTCCATGAAGGTGGAGACCACCCCGATCACTTCTTCGACCCGCTTGCGTACACCGCCGCCACCGGCTGGACCGTTTGTATAAAGCGCTTCGACTTCATGACCTATCCTGACAGCCTCTTTTCGTGATGGACATAGGGAAGCCACGCGTAGACGGACCTCATATGGACGAAACCCTCCCTGTTCACCATGATGGAGAGAAGTCGAACCAATCAAGTCGATTTTGACTTCGTCATCCATCCCACCCAGCCGTTTCTCGAGGATGTCAGCGGCCAGTTGACCCCGCTCAGTTGCAGTGGACCCTGCATAGGAGATTTCCCCTTCCCCCAGATAGCCCGCATGGTAGCCGAGGGATACCTTTAATGTATCCGGGCGTTTTCGCCCCGTCGCTCCTTGGACTTTAACGGTATCGGGTCCGATTTCTTCAATGGTTGCCGTACTGAAGTCCGCTACACAATCAGGCGTGAGGTAGCTTGTCGGGTCATGCACTTCATATAGAAGTTGCTCCTTCACGGTCATGGCGTTCACCACTCCTCCTGTACCCGGCAATTTTGTCAGGATGGCCGTCCCATCTTCCATGATGGAAGCGATGGGGAAGCCGAGATCATCGAGGCGATCGACGGGTTTATATATTGGATCCGCAAAATATCCTCCCGTCACCTGACCGGCACACTCCAACAAGTGTCCGATCAGGGTCCCCTGGCCGAGGAGCTGGTAATTGGTTTGCTCCCATTGGTAATGATGGATCATAGGGGCAAGGAACAGGGAAGGGTCCGCGACCCTGCCTGTCACAATGATGTCTGCTCCTGATTCCAGGGCTGGAAGGATGGCCTCTGCACCAAGATAAGCGTTCGCGCTTATCAGAGGTGTGTATTCTTCAACAGGCTTTTGAGTTTCATGCACAATGGCATGAGGATTTAGTTTGGACAGAACGTCATCGCCAATGACTGCCGCTACCTTACAATCCAGACCCATTTCCTTTGCTACCTCTTGAATCTTTCTGGCCGCTGCCATAGGATTCGCCGCGCCCATATTGGTAATCAAACGAACGTTATGAGAGAGGAGTGAAGGGAGTAGAAGGCGAATTCTTTCTTCCAAATACTCATTGAATCCAAGATCAGGATTTATCCGTTTTTGTCGTTGTGAAAGGGCGATGGTCCGTTCCGCCAAGCCTTCCAGGATCAGATAGTCGATGTTTCCGTTCTCTACAAGGGCAAGGGCAGGTTCGATCCGATCACCTGCAAAGCCGGTTCCAGCTCCGATTTTTAGCATAATGAACACTCCTTAATTTACGAGAATGAAAGGGCTCCGGTAATGAATGCGGCAATTGTCATCACGATGGTGGATCCGAATGCCCACAGGAAGATGAAACGCTGATGGTCCCCGAGCTCGACGCGGGCCAATCCGATGAGAAGGAATGTTGCTGCCGTAAGGGGGCTCAATGGAAAGCCTGTGGTCATCTGCCCCAAAATAGCGGCCCTGCCGATGACTTCAGGAGCAATCCCGTAGGCGGCTGCTGTCTCACTTAAGACAGGCAACACCCCGAAATAATACGCATCAGGGGTGAAGACCAGGCTCAGTGGCATACTGGTAATGGCAACGAAAAGCGCCATAAAGGAACCGGTGCTTTCTGGTATGACACCTACCATGGCGGTCGCCATCGCTTCGATCATACCCGATCCTGACAGGACGCCGGTGAAGATACCGGCAGCGAAGATGATGGAAACGACAGAGACCATTCCGTTAGCTTGCTCGGTGATGCGGTCCTGCTGATCTTTCGGTTTAGGATAATTGATCAGGAGGGCGACAGCAAAGGCCACCATGAATATGACTGGAAGTGGTAGCCAAATCTTGATCAGGGCAACAATTGTGATGACCGTAATCAATAGGTTGAGCCAGATAAGCTTCGGCCGACGTGTTGTTCGCTCCTCTTCACTCAGTTCAGCGTGGAAGTCGTAGTTGAATTCCTTGATACCAACCCGCTTGCGTTCTCTCTTCCCGATGATATAGCTGACGAACAAGACCCAAATCAGTCCAATTCCCATGGCAGGAAGAAGGGGGTTGAAGATCAACGACACATCGACCCCTAGGGAACTTGCAGCCCGTGCTGTCGGTCCTCCCCAAGGAACCATATTCATGACGCCACAGCTAAGTGCGGTGACCCCTGTAAGGACGAGTCGGCTCATACCAAGTCGATCATAGATCGGCAACAGAGCTGGGATTGTAATGAGGAAGGTTGAGGCCCCTGAACCATCCAGATGGGTGGCCATGGCAATGATGGCTGTCCCCATGACGATCTTGAGTGGATCGCCCTTGACCAGTTTCAGGACGTTTGAGATGAACGGGTCAAACAGTCCAGCCCGGTTCATGATTCCGAAGAAAAGGATGGCGAACGCCAGCATGATGCCGGTTGGAGCCACACCAGAGATTCCTGTGAGAATCATTTCTCCAAGTTCCGAAATGGACGACGTGAACAGGCCGAACACAATGGGAACCAGTATGAGAGCGACGATGACCGATACCCTTTTAGAAAGAATCAAATAAAGAAAGACCGCTATGGTTAAAAAACCGAGTAAAGCCAACATACGTATATTCCTCCTTTTTAAAGCGCTTACAAATATACACGCAACAATCGTGCCAAGACAAAAAGCGCATGAGAATAAGGGGTTCGGATAAGTGGATTCTAAAAGGTTGGAATTACAACGAGGCAAAAGGGGAGAAACCTATTGGGGGAAGTGAATTCTAACATCTTGGAAATGCGTTTCTATGAAACTGGAAAACGCATAAACTGTCTGTTTATGCGCGAGCAGTCAAGTAATATTCAGTTTTGATAATTTGTTATAAAGGGAAGCAAGGGAAATACCAAGCTGTTTGGCGGCGGCTTTCTTTCCGATAACAGAGGTACCGGTTTTGTTTAGTACGCTTACAATCGCTTCTCTCTCTGTGTCTCTTAAAATGTCTTCCAGTAGTCGGTGGCTGTAGATTGGACGGTGACCTGCTGTTGGGCGAATGGTATCTGGAAGGTGCTCCACCGATATGGTGCTTCCTTCACACATACTGATGGCGTAGTGGACGGCATTCTTCAGTTCCCGTATATTCCCTGGCCATTCATACTGGTGAAGCGTGCTCATCGCTTGTGGGTCAATCTGGATACCGCTGTCACCTTGCTCTTTCAGGAGAGATGTCAGGATGGCAGGAATATCGTCCTTGCGCTTCCTGAGTGGTGGGATGGTCAGTTGAATGGTATTCATCCGATAGAACAAGTCTTCCCTGAACTTTTTGTTCGCGACCATACTGGGCAGGTCTTTATTTGTTGCAGCAATGATTCGAACATCGACCTTTTGTTCTTCAAGGCCACCGATCTTACGGAACGTACCATCTTGAAGCACCCGAAGCAGTTTAGATTGAAGGTCAACCGGCATATCGCCAATCTCATCTAAGAACAGCGTTCCCCCATGGGCAAGTTCGAACAGGCCGATTTTTCCATCTTCCTTTGAAGAGGTGAAGGCCCCTTTTTCGTATCCGAACAGTTCACTTTCCAAAAGCGTACTTGGGATGGCTGCGCAGTTCACTGGGACGAAGGGGGACGAGGATCGACTACTGATATGATGGATGGATTGGGCCACAAGTTCTTTTCCCGTCCCGGATTCGCCTGTCAGTAGGATGCTCAGGTTCGTGGCTGCGGCTTTCTTTGCCCGTTCAATCATGTGGAGAAGGTCTGTGTTTTGTCCAACGATGTGCGAGAACGTGTAGGTAGACTGATGTATCCTTCCGAACGCCTGCTTCAACTGTTGGACCCTTTTCCGGCTTCGCTTTAATTCCTCAGAAAGCTGATAGACTTCCGGAATGCTCTTGCACACGGATACTGCCCCGACGACCTCATCATCCTTGATGATCGGAGCCATGTCCACTACATATTCCAAGGATTTTTCTTTGCGAAAGACACCTTCCCTGGCTTGTCCATCTTTTAAAACCTGAGGGAGCTTGGCGCTGGGACGTACCTGTATCAATGGTTTCCCGATGATTTGTTCTCGTCTGACGCCTGTTATCTGTGTATATTCCTCATTGATCAATTGAACGGTTCCATTCCGGTCAATGACTAATATCCCGTCATGGATGGCTTCTATAACGCCTTCTAGCCAGTCCACCATCTGATTCTGAGAAAGCATGGTATCCCCCATTTATTTTCTGATAATTTAAATTATATGGCATGTAAGGGGATTATACCACCGATCATCCGTTTATTTCAGCTTGGCGGTGTCTCGCACTTTAATGGAAACCACTTCCCCGCATCCGGCACAGATCGTGAAGATCTTCTCCGTTCCCACGCTCATCCTTTTATGAAGAGGGCGAAGATTAATGAAATCCGTTGCCTTTATGAATTCGGTGCCGTTGCATTCTTTGCATATCATGAACATCTCCTCCTTATACCAATCATACGGTAACAGGAAGTATTTGGTTTCGTTTTGAAAGAAAGTGGAATCGTTCCTTTTACCTGTTTTTAGTAGGTTGTTAATTTTCAATGTCTTTACAGAGATAGAGGGACGGAGAGAGTCGTGACGTTTGATGGAGAAATAAAAGGGAATAGACAGGATATGAACATATTCAGTTAATTACATTATGGAGGGATATCATGAACGTCTTAGTAATCGGAGCAAACGGACAAGTAGGAACCCAGGTGGTCGAACAGCTGAAGGAGTCGGATCATCAATCCGTTGCCCTTGTGAGAAAAGAAGAGCAAATCAAAGATCTTGAATCAGCAGGTGCTGACAAAGTCGTACTGGGGGATCTTGAAGCAGATTTCTCCCATGCGTTCGATAATGTGGATGCCGTTGTCTTCGCAGCCGGATCAGGCGGAAGCACGGGCGCCGACAAAACAATGCTCATCGACCTGTGGGGTGCCGTCAAAGCAGTGAACTACGCTGAGAAACATGACGTCAAACACTTCGTCTTGCTGAGCGCAACCGACAGTCTGGACCCGGATTCAGAGAGCGACAAGATGAAACCATACGCCGTTGCGAAGCATATGGCAGATGATTACCTGCAAAAATCATCACTTGCCTACACCACGGTTCACCCTGGTCCATTGAAAAACGATGAAGCAACAGGCAAGGTCGATGTGAAGGCTGAGCTAACCGGCGACCCGGGAAGCTATGAGATTCCGCGTGGAGACGTGGCGCGTGTTCTTGTAGGAGCGATCGGGAAAGAAAATTTGAAGAAGAAATCCGTGTTCATTAAGAGCGGCGATCATTCTGTAGAGGATGCGTTGAGCGGGATTTAATTGAATACGAGTTTGATGGAAGCAGGGGATGAATTCCTCTGCTTTTTTTGTTTGGTGTTGAGTGGTGGTTGTAAATGGGATGTTTAGACGTATGGGAGATGTGAATTCAGCTAGAGAGGGGGTTCGCAAATAAGAGTCGGTCTTCGATGATAACGTTCGATCATCGTACGTATCGTATGGTTTGCACAAATAGAGGAAAGCTGGAAAATTGCGTTCGCAAATACATTTTGATTACCCGCAAATAAATTTCAAAAACTCGCAAATAATTTTTTGATTTTCGCAAGTAAATGAAGCTGACAGGGGTTCGGGAATTTCGAAAAGGCTCCAAAATGGCTAATCTCAACCAAATTCAGATGATTTGTGAGGTGGTGAGCGGTTTGGAGGTGGAATTGGACCTGGGAACTCGTGGTAAATGCCCCTCTTTCGCAAATATCTCCACCCTTTCGCTAGCATACAAAAAATGTAGCAAATAGAGTACAAGACTGTGAGCCTCACCAAAAAAACCTTGCCAAATCCTCCCTACTCAGCGTACACTATTATTAATTAACAAATTGCAAATTAAAAAAAGGAGCCTGTCATGAATCACACTACACCCTCACACACCAACCAGCCATCATTCATCACTCCGGACGGATACACGAGTGACATCGCGGTGTTCACCATTGACCTCCACTATCCGGAGGAACATAAGCCGCCGGTTCCGACCCTGAAGATCCTGCTCATCCAAAGGGCCGAGTCTAATCTTGAAGGGGAACCGAATATCGAAGCGGGGAAATGGGCGCTGCCGGGTGGTTTCGTCAGGCCAGAGGAGACGGCGGATGAAGCGGCGATCCGCGAACTGAAGGAAGAGGCGGGAGTCGACCGGATCCATCTGAAGCATTTTGCCGTGTACGATGCGCCGGGGCGTGATCCCCGCGGTTGGATTCTCTCGAATGCATTCTTTGCGATTGTAAAAGCCGGGTACCTGGCTGGCCGGAGGGCCTCAGAAGACGCAGCGGAAGTGGAGCTGTTCACGTGGGAGGAAGCGCTGGAGTTGGATCTTGCGTTTGATCACCGTGACATGTTGAATGATGCCTTCCGGATGATCAAGGGGGAGATGTTACAGACGACGGTGGCGAAAGAGTTTTTGCCTGAAGCATTCACGCTATCAGAGCTGAGGAGCCTTCTTCTTCTCATGACGGATGACCCGGGGATTGCCAATGTGTCGGCATTCAACCGCGATGCACCGAAGTACCCGTTCCTGGAGCCCGTGACGGACAGGGAAGGGAATGTGAAGACCACGACGCGGACAGCGAAGCGGGCGACGCGGTTGTTCCGCTTCAGGGGAGAGGCACCTGCACCATCAATCTATTAATCTTTAGGGGGAGAAACAATGAAGAGAGCATTGATCGTGATTGATTATACGGTGGACTTTGTAGCGGATGAAGGAAAGCTCACGTGCGGGGAGCCGGGGCAGGTGATCCAGGGGAAGATTGCCGGGCTCATGAGGGAGTTTGCTGAAGCGGGTGACTATGTGGTCGTGGCAAATGACATCCACTTCGAAGGGGATGAGTTCCATCCGGAAGCCAGACTGTTCCCGCCTCATAATATCGCGTGGACGGAAGGACGGGAGCTATACGGAGCCGTCCGCACGGCGTATGACGATGTGAAAGCATCTGGCGCTCCGATTCCGATCCTTGAATTCGATAAAACGAGATACAGTGCCTTCGCCGGGACGGAGCTCGATCTGCGCCTGCGGGAGCGCGGAATCCGGGAAATCCATCTTGTTGGCGTGTGTACGGATATCTGCGTACTCCATACGGCAGTGGATGGCTACAACCTCGGGTACAGCATGGTCGTGTACCGGGAAGCCGTTGCTAGCTTTAATCAGGCGGGTCACGAATGGGCGCTTGAGCATTTCAAACATACTCTGGGGGCTGATGTGAGATGAGTGTCTTCAAGGACTGGACGCTGTTTGAGAAGTGCTGGCTGGCGGTCTTTACGGTCATCAATCTGTATCTTTTCGTTGCCCTCGATGACACCTTTCTCGGGCTGATTGTGTCCCTGACGGGGATGATGTGTGTGGTGCTGGTGGCAAAGGGGAAGATCGCCAATTACTATTTCGGGATCATCCAGACCGGGCTGTATGCGTACATCGCTTACGGCTACGGGTTGTACGGGGAGGTCATGCTGAACGGCCTGTTCTATTTTCCCCTCCAGTTTGTAGGGATCTATTTGTGGAGCCGACATACTGTGAAAAGTGATGCACGTGGGGAGGATGTGGTGGTCCATTCCCTAAGTAAGAGTGGCTGGGTGTGGACGATTGCGGGATTCGTCGTCGGTTTTATCGCCTATGCCCTGATTCTCCAAGAGATCGGCGGCCGGAATGTGTGGGTCGATTCTGCCACCACGGTGCTGTCGGTCATCGCCCAGCTCCTCATGCTGAAGCGGTTCACGGAGCAGTGGCTCGTCTGGATCATGGTGAATGTCCTCTCCATCGTCCTTTGGCTCACGACCTTGATGACCCAGGGCGGCAATGACTTTGCCATGCTGGTGATGTGGAGTGCGTTCCTTGTAAACAGCGTCTACGGGTACATCAACTGGAGACGAATTGGAAGAAAACAGGGAATGGAGGCAGCATGATATGAAGAAGATCGGATTTTACGGGGGGAAGTTCCTGCCGCTTCACCAGGGACATGTGTATGCCTTGATTCAGGCGTCCACCATGGTGGAGGAGCTGTATGTCGTGCTGTCACACTCGGAAAAGCGGGACCGGGAGATCTGCGCCCGAACGGATTTCCCCTATGTTCCGGCGGCGGTCCGACTGCGCTGGCTCCATCAGCTTACGAAGGATATGCCTTACGTTCATGTTGTATCGATTGAAGACGATGCGGGAGATGAGGATTATGACTGGAGAGACGGGGCTGCTTTAATCAAGGAGGCGATCGGCCAGCCCATTGATGAGGTCTTTTCGTCTGAACGGGGATACTCGGATATTTTCCGGGAGTGCTATCCCGGTGCTGAGCATATCATCCTGGATGAAGAGCGGGTATTCGCCCCAATCTCTGCCACCATGATCAGAACTGACGGGGTGTACCGTCACTGGGACATGATTCCGTCTGTGGCAAGATCGTATTTCGTGAAAAAAGTCGTAGTGATCGGTACCGAGAGCTGCGGGAAATCGACGCTCGTGCGGAATCTGGCTTCGGTTTTCAATACCAATTATGTCGCGGAATACGGCCGGACGCGCTGTGAGGAGATTGGCGGATATGACGGGGTGCTCCTTGATGAGGATTACCCCATGATCGCTTATGAGCAGCAGCGTCAGGTAGAGAAGGCCTCTGCCTTCAGCAATCGCGTCCTCTTCGTGGATACGGAAGCGACGGTGACCCAATTTTATTCTGAGCTGTATAATGGGAAGCTTCAGGAGGTACTGGATTCCATCGCAAAAGCCCAGGAATATGATCTGTATCTGCTCCTTGAGCCTGACGTCGAATGGGTGGATGACGGCTGGCGGATGCACGGGGAAGAAACAGTCCGGAGGCAGAATCACGAGCGGCTACAGGAGCTGCTGGAAGAGAACGGCATTATGTTCACCACGCTCTCGGGGTCGTACCGGGAGAAGTGGGAGGAAGCGTTTCGGCTTGTGAATGGAATGTTGAAATAGAACAAAAGCCCGGTGGCATCACCGGGCTTTGCTGTGCTTACAGGGCTTTCTGAGGGACATCGGGTGACAGGGGCATCAGGCGGCCGTCCCGGTCCTTGTATACGATGTGGTCCCGGGTGAATTTTGCCGGGGAATCGATACCTGCCGCTGCTGCGAGATTGAAGAGCCCTTCCCTGAGAGAAAGGATGTAGTTGCAGACGCGGAAGGACTTCTCTTCGACCACGAGTGATTCCTGAAGCTTATCGTCGGTGGTGGCAACCCCGACGGGACAGTTGTTCGTGTGGCATACCTGAGCCTGGATGCAGCCGACGGAGAACATGAGTCCCCTGGCGATATTGACGAAGTCGGCTCCAAGGGCGAGGGCATACGCAATCTTGTCGGGTGTAAGGAGCTTCCCTGATGCAAAGATCTTCACCTTGTCCCGGACACCGTGCCTGACAAGGGTATCATGGACGAAGGGGAGAGCCGATTTGATGGGCACCCCCGTGGCATCGGCAAGCTCTTGGTAGGAAGCACCAGTACCGCCTTCACCACCATCGACGGTGATGAAATCTGGGTGTCGGCCCGTTTTTGCCATGAAGGAAGCGAGCTCCTCGATATCCCCGGTGTTCCCGACGACGAGCTTGATGCCGACGGGTTTTCCACCGACTTCACGAAGTTGTTCGATGAAGTCGAGCATGCCTTCAGGGGAATTGAACTCACGGAATCTGTTCGGGCTGTCGATGGACTCCCACGCCTCCACGTTACGGATCGAGGCGATCTCAGGTGTGACCTTCTTACCGTCAAGATGGCCGCCACGGGTCTTGGCTCCTTGGGCGAGCTTCAATTCGAATGCTTTGATTTCCTTCAGATCGCTTTTCTTCTTGAATTCTTCCCAGGAGAAATCCCCGTCTTTCGTCCTCACACCGAATAGCCCGGGTCCGATCTGGCAGATGATGTCTACGCCTCCTTTTAAGTGATGCTTCGATAACCCTCCTTCCCCGGTGTTCATCCATGTTCCGCCGGCAAGGCCGAGGCCCGTCGACAGGGCGGTGATGGCGTTGCCCCCGAGGGAGCCGTAGCTCATGGCCGACTGTCCGACGAGCCCTTTGACGCGGAAGGGATGGCGGCATGTGTACTCGCCGATGATGGGAGCGTCTTCATCTTTCAGGAGGAAGGGATCGGCCAACGTTTCTTCACGATGTTCCTTGCGGTTGAAGAGGTTGTCCTTATCAATCTTGTATACTTTCGTCGGCACCTTTTTCTCATTGTCCACGTTCAGCTCATCTCGCTGGACGGGGAAGAGAGTATTCCGGATGAAGTAGCCCTCCCCGTCGAAATCGCGCTCCGAACCGAAGCCGAGCATGCGGGTGTTATACTTGCCGGATTTCACCGTGCTTGTGTAGTCATTCCGGGAGAAGGGTTTCCCTTCAGAATCATTATTGAAGAAATATTGCCTGAGTTCAGGTCCCATCTTCTCGAGGATGTACCGTATTTTGCCGAGAACGGGATAGTGGCGCAGGATCGCATGTTCCTCTTGGCGTTCATCGACCCGCCATATGTAAAAAAGAAAGGCGGCGGGAACTAGGATGACCAGGGCAAGGAGGATGAGCAGGATCCAGAGTAAGATCGTTTCCATGAAGTAGCCCCCTTTAGTGATTGAATGGAAAAAAGCCGGGCGGATGCCCGGCCAAATCATGGTCAGAACAGGCGCTTCAAAGCTTTCTTGAGAGGCGGCATTTCGACGCTGTGATCTTTGTAGAATTTCTTCATCATATGTTTCGTATAGCCTTGGGCCTGTTCCCAGGTGATTTTGCCTGGAAGGGGAGGTTCAAGGTCGATTTCGACGTCAATGATGACAGGTTTATTCGATGCTTTCGCCATATCGAAGGCAGGTCCGAGGTCTTCGTACGTTTTCACATGATAGCCTTCGCCTCCGCATGACTTGGCGAACTGGGCGAAGTCGATTTCTTGAAGCTCTGTGGCGTATTCAAGATGACCGGCTGCTTCCTGTTCATACTTGATCATGCCGATGCGGCTGTTGTTGAGCACCACGACGATAATCGGAAGCTTGTATTTAACGGCGGTCACGAAGTCTTGCATGTTCATGGCGAAGCCGCCGTCCCCGCATACTGCAATGGCTTGACGATCCGGATAAGCGAGAGAGCTTGCAATGGCACCCGGCAGTCCGCAGCCCATCGTGGCCAGCCAGCTGGAAATGATGAAGTCCTGATTGGTGATGTTGAAGTAGCGAGCCATCCATACGGTCACGTTTCCGACATCGACAGAGAGGACGGCATCGTCGTCAGCAATCCGTTCGATATGAGGGATGACCTGAGGTGCTTTGAGTGGTGTGGACGTTTCTTCGGTATCCTTCCCGATATGGGTCCACCAGTTCTGCATATTCTTCTGGCACTCTTCGAGGAAGGAGCGATCGTCCCTGCGCTGAAGGTGCTTATTCCATTCCTCCAGCACGAGGGCTGTATCCCCTACGATACCGGCAGAAACGGGGTACCTCTTCCCAATCTGGGCGGGATCTACATCGACCTGAATCGCATCGGCATCATCCGGTAGATAATCCCGGTACGGGAACGAGGTTCCGATCATGATCATAAGATCTGTTTCTTCCATCGCTTCATACGCAGGCTTCGTCCCGATCTGACCAAGCTGTCCGAGGTTCAGCGGATGCCGGTCCGGCAGCACGCCCTTCGCGGGAAGGGTGAAGATGATCGGGGCCCCGATTGTATCGGCGAATGCCTCGAGCTCTTGTTTGGCCGCCTTCGTTCCGGTCCCTGCCAGGATGACAGGGCGCTTGGCATTCTCGATGAAGTTGAGACCGGTGATGAGATCCTCCTTTTGAGGGATGTGTCTTGCGAATGAAGTCAGACTGGATGTGAAAGAAGTCGCATTCTTGATTTTGTCCCTCGGAATGTCGTCAGGGATGACGAGGACAGCGACGCCATTTCGCGCATAGGCCGTGCGGATGGCCTGGTTCAGCATGTCAGGGAATGCTTCCGCCGAAGCTACGGTCTCTGAATAGACCGAAACGTCGTCGAACATGCGTGCCAGATGAACCTCCTGGAATGAATCACGGCCGAGTTCCGTTGTCGCCACCTGACCCGCGAGGACGAGTACGGGTGCTCCGTCGGCCTTTGCGTCATACAGTCCGTTCAACAGATGGATCGCGCCAGGTCCGCCAATCGTCATGCAGACACCGATCTTCCCAGTCAGTTTTGCATAGGACGAGGCTGCCAATGCCGCCACTTCCTCGTGACGGATCTGAATGAACTCAATATCGTCTTTCTTTCCGCGAAGTACATCAACAAAGTTATTGATCGAATCACCGGGCATCCCGAAGATATGCTGAACGTCCCAGTTTTGAAGGACGTCTGCAGCGGCATGCCCTGCCAGCGTTTTTGCCATAAGTATTCCCTCCTGGTGTATATGTCTCTCATTCTCTACCACTATTTCTTTCCAACTAAACTACGGGAGTAGAAATGATTGCATAATGGAGGAGGATTTTTCTAAACTGGATTAAACGGATTATATGCAAGGGGGAACCACCATGTTCAATGCAATCAGGCAATGGTTCAAGCCATCCCGCTGCGCAGTATGCGGCCGGAAGCCCGTGCAGCCCCAGCGTTACAAGAATGACCGTGGGGAGCCGGTGCTCGTGTGCAGGAAGTGTACGGAATATGCGGAGAGAAGGGCGTTTGTTAGGAGATGACGAAAGAAGCGGCCCCATTAGGCGGGACCGCTTCTTTGTCATTTGCTCTGCCTATCACTTCAATACTCAAACATCTTCAATTTTACCGTCTCGGCCATTTGTCGGTACCCCGCTTCATTTGGATGCAGTCCGTCCCCTGAATTGTATTTCGGCTGGAGTCTGGATGGATCATCGGCATTCCGAAGTACTTTATCAAAGTCGATCACCCCGTCGAAGGCGCCGCTGTTCCGTATCCATGCGTTGACCTTGCGGCGCGTCCGGTCGCCTTCCGCGGTATATTTTCCTGAGTCATTGTATGGGGAGATCGTGACTCCATAGATTTCGACGCCGTTCTTATGGGCCTCCTTGATCATGGCCTTCATTTCATCGATGATGGTCACGGCATCTGTCTCCGGATGATGGCGGATGTCATTTATGCCCTGATGAACGATGACGCCTTTCACGCCGGTTTGTTCAAACACATCCCTCTTCAGTCGATCGGGGGCTTTTTCCCCTTTTTCCTCCGGGCTGTCGAGGAGCTGATTCGCAGAGATTCCTGCGTTCAGGACCGTCCATTTTCCATCGGCCTTATCATTGATCCGCTCGGACAGATAGTCCGTCCACCGGTGATTGGAATCGATCTTTGAATCATTTCCATTATCAATTGAGCTGCCGAGGACGACGATGGACCCTTTGACCTTCTTATCTGTCCTCACATCGACCCCATCAAGCCAGTACCATCCTTTTTCAATGGATTTGTAGCCGTCTTTTCCTGCCTTGCCAGTGGCGTCTCCATCAGCGGAATAGGTTGTCTGCATCGACCTCGGGTGCCAGGTGGCAGGTCCTGATTCCCCTTTGAAATAAAGGCTCACCGTCAGAGCTTCATCTTCAGAGATCTTGATGGGGATCGGATCACTAGAGGTCCGTTCGCCGGCCGGGATGCGCACATCCTTTTTACCGTCGAAGGAGACGGATACAGGTTCTCCCTTTGTTTCCGCTCCTTTTTTCGTTATGCCGATGCTCACTTTGTCGACTTTCAGCTCTTCATCTGAAAACGTGTTTGACAGCCGGATGCGGACCTGATCTCCGTCCACATGGGGTTTGATCACCATGCGCACGGTCTGATCCTTGAACCCTTCATAGGATTCACCGTCCTTGAAGGGCTCCTGCATCGCCGTCATCCAGGCGCCCATCCAGTGCCTTTCCTTCACCTTCTCTTCTTTTCCTTCAGTCATGAAAAGAAAGCCCGCCACCGCTACCGCAGCAAGTGCTATGTATAAAAAAATCCTCACCTTTTTCACCTCATTCAAGACTGACAGTATTCCTTACCCGAACTCTCTATATAGTAATGCCAATGCAAGCGGAATTTTATGATTGGGCTATATGGCTCCAAGATAGGGGAGAGGGGCGCGACAGTCAATGAACAATTCCTGGCATCCCCCTTCTGGCATGGCAATGGAATAAAAAAGATTGAAACCCTTCTCACAATGTAAGAAAATAGTGGGGAAGCGAAAACGGAATGGCTCTGTTCATTCTTACATACATAGGAGGACCATCATGAATCAACCATTATTCTTAACACCCGTGTTCCAGGAACGAATTTGGGGAGGAACGGCCCTCAGGGATCAGTTCGGTTATGACATTCCTTCTGACAAGACTGGCGAATGCTGGGCCATTTCAGGACACCCGAACGGACAAAGTACCGTCCGAAGCGGAGAATTTGCAGGGAAGACCGTCGGTGAACTTTGGGAGCAGCACCCTGAATTATTTGGGAATTACGATTCACCTGTATTCCCGTTATTGACGAAAATCCTCGATGCCAACGCCGATTTGTCTGTCCAGGTGCATCCGGACGACAGCTACGCAAACATCAATGAAAACGGCGAGCTCGGAAAGACTGAATGCTGGTACATCATCGACTGTGAAGAAGGAGCAGACATGATCTTCGGTCACAACGCCCTTTCTAAAGAAGAGTTCACGAGCATGATCGAAAAAGGGGAGTGGAGCGATCTACTCCGCCGCGTGAGGATCAAACCGGGCGACTTCTTCTATGTACCAAGCGGCACGATCCACGCGCTCTGCACGGGTACACTCGTCCTTGAAACGCAGCAGAGCTCAGATACGACATATCGCGTATACGACTACGACCGTACCGATGCAGAAGGCAACACCCGTGAGCTGCACATCGACAAATCCATCGACGTGACCACGATCCCACATATCGCAGAAGCCGTGGAGCCGAAAGTCGACAGCCGCGATGGAGTGACGATCACCACCTTCGTTGAAGCGGAATACTTCACCGTACACAAATGGGAAGTGAACGGCCATGCATCCTTTGTACAGGACAAGCCGTTCCAGCTCGCCAGCGTACTGAGCGGAGCAGGAACACTGCGCGTGCAGGGCGAAGACCACGTGTTGGAAAAGGGCATGCATATCATCATTCCTGCCGATGTGGAGACGTTTGAAGTGGAAGGTCAGGTTGAATTGATCGTTTCGCATGTGTAATGGATAGAGGGAGGAGCACAGGACCTTTGGGTTTTGCGCTTCTTTTTTGTGTGCTGGCTGGTGGGGCGGATTCGGGTTCGCAAATAATAGGCTGGTTTCGTATGGAAACCGGTTTGAGCGCAAGTATTGAGATTCAATCATATGGTAACAACTTTGTTCGCAAATAAGAAAACGGTTCGAAATCCGACTCGCAAATAATTTTTCAATTTTCGCAAATAATTCTTGAGAATTCACAAGTATTCGTTGTCACTGAACCTACCGGACAGTGGCCGGACCCTTAAAACAGGGAAAAGCGGCTGCGAGAACTGTCGAATGATGTCATAGAGGCAGGATGGAGTAATATCGTCCTTGAGTATCGCTGATATCTGGACCCTATTTGCTAATAAGCGAACCATTCCGCTAGGTCTTGTAAAAAGAAGCAAATTGAAGCTCTGCCAACACGCCCAGGCCTTCTCCATTCCCACATCCCCAACAAACGGGCGGAGCATCTCATACACCCCCCTCTGATCTTCCACCACCAAATCTAAACAACTGTTTAACCCCACCACTATGTGCCTCTACTCAAACCATGCCACCCATTCAAACGTTTGTTTACATTTCCGTAAGCAAAAAGTATCATAAATAGATAAAACTCCCTGTCAAAACAGAGAAGGTGACGAGCATGAATGAAAGACAGCAGGAGATCTTGCGGATGCTGGTGAGCCGGCATCATGAATATGTCTTGATCAAAGAATTCAGTGAGGAACTCCACTGTTCCGAAAAAACGGTGCGGAATGACCTCAAGGTGATACAGGAATCCATGGCAGCCTATCCGTCGGTGAAGTTGATCCGGAAGCCGGGTCAGGGAATCTGCCTGGAAATCGGAGAACAAGACCGGGCGGAGCTATACCGAGAACTGCAAACGAGGGGAAGCAGTCATGTGGAAGAGGAGGATCGGATCGTCCAGATTGCGTATTTTCTTCTCATGAATACAGACCCCGTCGTCGTGCAGGACCTGGTAGACCGGTATTATGTAAGCAAGTCGGTGATCAGGAAGGACCTCGAACGGATCGGGGATTGGTTTAAGCGGTTCGATTTGGAGCTTTTGTCAAAGCAGAAGGTGGGGCTCACGATCGAAGGGACCGAGCTGAACCGTCGTCTGGCTTTGACGCGGCTTTCTCAGCTCGTGGATGATGGGTCGGATTCCTTCATCAGCGCCCAATTTACCCAGCATGAGATCACCATCGTACGGAGGAGGCTGGAAGAGCTGCAGGAGCGGTTCGATCTTCATCTGACCGATGAAACCTTTGAACGGATCGTCGTTCATACCCTCCTTATGATCAAGAGGACGAAGCTGCAGCAGACGATCTCCCTTTCGGAAAAAGAAAAAACGATGATCATGGAAAAAAAAGAATACGAATGGACAGTGGCATTCCTCGAAGGGATCGAACCGTACTTTTCCGTTCGCTTCCCCGAAGCGGAGCAGGCATACCTGGCCCTGCACTTCCTTGGTGGGAAGTTCCGGTATCAGGACGACGAAGCGATCCGCGAGCTCACCGGCCACGACAATCGACTCGGGGAAGTGACGGATCTTCTTCTCGGAAAGCTGTCTGAGATGCACGGTGTGGATTTCTACAGTGACCCCGAACTCTTCAACGGGTTGACCGTGCACTTGAATTCCACGTTGAATCGCCTGACATACGGGCTTCCCGTAACGAATGTGATGCTAGGGGACATCAAGAAGATGTATCCGTTCATGTTCGACCGGATCATGCTCGTCCTTGAAGAACTGGAAGGCATCGAGGTGCCGGAAGAGGAAGCGGCCTATATCACCCTTCACTTCCAGGCGTCCCTCGAACGTCTTCAGCAGCCCATAACGGATGTGAAAAGAGTCGTCATCGTCTGTCATATGGGGATGGGGATGTCCCAGCTCCTTCGTACAAAAATCGAGCGGAAATTCTCGTCTGTCCTCGTGCTGGCAAGCATCGGGAAAGGGGAGCTGCAGTCCTACCTCGAGACAAGCGAGGCGGATCTCATCATCTCCACGATCAGCCTTCCCGACAGGGGCGTCCCGTCGATCGTCGTTTCCCCGCTCCTAGGAAAACAAGATGAAGAAAGGCTGAAAGAGCGGTTGACCTACCTCGAGGACCCGGTGCAAAGGGGACAAAGGGAGTCAATCATCCTGAAGTTCGCCAACCCATTCCTTGTCTTTCCTCAACAGGATGGATTCAGCCGCTATGAGTTAATTCGGAAGCTTGCAGGGACCCTCGTGGACAAAGGGTTCGTCGATCAAGCCTACATAGAAAATGCCATGATCCGTGAACGGATGTCAGCCACCACCATCGGAGCAGGCATTGCCATTCCCCACGGCCATCCCGACCTCATCCACCAGTCGGCCATCGCCATCGCCACCCTGCGGGAACCAATCGAATGGGGTGAGGAGAAAGTCTCCCTCGTCTTCCTCCTCGCAGTCAAAAGCACCGACCCGGCCGAATCCCGTCAGCTCTTCCAGGAAATCTCGCACCTCACCGAGAACCCGGAACGGATTGAGCAACTTCTCTCAGACCGTGACGCCATGACATTCCTGACCCATCTCGGGGCCGTGTAAAACGGCCTCTTTTTTTATTTAGTATTTTAAATGAAACACAGAGATGATAGGGTTAGTGATTCCTCGGCTTGTGATGAAAAGAGACATAAGTATGCGTGGGAATTCTATTTACAGACCAATCGTCAGGAATTTATTCTACTATTCCCCACAAGTGTCTTGTAGCGGAGGTCGACCGACTCCAGCGGGAAAAGCGGGCAGGAGAGACCCTGCAGGCCTGCCGAAGCGGCTCACCGCCCGCCCTGCAGGAAAGCGGTCGACCGAAGCGGAAAGACACGTCCCATCTATGGATTAGTGACCTAGCATCATAACCCCGCGAAAAACAATATATCCACTTTTACCACAACCTCCGGTAACAACTTGACCTTTTTCGACAGGATTCTCGGTGTATAGTAAATGTAAGCGATTTCGATAAAGGAGACAGACACTATGAAAATACTAGCCATCACCTCATGTCCAAATGGAATTGCCCATACATACATGGCCGCCGAGAACCTCGAAAAAGCAGCCATAGAAATGGGCGTCGAAATAAAAGTAGAGACACAGGGCTCCATCGGTGTCGAGAACGAACTGACCGAGAAAGACATCCAAGAAGCAGCCGGCATCATCATCGCCGCTGATAAAACCGTCAACAAAGACCGCTTCAACGGCAAGCAGCTCCTTGTCACAGGCGTACAGGACGGGATCCGCAAGCCGAAGGAACTCATCCAAAAGGTGATCGACGGAAATGCTCCGATCCATCAATCAAGCGGACAGACCGAGAAGAAGTCCGATAAGAAAGAAAACCCGATCTACCGCCATCTCATGAACGGTGTGTCGTATATGGTTCCGTTCATCGTCATCGGCGGTCTGCTCATCGCCGTGGCCCTGACACTCGGAGGCCAGAAAACGCCGGGCGGACTGGTCATTCCGGACGATTCATTCTGGAAGCATATTGAAGCCATTGGTTCTGCGTCCTTCACGTTCATGGTACCGATCCTCGCCGGGTTCATCGCCTATAGCATCGCCGACAGGCCGGGTCTTGCACCAGGTGTCGTCGGAGGATTCATCGCCGCCAACGGAAGTTTTTATGGAAGTGAAGCAGGAGCTGGATTCATCGGTGGGATCATCGCCGGTTTCCTTGCGGGGTATGCCGCTCTCTTGATCAAGAAAATCAAAGTGCCAAAAGCCATCATGCCGATCATGCCGATCATCATCATCCCGGTACTCGCCTCCCTCATTGTCGGCCTTGCCTTCGTTTACCTGATTGGGGCGCCGGTTGCGAATATCTTTGAAGTCCTGACAGACTGGCTCGCCGGTATGCAGGGAACAAGCTCCATCCTTCTTGCGTTGATCCTTGGGGCCATGGTGTCATTCGATATGGGTGGTCCGGTCAATAAGGTCGCCTTCCTCTTCGGATCTGCCATGATCGGAGAAGGAAACTATGAGATCATGGGCCCGATTGCCGCGGCCATCTGTATCCCGCCGATCTCCATGGGACTCGCAACATTCATCGGCCGCAAGAAATTCCATGCCGCTGAGAAAGAAACAGGAAAAGCATCGTTTACGATGGGGCTCTTCGGAATCACCGAAGGAGCAATCCCATTCGCTGCACAGGATCCACTCCGCGTCATTCCGAGCATCATGATCGGATCCATGACCGGTTCCGTCATCGCCATGCTCGGTCACGTAGGAGACCGCGTTGCCCACGGTGGTCCGATCGTCGCCGTGCTTGGTGCCGTGGATAATGTATTCATGTTCTTCGTCGCCGTCATCGTCGGCTCGTTCGTCGCAGCCATCGTCGTGAATCTATTGAAAAAAGACATTGTGGAAGAAGCCCTTACTCCTGAAGGTGTCTCAGTAAGCGTACCTGTAGAGGAGAAAGGTGAAGAACCTGCCGTACACAAAACTGCGCCTGAGGCAACACAGGCTGCAGCACCGGTTGAAATCAACCGCCTGACCGATATCACGAACCTCGACCTGATCGAGATCGACCTCGCCGGGGAGACCCGTGATGACGTCATCGACGAAATGATCACCAAGCTTCATGCCAATGGAAGCATCGCTTCTAACGCAGACTTCAAGGAAGCCATCATTGCCCGTGAAGAAGAAAGCTCCACCGGGATCGGCATGAACATCGCCATCCCACACGGAAAGTCTGACTCTGTCCAGAAGCCAAGCGTCGTCTTCGGCATCAAACGGGACGGAGTCGATTGGAAGAGCCTTGACGGGTCCGATGCCAAGCTTATCTTTATGATCGCCGTACCTAAGCAAAGCGCCGGCAACGAACATTTAAAGATCCTTCAGCTCCTATCACGCCAGCTCATGGACGACGACTTCCGCAACCAGCTCCTCGCCGTCCAAACAAAAGAACAAGCCTACACACTACTGGGAAAAATAGAATAGAGTGAAGCAAGGGGACGGTTCCGATGCGTCAAAAAAATGACGAACAGGAACCGTCCCCTTTTATCATGCTGTCGAAAAAAAGAAGATTTTGCTAGTTATCTCCATATGAAACTATTATACTAGGGAACAGGAATATTTTTCATGTAACTAGTTGATTAGTGAAAAGAGGAAAACAATTGAAGAGCATGTACAAACTATCATTATCAAGCCTGCTCGCCGTGATTATCTTGATGCTCGTCGGTGGCCAGACTGCATCTGCATATTCCCTTGACCGGGTCAGTGGTAATGACCGGTATCAGACGTCGGTCGCTGTATCCAAAAAAGGATGGAAGAGCGGGGCGAAGACCGTCATCCTCGTGAATGGGAAGGATCTTTCAGAAGCTGCTGTTGCTGCACCGCTCGCCAAGCATCTGGATGCCCCGGTGCTTCTGACAAATCCAAACGCACTGTCTTCAGCCACACGCAAGGAAATCCAACGGCTGAACCCAAATACCATCATTCTCCTTGGAGGAAAAAAGAACCTGTCTGACAAGGTGATTGATAAAACGATCAAGGCAAAAGTAAAGCGGATCGGCGGAAAAGACAGCTATGAGACGGCTGCTTTGGTGGCAAAGGAGCTTCCGGCTTCATCTAAGGCCGTGGTCGCTTCCAGCGGTTACCTGCACGATGTATTGGCTGCTGCCCCGTATGCAGCTAAGAATAATATGCCGATTCTACTAACCAAGTCCGATAGTCTTCCGGCGGCTACGAAAAAAGCGCTGAAAGGAAAGAAAAGCACCATCGTGATTGGTCGTACGAAAGCCGTTTCTGAAAAAGTGAAGAAACAGCTTCCTAAACCAACCAGGATCAGCGGCAGTGATCGCTACGACACATCTGCAAAGATTGCCAAGCTCATGGGCACGAAAAAGAAATCGTATGTGGTCACTGGAAAGAATATGACCGATGCCGTATCGGCATCAGCCCTGGCAGCGAAAAACGGAGGGGTGCTCCTATTCGTGGAGAAAACCTACGTATCAACCCCTGTTAAAGTCGTCATCGATCAAAACCAGTTAACCCAGTTCACCGTCATCGGCGGCACTAACATTATTGACAACAAAGTCGGATCCGAGCTCAAACAGCCGATCGAGCATCTCCTCGTGAACAAAAAAGTCGCTGTAGGCAAAGATTATAAAGCTGCGAAACTAGTAGAACCGAAGGTCAAATTCGCCTTCAGCTACAACGATCCAAAGCGCCTCATGGACAGCCGCGCCGTCCCGAACTTCGAGGCCCTCATGAAGGCGGCCTGGAAAGACAACGTGAAGCTTTACGCACAGTCCGGCTACCGCTCCTACGACAGACAGGCGGAACTGTATAACTACTACAAACGCACCTACGGCGAAAAATACGCAAGCCGCATCAGTGCCAAACCGGGTACAAGCGAGCACCAGACCGGTCTTGCCATGGATGTGACGAGTCCTTCCGTCGGCTATGACCTCGTAGAAAAATTCGCCAACACGAAAGAAGGGAAATGGGTCGCGAAAAACGCCCACAAATACGGCTTCATCATCCGTTACCCTAAAGGGAAAGAGAATGAAACCGGCTATGCCTATGAGCCTTGGCATCTCCGCTATGTTGGGAAAGATGCGGCTAAAGAGATTTACTCCAAGAACATTACGTTCGAGAAATATGTGAAGTAATCAAAGTGAACCTTCCGCTCATGGTGGAAGGTTTTTTTCTTTGGTGAAGCAAGGGGACGGTTCTGATGCGTCAAAAAAATGACGCACGGGAACCGTCCCCTTGCACTGCCTATTCGCTCTCATAAACTGTCCATATTAAAGTTTTCCTGCCTTTATTAAAGGACTTCCTGCCAGGCAGTTCCATGGTTGATTTTTTGTCTATATGATAGGGATAAGAGAAAATGTAAGCGATTTCTAAAAGGGGGTGGGGATAATGGAATTCCCGAAAGGTTTTATGTGGGGAGCGGCTTCATCGGCTCCTCAGATGGAAGGGGCTTCAAGCCGAGGGGGGAAGTCTCCGAGCGTTTGGGATCATTGGTTCCAGAAAGAGCCACACGTCTTTTATCAAAGGATTGGGCCTGAGGAGACAACAGGTTTTTATGCCAATTATAAAAAAGATATTTCACTGATGAAAGAGCTCGGGTTCAATTCCTATCGCACATCGATTTCATGGACGAGGCTGATGCCCGACGGTCACACGTTGAATGACGAAGCAGTGGAGTTTTACCGTGATGTGTTCACCAGAATGCTTGACCAGGGCATCCGCCCCGTGGTGAATCTTTTTCATTTTGACATGCCGTATTGGCTGTATGAGAAAGGTGGATGGGATATCAGGGAGTCAGCGGAAGCTTTCGCCTTATATGCGGAAACGGCTTTTAAATGTTTTGGGGATCTTGTAGAAGACTGGGTGACCTTCAATGAACCGATTGTCCCTGTAGAGATGGGCTACTTGAATGATAAGCATCTACCTGGTGTGTTCAACATCAGGAGAGCCTGTCAGGCTGGGTTCCACACCTTGCTTGCCCATGTCAAGGCAGTACAGACTTTCCGGAAGAATGAGCATCGGGGAAGGATCGGCATCGTACTGAATCTGACGCCGAGTTATCCGAGATCAGAGAATGTGGATGATGTGAAGGCGGCAGAACTGGCAGACGCGCTATTCAACAAGAGTTTTCTTGACCCAGTCGTCAAGGGTGAATATCCGGATGTCCTATGTGAGTTCATCCGGAATGAAAGCATCCATGTCAACATGTACCCCGATGACCTGGCGCTGATCAAAGCCCATACTGTGGATTTCCTCGGGGTGAATTATTATCAGCCGAGACGGGTGAAGGCAGGGGATGAGAGCGCTGAACATGTCTTAGATCGTTCTTTCCTTCCTTACGAGTGGCCTGATCGAAAGATGAACCCGCACCGTGGTTGGGAGATTTATGAAAAGGGGATCTATGACATCGCGATTCAGATCCGGGATGAATACGGAAATATTCCTTGGTTCATCGCTGAGAACGGTATGGGGGTCGAGGGGGAAGACCGTTTCAGGAACGAGGCGGGATTCATCCAGGATGAGTACAGGATCGAGTTTTTTGTAGAGCACCTGAGATGGCTCCATAAGGGGATACGTGAAGGCTCCAATTGCTATGGATTCCATGTATGGACCTATATTGATAACTGGTCATGGCTCAATGAATACAAAAACCGCTATGGGCTTGTCGAGTTCGATCTTGATAGTGGCGAACGCAGGAAAAAGAAGAGTGCTGACTGGTTCAGGAAACTGGCGGAATCAAATCGATTACCGGGAGAGGCGGCATGTGATGAAACATCTATTCGCCATTGATATCGGTGGGACGTTCACGAAATTCGCCCTGGTCACCAGTCATGCTGACATTGTTCTGAAAGAGGAGGTCCCGACGCCTGTCAGTGTAGAGGAATTCAGCGTTCATGTCGATCAGGTTCTGGGAAGATGGCAGAGGGACCACCATATAGAGGGGATCGCCATCAGTTCTCCAGGCAGCGTAACGGATGCCGGTTTTGTCCTCGGGCATAGTGCGGTGAATTTCATCCATGTCGTGAATCTGCGTGCTTTATTCCACGAACGATACGGGTTGCCGGTCACAATGGAGAATGACGCCAATTGTGCGGCCCTTGCAGAGCAGTGGAGCGGGGCTGGTGCCGGTTGTGATACATTTGCCTGCATCGTGTGTGGCACAGGGATCGGCGGAGGGATCGTCATCAACGGTCGGCTGCATAAGGGAGCGAATCTCCATGGTGGAGAATTCGGTTATTCCCTGATGGAAGGCCATGAAACGTGGAGTGAACGTGGATCATCATTTGCCCTGACGAAGCGTCT
Source organism: Rossellomorea marisflavi (assembly GCF_022170785.1). NCBI lineage: Bacteria > Bacillati > Bacillota > Bacilli > Caryophanales > Bacillaceae > Rossellomorea > Rossellomorea marisflavi. The sequence continues at coordinate 3,780,291 of NZ_CP081870.1, read as the reverse complement.
GAAGGATGAGCCCCCACATGGAGCCGCATGGACCGGCTCGCGTGTGTTCGAAGAGGCTGAAAAGGGTCATGCAGCAGCAGAGAAATCCCTCAATCAGTTCTTCCATACGATGGCTGTCGGGATATTCAATCTTCAATATATGCTTGATCCCGAGAAAATCCTCGTGGGCGGAGGCATTACGAGACAGCCGAGCTTCCTTCAGCGGTTGCAGACTGAGCTTGATCATGTCATGACGGCCAAGCCGATTGCAAAGGTGAAGCCGACTGTGGAAGTCTGTACCCATTTGGACCAGGCTCAGCTCATAGGGGCAGCCTATGTGTGGAGGAAGACATACGGAAAGGAAGATGTACATGTTTAATCGCTTGGGAAGTCTGTTCACAGAAGCGAGCCTCTGGATCTGGAAGACGATGCAGCTCAATGTGATCTGGTTCATGCATATCCTTCTTGGTGGAGTCGTTCTGGGCTTCTTTCCTGCCACAACGGCCCTATTCGCCACCACACGGAGATGGCTGAAGGGCGGTCTCGAAGAGCCGATCTACGATGGCTATCATCGCTACTACAAGGCGCATTTCTGGAAGACGAATGCAATCGGATGGATTTATACATCAATCGGTGTTTTCCTTGCCCTGGATCTATATCTCGTTACCCAACTGAAAGGAATCGTCGTGTTGTTCAGCACGGCAATCATCCTATTCCTCTCAATCCTATATGTTTTTTCATTTTTATATGTTTTCCCGTATTACGTCCATTTTGAGCAATCGCTCAAACATTATTTGATCCAGCCATTCATCCTCACCCTGATCAGCTTCAAGCAGAACCTGGTCATCACGATCGGCCTCACGATGGTAGGCTATCTCATCTATCAGATGCCTGGGTTGATTCCATTTGCCTTGGGCGTCATGCCGGCTTACTGGATCATGAAGGTATCCATGAACCGCTATAACCAATTTGCAGCGACAGGAGGAAAAGCTTGATGGGGAAAAAGACAGCGCATATCATCTCTCATTCCCACTGGGACCGGGAATGGTACATGTCCTTGGAAGAACATAAATATTATCTGGTCAAACTGTTCGATGATCTTCTCGCGAAATTAAAGGAAGATCCTGATTTTCATAGTTTCCACCTTGATGGGCAGACCATCATGGTAGATGACTACCTTGGCGTCCGGCCGGAAAGGGAGGCGGAAGTGAAGGCGTATATCCGGGAGGGCAGGCTCATCGTCGGACCGTGGTACATTCTGCAGGATGCCTTTCTTACAAGCTCGGAGGCCAATGTCCGCAATCTCCTGTATGGGATGAAGGACACGGCAGAGTGGGGGCAGGACGGGTATCTCGGCTACTATCCTGATACGTTCGGCGTCTACGGTCAGGCACCCCAGCTCCTTAAGCAGGCCAATATTGATACAGCCGCCTTCGGAAGGGGCGTGACCCCGACGGGCTTCAATAACCAGGTGCACCATGATGAGTTCTCGTCGCCTTATTCCGAGATGGTTTGGGAAGCACCGGACGGAACGCAGGTGCTCGGGATCCTGTTTGCCAACTGGTACTCGAATGGAAATGAAGTTCCTTCAGACCGTGAAGGGGCGAAAGCATATTGGGAGAAGAAGCTCGCGGAGTCGGAGCGGTTTGCCTCGACTTCCCAGCTCCTGTATATGAACGGATGCGATCATCAACCCTTGCAGGCAGACATTACGACGGCCATTGAAGTCGCCAACGAACTCATGCCGGATGTGACGTTTAAGCATTCGAGCTTCAAAGCATACATAGACGACGTGAAAAACGAGCTAACCGATGATCTGCAAACGATCCGTGGGGAGCTGAGGAATCAAAAGACCGATGGTTGGTCAACGCTTGTGAACACGGCTTCAGCGCGCATCTATTTGAAACAGGCGAACGACCGCTGCCAGCTGCTGCTGGAGAAAGTGCTTGAACCCCTTGGTGTTCTTGTGGGGGATCGGGATCTGCATCGGGATTTCTCCGAATACTACTGGAAGCTCCTCATGGAGAATCACCCACACGATAGCATCTGCGGGTGCAGTGTCGATGAAGTCCACAGGGAGATGGTGACGCGATTCGAGAAGGTGGAGAAGGGAGTGCAGCGCTTTATCCATGAGCAGCTCCGCGACATGGCGTCAGGTCTTGATACCGGGCATGCCGATCCGTTGGCAGTACCCCTTATCCTTTTCCATACGGAAGCGTCATCCCGGGTGATCACCCAAAAGGTGATGGTGGATAAGATCTACTTCAGCGACAGGGATTTCCGTGAGATCCCTGGGTTATTAAAAGGTCGTGAGCTTCCGGTATATGCATTGGAGCGAGCTGATGGGACGTTGATCCCGGTTCAAGTAGAGGACCATGGGGTTTCCTTCGGATATGATCTGCCGCGTGATGGCTTCAGGCGTCCTTACTACGGCAGGGAGATCAGCATCACGTTCCCCATCGACTTCACGACGCCTCTCGGCTATGAAGTGGTACACCTCATTCCTTCAGATGAAAGAGTAGTGGAGAAAGGGATGTGGAACGAGGAGAAGCGTCAGATTGAAAACGGCAACCTTCTGGTTACGATCCATGAGAATGGAAGCTATAGCCTCGTGGATAAACGCACAGGCTATGAGTATCCAAATCTCGGCGTCTATGAGGATAGCGGTGATATCGGGAACGAATACATGTTCAAGGAAACCGGCGATCGCCTCAGGTTTACGACGGAAGATGCCCTGTCTACTATCGATGTCGTCACGGATACCTCATACAAATCCATCGTTGAGATCCGCACAACCATGATCATCCCGAAAAGCGCTCATGAACATCTCCAGCACGAACGTGAAAACTTGGTATGGCACCCGGAGCGGACTGCAGCGCGATCAGAAGAGGTGATGGAATTCCCGATCACGACGACCCTCACCCTCCTGAAAGGAGCAGAGGGGCTGAAGGTGGATGTGAAGATGGATAATCAGGTAAGGGATCACCGTACCCGGGCGTGCTTCCCGGTCGGCAAGGGAAATGACCATCACTATGCGGACAGCATCTTCGAAATCGTCAAGCGTCCCAATCAACCGGAAAGGCAGTGGGCGAATCCGACATTCGACCACCATATGCAACGATTCGCCAGTCTTGATGACGGGGTGAAGGGTCTCACGGTGGCAGGCATCGGTCTCCATGAATACGAGATCACAGGAGGAAACGTCATGGAGATCACCTTGCTTCGATCTGTCGGGGAACTGGGTGACTGGGGTGTGTTCGATACTCCGGAAGCACAGTGCATCGGGGAGCAATCGGCATCCTTCATGATCATTCCTCATGCAGGATCGGTTCTTGAATCCAACATGTATAACAGAGCGTACAGCTATCCGATCAATCCGACCGTGGTCCAGGTCGAGCGGAATGATGGGAACGGCTCAAGAGGTGAAGCTCCATTCAAGTGGACAGGAGAGTCCCTTACGCTTACGGCGATCAAACCATCACTGAAGGGAACTGGGATCATTGTCCGCTGGTTCAATCCGACAGCAGAGGAACAGTTGTTGACCGTAGAGGGCAGCGTGCTCTACCGTTCTACCATACTTGAAGAAAAGAAGGAACAGATCGGTACAGGAAAAGCGACATGCACCGTTCGACCATATGAGATCATCACCATGATCATTAATGAAGAATAAGGAGTGGAGACGATGACAGAACAAGTGATACCAGCCTCATTTCAACACATATTGGAGAAGGTCAAGAAAGCTTACGAACATGATCCGGAGGTATATGCGTTATTTGAAAAATGCTTCCTGAATACGTATCAGACCACATTGAAGAAGGACGAAGAGGGGACCTTTGTGATCACAGGCGATATTCCGGCCATGTGGCTCCGTGACTCATCTGCACAGGTCCGTCCCTACTTGATCCTGGTCAAAGAGGACAGGGAAATCGCATCCATGCTGAAGGAAGTCATCCAGCGTCAATGGAAGTACATCCTCATGGACCCTTATGCCAATGCGTTCAACAGGACAGCGGACAACAAAGGGCATCAACAGGATCACACCGACATGACCCCATGGATCTGGGAGCGTAAGTACGAAGTGGATTCCCTCTGCTATCCGATTCAGCTCACTTATCTATACTGGAAGGCAACGGGAGACGAGACGGTCCTTAATGAGACGCTTAAGGAAGTCCTTGCTGTGATCCATGATCTATGGAGGGTGGAGCAGGCCCATGAAGAAAACTCCCCTTACCGGTTCCAACGTGATGACTGCCGCGTATCCGATACGCTGTTGCGCGACGGAAAGGGCGGCTATTCGGTACCGACAGGCATGACGTGGTCCGGATTCCGTCCGAGTGATGATGCCTGCCTATACGGGTATCTAGTGCCTGCCAATATGTTCGCAGCCGTTGTCCTCGACTATGCGAAGGAAATGCTCGTTACGATGGGAGAATCTGATCTGGGTGAGAAGATGGCGGCACTCGGTCGTGAAATACGCGATGGCATCGAAGCACATGCCGTAGTGGATCATCCGGAATTCGGGAAGATCTACTCGTTCGAAACAGATGGTTCAGGACGATATAACCTGATGGACGATGCGAACGTACCCAGCCTCATGGCAATTCCATATATGGGGTATGCAGACGCAGAAGATGAGACGTACGTGAATACGCGAAACTTCATCCTCAGCCGTCACAACCCTTACTATTACGAAGGCAAAAAGGCTTCCGGAATCGGCAGCCCGCATACGCCGGATCATTACATTTGGCATATTGGCCTGGCGGTTCAGGGAATGACGGCCATCTCCAGGAAAGAGCGGGACGCAATCGTGGATATGTTCAAGAACACCCACGGGGGAACAGGATTCATGCATGAAGGCTTTGATGCCGATCGTCCGGAAGAGTTCACACGCGACTGGTTTGCATGGGCGAACTCGATGTTCAGCGAATTCATCCTGAGTGAGCTGGGCATCCATGTTCCGGAAAGCCCTCTTGCCCAATCACATCACACTTCATAACGGAGGGTCCGTATGTTTTATTCAATCCAAAAAATCGAAAATAGACTGAACGAACTGGATCGACTTCGGTACCGTGATTGCAGGGGGCTCGGCCCATTTGGCGTCCACGAACCGAAGCAGGGGGAAGAGAATCTCCATCCAACCCATTTCGAAAGAGAAATGAATGTACACGATACGTGGTCCGGACGGGACCGGTATGTGTGGCTTCACACTACTCTACATGTACCCGAAGATGACCGGAGTGCAGTGCTTTACCTTGATCTCGGGCGAACCGGTGGCGGGAACAACTCAGGGTTCGAATCACTCCTTTACCTGAACGGACGGCCGTTTCAGGGAGTGGATTCCAATCACCGTGAAGTCATCCTTCCTGAGGGGGAACGATTCGATATCACGATTCAGCTATGGTCGGGTCTTGAAGGCGGGGGGAATCCGTCAGAGCAATACTACCGGTTGAAAGAAGCGTGGTGGGGCTTCCTTGATGGTGAGGTGGATGATTTTTATTTCAAAACCAAAGCCATCTTGGAAACGGTCAAGCAGTTGGATGAACATGATGGTGTGCGCTCGAATTTGATTGCCCTCCTGAACAGGGCATTTTACGAAATTGACTGGACCGATCGGGGAGAGTGTTTTTATGAAAGCGTCAGGAAGGCAGCGGCTGTGCTGGAAGCCGAGAAGAAAAAGTGGCATAAGCACTCGGAGGTGACGGTCCATGCGATCGGTCATTCCCATATCGACCTTGCCTGGTTGTGGCGTACCAAACATACAAAGGAGAAGGCGAAAAGGACATTCTCAACTGTTCTCCGCCTCATGGAGCTGTACCCAGATTACACCTACATTCAGAGTCAACCGCAGCTGTATGCATGGGTAAAGGAGGAAGAGCCTGAGCTTTACGCTGCCATTCAAAAAAAGGTCGAAGAAGGTCAATGGGAAGTGGAAGGCTCCATGTGGGTAGAAGCCGACTGCAACATCCCGTCAGGTGAATCGTTCGTCCGGCAGCTCCTCTATGGAAAGGCCTTTTTCCAGAAAGAATTCAATCGTCGGAATCGCACGCTTTGGCTTCCCGATGTCTTCGGCTACAGCTGGTCGCTCCCGCAGATTCTGCGGAAATCAGGAATTGATACCTTCATGACCACCAAGATCAGCTGGAATCAGTATAACCGCATGCCTCACGATACGTTCAGGTGGCGGGGGATCGACGGCTCCGAGATCCTGACCTACTTCATTACGACCCCTGAGCCGGGCAGACCTGCAGACTCTTGGTTCTATACGTACAACGGACTCGTTACGGGTGAGACGGTGAAGGGCATCTGGGAGAAATACCGGGATAAGGACGTGAACCGGAATCTGCTCCTGGCCTACGGTTATGGGGACGGTGGGGGCGGAGTGAACCGCGAGATGATCGAGATGAAGCGGAAGCTGTCTGATGTGCCAGGCATGCCCTTTGTTCAATCGACTCATGCCTCGGAGTTTTTTGAAGAGCTTCACGAGACCGTAGATGGAACCGATCAGTATGTACACACATGGGATGGTGAGCTGTACCTCGAGTACCATCGTGGAACGTACACATCCCAAGCCAGGATGAAAGAACAGAATCGCAAGCTTGAACTGTCCTACAGGGAAGCGGAGTTCCTTTCTGCCTGGCATGCTTTGCTGAACGGGTGGGAGAGATATGATAGGGAGGCACTAGAAGAAGGATGGAAAAAGATCCTCCTCAATCAGTTCCATGACATTATCCCGGGCTCCTCCATCACGGAAGTCTATGAGGACGCCCACCGTGAGTATGAAGAGGCGAGAATCATCCAAAACGATGTTGTCTCCCAATTGGAATCACAGATCATCAATGGAAAGCAGAACTGGTCATTCATGCACCCCCATCAATACACAGCACCTGTACTGATGACAGTCCCGGGTGAGCACGGCTCCTATGAACACGAGGGGAAACCGGTACAGACCCAACCCTTGGCAGGAGGGGGCACGCTTGTACTGGTGCCGGATGTGAAGGCATTTGCATATGGCACGCTGACGAAGACGGGAGCAAGTCCTTCAGAGGAAACTCCTTTGAGTCAAATTGACCTTACTCGTCGATCATGGGAAACGCCATTCTATCGATTAACCTGGAATGAACAAGGTCAATTCACAAGCATATTCGATAAAGCGGTAGGGCGCGAAATGATCGAGCCGGGACGTGCAGGGAATGTCCTGAAACTCTATGAAGATAAGCCGATGGCCCATGATGCCTGGGATCTTGATCTCTATTATATGGAAAAATCCAAGTCTATTGATTTACTGAAGGACTGTACTATACTTGATAATGGGCCCCTGCAGACGACCATCGAGTTCACGTGGGAAGCCCCGCAGCTGAAGATCATTCAGCGGATCCATTGTTATGCCCATTCCAAACGGATCGATTTTGAAACGAAAGTGGACTGGGAAGCTCGTCAACAGCTCCTCAAGGTGGAATTCCCCGTAGCGATACGGTCGACGGAAGCCATCTATGATATCCAGTTCGGGAACGTCAAACGACCGACCCACTGGAATACGTCCTGGGATGTGGCGCGCTTCGAATCCGTCGCTCACAAGTGGGCGGCCCTTTCAGAACCATTCTACGGCGTCAGCCTCATGAACGACAGTAAATACGGCTACTCGATTAAAGACAATGTCATGGCCCTCTCCCTTCTTAAAGGTCCGATCTATCCAGATCCTAAGGCGGATATCGGTCAACACCATTTTGTCTACTCCCTGTATCCGTTTGCTGGACAGACGGCCAAGCATGATGTGGAAAGGGAAGCCACCTACCTCAATGCGCCCATCAGGGTCATGGAGGGAACGGTCTCCGAGGAGTTTACCGGCTCTCTACTCTCCATCAGCGGCACCGGTGTCATCGTCGATACAATCAAGAAGGCAGAAGAACGGGGTACGCTGATCGTGCGCCTTCATGAAATGGAGGGAGCCACTACGTCCTGCAGGATCATGATGGACGCGGGGAAATGGCGGGAAGTGAACCTCATGGAAGATGAGTATCTTTCAGAATACACGTCAGGTCCAATCGACCTCACCTTCCACCCATATGAAATAAAAACAATCGAACTGGAAAAGTGATTTCAGGGTGAACAGGAGCTCACAGCTCCTGTTCCCTTTTTACCTTGATGAGGAAGTGATGAAATGAAAGCGTTACAGCCGATTAGACGTATCAGCAAAAGGATGTTTTACCGGGTCTTTCTTACATACTCCCTCATCATTTTTCTGACGATGACCGTCTTGTTTGTCTTTCTGACAGACTATTATTCTGATTTTATCGTTCAAAGGGAAATCGACCGCCAGGAAACGATCATCAACGAAATCAAATCGGAGCTTCAGGGCAAGCATCAGTTCGTAAGACAGGGCATCCAGCAACTGTATCAGGAGCAGCCCCTCATCGAGGATCTGGCATTTGCCCTGCAGCATGACTATCAAGACTATATCGGCTACCGGCTTGATAAGTTTTCCAACAGTGATTCATTCGTCCCATACAACTTTGATATCTTCGTGAAGAACTATTTTTCCAGAGACCCTGAATCGATCGCCCTGCGGATCCGGAATGAAAGTCTGGGAACAGAATATATGTATCTATTCGACCATAGTCGATGGAAACAGGGGAATCACTATAAAGAAGGAGCTTCTCCCATTACCGATGAGCCATCAGAGCCTAAGGATATGCTTGTCGTGGAGGAGCAGATCAATGATCCTGTCTCCATGGACCGTCTTGGGAAAGCGATGGTGTACTTCGGGTACGACTCCATTGACGGTCTCCTTACCCTCACGGATATGCCTCCGAAAAGCGCGTTTATCATCACGAATGAGGAGGGGGACATTCTGTACAGCTATGGAAAAGCCCCCACATCCCTCATTGACGGTCTTTCCTACAGTGCCGTGCAAAAGAAGGTGGATGATCATGGCCGGTATTATATCCAGTCTTCCATAGAGCCGGTGAGCGGGCACATGGTGACGGCCATCGTACCTGAGAAAGAGATCGCTCAGCTGTTTACGTATAAAACGACGATCTTTTTCCTTTTGATCCTGCTTACGACCATAGCCATCATCCTTCCTTACTTTGCACTCAGGGGGTACTCCAAGCGATTGGATGAAATCATGAACAAGATGAAGGAAGTCCAGGAAGGGAACATCGATGCACGTATCGAGACGACACATGTAGACGATGATCTCACTGACATCTCGCACACCATCAATAAGACATTGGACGATCTGAATGATTACATCGATAAAGTGTATCGTTCCAAACTGAAGCAGACAGAAGCGGAGCTCGCCAATCTCCAGGCGCAGATCAACCCGCACTTCCTCTACAATACGTTGGAAGCAATTCGCATGAAGTCGCTATCTGAAGGAGGGCGGACGTCTGCAAAAATGATCGTACAGCTTGCCCACCTGTTCCGCTACTCCTTGAAATCCGCAGACCTGGTGCCTGTAGAGGATGAAATCAATCATGCCCATCAATACATCGAGCTGTTCAAGGTCCGCTTCCCTGATCAGCTGACAACTGAACTGTATGTAGAAGAGGAGCTGAAGTCCTTTTATCTACCACCTTTCATCCTGCAGCCCTTCATCGAAAACTTTTTGATTCATGGGTTCAGGAGGGATAGGCAGGATAATCACTTGAGTGTCTCGATCCATAAAATGGGCGATACGGCCAAAATCATTATTGAAGATAATGGTACCGGGATTGAACAGGATCGACTTCACAACATCATGGAAAGGTTAAAGGAGGAAGTGGGATCCACCAGCTCCATAGGTGTGGGGAATGTCCATCGCCGGATCCGACTGAAATATGGAGAAGGATACGGGGTGGAGATAAAAAGCATAGCGGGTGTAAAGACGACCGTACAGATCACTTTACCATTCATGAAAGAGGTGCAATAAATGATCCGGGTGATGATTGTAGACGACGAACCTTTAATTTTGGATGGACTGACTTATCTATTGGATTGGGAGTCCATTGGATTTGAAGTGGTGGCCAAAGCGAGAAACGGCAGAGAAGCTCTGGAATTATCCAGGACGATTGCATTCGACGTTCTGATCACCGACATAAAAATGCCGGAAATGACGGGGCTCGAGCTCATTGAAGCACTGAAGGAAGAACAGGAGGAAGTGAAAGCCATCGTCCTTTCGGGATTCCAGGAGTTTGATTTAATTAAGAAGGGGCTCGTCCTGGGAATCGAAAACTATTTATTGAAGCCGGTGAATGAAGATGAACTGGGCTCCTCCCTTCTTCATATAAAAGATAAACTCGATCAGCAGGATCTTGGAGAGGAATCAATTCTCATCCTTCGGGATCACTCCATCTGGAGGTACATGATGGGGAAGATGCCCCTCCGTGAATTTCAGGAAAGGCTGGCCCTCTATCCTGAATTGGCTCTCCCGGTACCCTTTCATCTCGGGCTTTTGAAAGTCGAAGACAGTGACAGTGTAAAGGTTCAGAAACAGATAGAATCCGGGCCATCCATCTGCGTTACCACTCCACATGGGGACTTGATGATCGTATGGGACCCTGCTCATATTGAGTCCGAGCAAGAACGGATCATTCCGATTGTAGAAGAAAGCAAAGGAATTATGGTGACGAGTGGAAGAGTAGAAGAGATTGCCGAAACCCCGAGAGTGATGAAGGAGCTGGAGCGTGCGAGTGAATTAAAGATGATCCTTCCCGACCAGGAGCAACATCTGGCAGAGGATATGATCCTCTCTCCATCCATCAAGACAATCGATGTCAGGAACTATTTGAAGCCGGAGATGCTCGAGGGGCTGGCAAACGAGGAGTATGGACGCGTACGCGAGGAACTCGGTAACGTCTTCATTCAGCTCGCCTCTGACCCTTTCCTATTGAAAAGTGTTTTCCTTGATACCTTCTTCCAGATGAAAGGTCGTTTCCTCCTATCTTTGGAATACGGTCAGTATGTGCAAATCATCCATGAAATCCTCCATATTGATAGAGAAGAGGATGCGATGAGGCTTCTTGATACATGTATGGATTTAATGGAAGGAGCAGGTCAAGGAGAAGAAAAGAGAAGTCCGATCATCCAGACGGTCCTGACGTATATCCATCAACATTATTCGGAGGATATGTCCCTCAAAACGTTGGGCCATCGCTTCCACATCAATCCAATTTACCTTGGCCAGCTCTTCCAGAAGGAAGCCGGGGACTCTTTCACCAAGTACTTGAATAAACTTCGCATTGACCGGGCCAAAAAGCTCTTATTGAATTCTCATGAGAAAGCTGGCCAAATCGGTAAACGTGTAGGCTATACCGACGCCACCTACTTCTATAAGCAGTTTAAAAAATACGAAAATGCCACTCCTTCAGAATGGAGGAAGCAGCGAGTTTGATCCCTTTTGTGAAAGGGATTTTTTTATAGGGAAAGGAGAGATGATAGTCGTTAGACAGATCTCTGCGACGTTATGAAATAGGAAAGTAGATTGAAAGTTTTCCATAACAGGTGAAGATAATTGGCTTAACCTTTGCACTCATCGCGGAACAAAAGGTTGAAATTCCAAAGCTTAATCTACCATTCCTTTAACTGAAAAAAACAACTATTTACTTTGACCAGTAAATCTAAGATATCTCAACTATTTCAAATGAAAGGGTTTTCATATAATGAGAGTATAGCACCGAGGGGAGGAGAAACATGAACAGAGTCAAACAATTTATCAAAGATCTATACGACAACCGGATCTGGCTTTTAATGATCCTGCCGGGCCTCATCTGGCTGATCGTCATGAAGTACATTCCCATGTTCGGTCAAGTGATCGCCTTCAAAAACTTCCGGTTCCACCCGGACGGATTCTTCGCCAGCGTCTTTACGAGCGAATGGGTAGGATTCGAAAACTTCAAATTCCTGTTCAGCACGAATGACGCATTCGTCATTACGCGGAATACCCTGCTTTATAACATCCTTTTCATTGTCGTCGGCCTAATCCTATCCGTAGCAGTAGCCATCATTCTTAGCGAAATCACCAAGCAGAAGCTGGCGAAAATCTACCAGACGGGCATGCTTTTCCCGCATTTCCTTTCCTGGGTGGTCGTAAGCTACTTCGTCTTCGCCTTCCTGAGCGTGGATAGGGGATTGTTCAACAGCGTCCTCGGTTACTTCAACATCGAGCCCGTCTCCTGGTATAACGAGCCTAAATACTGGCCATATTTCATCACGTTCATCAGTCAGTGGAAAGGGGTCGGATTCAGTTCGATCGTGTATCTGGCAGCCATTGTAGGGATTGACCGGACGCATTATGAAGCCGCCATGATCGATGGCGCGAACAAGTGGCAGCAAATCCGCCATGTGACAATTCCGATGATCATGCCGCTTATCGTCATCCTGACCATCTTGAACATCGGAAGCATCTTCAGCGCGGACTTTGGATTATTCTATCAAATCCCACGCGATTCCGGACCACTTTATTCCGTTACAAATGTCATTGATACATATGTTTATCGCGGACTCATGACCATGGGGGATATCGGGATGAGCACAGCGGCAGGTCTTTATCAGGCCACTGTCGGATTCGTCCTCATTTTGATCACCAACTATATTGTCAGGAAGATCGACGAAGACAATGCCCTCTTCTAATCTGAACGAAAGGAGTGTGTCAGGTGGAAACGACGACCAAGACCACGGAGGCCGGACTTAAGGGGAAGCCGGCCGTCAAGAAGCCCAAATCGTATAACCCCTATGGCTTCACAGGTAAGACAAGCGTCCTCATGCATGTGCTGCTCGGAAGTTTTGCCTTCATGTGCATCTTCCCGTTCCTGTACGTCATCATTATCTCCATCAGCAATGAGCAATCCCTTGCGGAGAATGGCTACCAGCTCATTCCGGAGCAGTGGAGCCTGGATGCATATAAGTATCTGTGGGATATGAAGGCTCAAGTTCTACAGGCCTATGGTGTCACCATCTTTGTGACCGTAGTGGGAACCTTCCTCAGCGTGACGGTCATCTCCATGTATGCCTACGCTATCTCGCGCAAGCAATTCAAGTTCCGTAAACAGTTTACATTCATTGCCTTCTTCACCATGCTGTTCAGCGGGGGGATGGTCCCGTTCTACATCGTCATGACTCAGTTCCTTGATCTGAAGAATACGATGTGGGCCCTCATCCTTCCGATGGCCGTGAATGCATTCTACATTATCATCATGAGGACATTCTTCCTTCGTTCAGTGCCGGAGGCCATTCTCGAATCAGCCAGAATTGACGGTGCAGGAGAGATGAGGATCTTCCTCACGATCGTATTGCCGTTATCCATACCGGGTATTGCTACCATCGCCCTTTTCAGTACGCTCGCGTATTGGAATGACTGGTTCAATGCTTTGCTATTCATTGATGATCCCAACAAGATCCCGCTTCAGTCCCTATTGATGCGGATCGAGAATAACATGGACTTCATTAAGCAGAATGCCATGCTTTCCAACCAGAACAGTGCCATTTTGAAGTCGATACCGCAGGATTCTGCAAGGATGGCCATGGTCGTCATTGCGACCCTGCCGATCGCCTTGTCTTATCCATTCTTCCAGAAATATTTCATTAAGGGATTGACCATCGGCGGTGTGAAAGACTGATCACCTCTGTATGTTTTTGAAACAAAACTATGAATTGGGGGATGAAACATGAAGAAAATCGGAATTCTGTCGCTCGTCTTGCTTCTGCTCACTGGTGTCCTTGCTGCATGTAGCGGAGGGGGAAGTGAAAAATCATCGGGAGACTCGACTGATGAAGAAGTGAAACTTACATGGTATATGATCGGTACGCCTCAAAAGGATACGAAGGACGTCATGAAGGAAGTCAACAAGTACACAAAGGAAAAAATCAACGCCACCATCGATATGAAAATGCTCGATTGGGGTGAGTACAATGATCGCATGCAGGTCATTACGACTTCTGGGGAAAACTATGATATCGCCTTTACAAGCTCATGGGCGAATAACTATGCCCTCAATGCAAGAAAAGGCGCCTTCCTAGGCCTGAACGATCTTATGGATAAGCATGGAAAGGATATGAAGAAGCTCATCGATCCTGCCTTCCTGGAAGGTGCTCAAATCGATGGCGAACTCTACGCGATCCCAGCCAATAAAGAGGTGGGCCAGCAGGCTGTGCTTTCCTTTAATAATGAACTTGTTAAAAAGCATAATCTCGATATCTCGAATGTGAATTCCATTGCCGATCTTGAACCCCTTCTAAAAGTCATCAAAGAGAAAGAGAAGAATGTCACACCAATCGCAACATTCGATGCCTATCTACCATTTGATTCCATTCTTCAAGAAGAGCTTCCATTTGCCTTCCGTTTAGATGGGAATACAGATGAAGTCGTCAACAAGTACGAAGAAGACATCACAATGGAAACATTAAAAACCATGCATGAGTATTATAAAAAAGGCTATATCCAAAAAGATGCTGCCACAAGCACGGATTCCTGGCCCCTTGAAACACCGAACTGGTTCGTCCGCAAAGAAATCTATCAGCCTTATGCTGAAGACGTATGGTCCCGCTCTGCTGGTTATGAGATTGTGACAAGGGAACTTCACGAACCGTATATCTTCAATAACTCTGTCACAGGATCCATGCAGGCCATCTCTGCCACATCGAAGAATCCTGAACGTGCCATGATGTTCCTGAATCTATTGAACTCCGATGAATACCTTCGGAACCTTCTTGATAAAGGGATTAAAGGAACCCACTATGAAGAAAACGAAGATGGTACCATCAAAGATCTTCCAGCACGTGTAGAAAACTACAACATGCCAAGCTTCGCCATCGGAAACCAGCTGATTCTGAAGCTGTACGAAGATGATCCTAAGGACAAATGGGAGAAATTCGAGGAGTTCAACAAGAACTCTACACCGTCACCTGCTCTAGGATTCTATTTTGATTCCAATCCCGTACGTACGGAAATTGCAGCCATTTCCAACGTAACAAGCGAATTCTCACCAGCCCTTCTCAAAGGCGCCGTCGATCCGGAAGAATATCTGCCGGCCTTCAACAAAAAGCTGAAAGAAGCTGGAATGGAAAAAGTACTCGATGAAATCCAGAAACAGTATGATGAGTGGAAGAAGAAACAATAAGTCCAGCACGGGGACGGTTCCGATGCGTCAAAAAAATGACGCACAGGAACCGTCCTTTGTTTCATTCTGAAAAACCAACGAATAATCCAAAAGTCATCCTCATAAAGTGAACTGGGGGTGATGGAATGGAAACAGAAAAAGTAGTGGCGGTGGAAGACCCGCATCATAACGGTATGGCCGTGACGTCGCTTGTTTTGGGAATCGTAGGATTTGCGATCGGTATTATCCCGATCATCGGCTGGTTCTTTATGCCTGCGTGGATCTTGGCGATTATATTCGGTGCGGTGGGCATCCGGCAGAATCAATCAAAGGGGATGAGCTACACCGGCTTGATTCTTGGTATCGTGACGTTTGTGTATAAATTCGGCTTCTGGTTGCTCGTAGCTGCAGGGGCTTAAAGGGAGAGAGACTTCTATTCTAGGAGTCTTTTTTATTTTCTTGTTGATAAATCGTAATGATTACGATATATTTAAATCGAAATCATTACGTATTAAGGAGAACCGATGTTATGCGCACATTTCAATCTATGATACTGGTTGGTTTACTGGCAGGAGCCCTCATGTTGACGGGCTGTCAGGGTTCCACTGCGACAAAGGAAGAAGAAACAGAAGGGAAGCATCTATCCTTCCTCTATAATTTTGCCACGAATTCATTGGACCCCCATGTAGATTCCAGCTATGTCCCTTTGAGGGCAGGCATTACGGAAACACTGATGAAATTGGATGAAGAGAAGCTCACGGTCACGCCATGGCTGGCCGAAAGTTTTGAAGGGGATGACGGTCAGAACTGGACGATACATATTCGTGAAGGTGTGACATTCCATAATGGGAAAGAGCTTGATGCCGCCGCCGTCAAGGATTCTTTGGAACGAGCGGTCAAAGAGAGCATAGCGGTGAAGAATGCCCTGAAGATCAAAGAAATGAAAGCGGATGGTCAGGTTTTGAAGATCCAAACGACGGAGCCATTCCCTGAATTCATCTCGGAGCTTGTGAATCCGAATACGGCGATCATCGATGTGTCAGAGGATGATATCATCAATCGTCCTGTGGGGACGGGACCGTTCGAGCTGTCTTCGTTCTCCCCGGGAAGCAAGCTTGAAGTCGAGAGATATAAGAACTATTGGGACGGAGCGGCAAAGTTGGATGCCGTAACGTTTGCCTTTAACGAAGATGCCTCTGCACGGACCCTTGCACTCAAATCGGGTCAGGTGGATATCGTTTATCGTCCTGAAGTGGAAAGCCTCGAATCACTCAAAGCGGAAAAGGGGATGGTCGTGGATTCCACTTCGACCTTCCGCGTTCATCAGATGACGATGAATATGCAGCGGGAGGAAATGAAGGATGTAAACGTCCGCCGTGGGATCGATGCGCTGATCGATCGTGAGGAAATCGTCGATACGATCCTTCTCGGTCATGCCGAGCCTGCCATCGGACCATTCCTGCCTTCACTGCCGTTTGCTCCTTCGTATGAAGAGGATGGACAAGAGGATGCCGTGGCTTATCTGAAAAAAGCGGGCTATACCATCAAAGATGGAGTGATGCAGAAGGATGGGAAGCCCCTCACCTTGACGCTGCTTACCTATTCTGCCCGTGCAGATCTTCCATTGATTGCCCAGGTGTTCCAATCCGATGCCAAGAAGATTGGGATTGCTGTGAAAATCCGTCAGATCGATGTGCCGGAAGACTATATGGGTGGTAATCGTGATTGGGATCTGGCCACGTACAGTAATCTGACGGCTCCCAGGGGAGATGCGGGGTACTACCTGAATGCGACGTATCATCCGAAAGGGGCACTGAACTTCAGTAGAGCAGAAGAGCCTGAGCTTACCTCCATCATCGATGAACTGAATCGCACGGTGGATCAAGAGAAGCGGGCCGAGCTGTCGGAAGCCGCTGCAGATTATGTGCATGATCATATGATCAACTCCTTCATCCTCCATCCATCCACCATCGTGGCATACGACGGTGATCGTGTGAAGAATTGGGTGACGACAAAGAGTGAGTACTATATGATCACCAACAAACTGGATGTGAAGGAACCATGATCCGCCTCGTAGGGAGGAAGTTCGCTGAGACGGGCTTGTTCCTGCTCTTCCTCACGTTTGCAAGCTTTGCCTTTGTCAGGTTGGCGCCGGGAGACCCCGTGCTGACTATCCTCAATGTCGATGAGGTGTCTGTCAGTCAGGAACAGGTGGAGTCCCTCCGTGAGGAAATGGGCTTCGATAAGCCGCTGCTTGTGCAATACGGGCAGTGGCTCCTCCGTTTTATCCAGCTTGATGCAGGAACTTCGTATGTAACGGGACAACCCGTGATGAGCATGATCAAAGCAGGGCTTCCCGCCACGATGGAGCTGACGGCTGGGGCACTCTTTGTGATGCTCTTCATCGCCTTGCCTTTGGGATCTCTTTCCGCCCTGTACCAAGGGAGCTGGATTGATTCCCTGAGTCGATTCCTCTCTGTGATCGGTGCTGCGGTACCGAGCTTTTGGCTTGGATTGATCTTCATCGATGCTTTTGCAGTGCGTCTTCAATGGTTCCCTACGATGGGGAGGGAAGGGGTGTCCACGTTGATCCTTCCTGCTTTGACGCTTGGTGTCGCCATATCGAGCGTGTACGTCAGGCTCCTCCGTTCCAATCTATCGGACGCCCTCAGTCAGGAATTCATCCGTTCCGGGAGGGCGAGGGGAATCGGCGAATCCCGGCTGTTCTTTGCCCATGCCCTGCGGTATAGCCTTCCGCCTGTAATCACGGTTTTCGGGGTGAGTCTTGGGAGCTTGATCGGAGGCGTCGTCGTCATCGAAGTCCTTTTCGCTTATCCGGGGATCGGCAAGATGGTGGTGGATGCGATCCGGCAGAGGGACTATCCCCTCATTCAGGGCTATATCATGGTCATGGCATTATGTGTATTCGTCGTCAATACGGCGGTCGATCTCTCCTACCGGCTTCTGAGACCGGAGTGGAGACGTGCAGGGGGAGGGGTTTAATATGAAAGGATGGCATAAGCCGGCGCTGTTGATTCTTTTGCCTATTGTTTTCTTCGGGTCCCTCTCTGTCTACACCTTCCTCATCCTCGGCCATGCCCCGGATGACGCGGATCTGGCTCGACGCTTGAAGGGGATGAGCCTGGATCATCTGCTTGGTACGGATCATCTTGGCCGGGATGTATTGTCGAGGATCCTATCGGGAGGGGTGACGACAGTGGGCTTCAGCCTCCTCGCCCTTGGAGCCGCCCTGTTCATCGGGATTCCGGTCGGGATCTATGCGGGATATAAAGGAGGACTTGTCGACCGGATCTTCATGCGGATAGCCGATGGCTTCCTGTCGTTCCCTGATACCATCGTGGCCATCGTTTTGGCGGGGATGATGGGTCCGGGCATCGTGAACCTCGTCCTTTCGATCATGCTGGTGAAATGGGTGAATTACGCCCGGTTGGTCAGGAGTACGGTACTCACAGAGTCAGGGAAGGACTATGTCCTGATGGCGAAGGTCAATGGGCTGACTCAAGGTGCCATCATGAGGAGGCATCTCCTCCCCCATCTCGTAGGGAATGTCGTGGTCCTTGCCAGTCTGGACCTGGGGAAGATCATCCTGCTCCTATCTGCCTTCTCCTACATCGGACTGGGTGCACAGCCGCCGGCGCCGGAGTGGGGGGCGATGCTCAATGAAGCAAGGCCATATTTCCAATCGATGCCGCAACTCATGCTCGCCCCTGGCATGGCCATCGTCATCACGGTATTTGTGACGAATCTGTTGGGGGATCATGTAAGGGATCTGTACGATGTGAAAAGGGAGGTGAAGAGCTGATGCTCACGATGGAACGGGTCTCGATAACCAGTAGGGGAAAGAAGATCGTGGATGATGTCTCCCTCCTGATCAAGCAAGGGGAGTGGCTCGCTCTTGTCGGAGAGAGCGGAAGTGGGAAGAGCCTGTTATCCCAGGCAATCGGGCGCATGCTCCCCCGGGGAATGGAGGTGTCGGGAAAGCTGATACTGAGGGACTGTGATCTCGGCTCACTTCCAACGGGTGAAATGAGGTCGAAGCTCGGCAGGGATATTGCTTATATATCACAGGATTATCATGGCTCGTTCACCCCCTTCCTGACTGTAGGGGCACATTTTAAGGAGTACGGTAAGGCTCACGGCATGAGCCACGAAGAGTGTAGGAGAAAGATGGGAGATGCCTTGGAGTCAGTGGGGCTATCTCCTGGCATGGAGACCAGATACCCTTCAGAACTGAGTGGTGGGCAGCTGCAGCGGATCGCCATTGCCCTCGCCCTCTTCCATTCACCCTGCCTGGTCATTGCGGACGAAATCACGACTGCACTCGATAGCGTGACGGGGCACCGGGTCTTGCAGCTCCTTGCCTCGAGGCAAAAGGAGACAGGCTGCGGCATCCTCTTCATCACACATGATTGGCGCACTGTCCGTCGCTACGCCGATCGGATTGCCGTCATGAAGGAAGGGGTCATCGTGGAGTCGGGTGGAAAACATCGGATCCTCGATCATCCACGCCATCACTATACAAAGCGCCTGATTGAATCGGCACCGGTATTGGGACGCGGCCTTCGTTCGGGCGTGGAAGGGGGAGAAACGGTATGAATGCCATGTTGGTGAAAGGGGTCACTAAGCAGTACCACGGGAGTCCGGTGTTGAATGATGTATCGTTTGAACTGGAAAAAGGGGAGTGCCTCGGCCTCATGGGTGAGAGTGGAAGCGGAAAGAGTACCCTCGCCCGTTGCATAATGGGAATGCAGAGGGTGGACAGGGGGGCGATCTACCTGATGGGGGAACGCATCGATCATTTATCTGATCGGCAGATGAGACATTTCAGGAGAAGACTGCAGCTTGTCCTCCAGAACCCTGCCGCAGCACTGAACCCGAAGAAGAAAATTGCCGATTCCCTTCTTGATCCCTACTTATTTCTCGGCCGGCATGTCCGACTCCAGCATTTCTCGGCCGTTTCTGAATCCCTCCTTGTCAAAGAACTGCTGGATGCAGTCGAGCTGCCGGGAGATCTCGCCGCCCGCTACCCTCATGAACTGAGCGGGGGACAGAGGCAACGGGTCAACATCGCAAGGGCCATCAGCATCGAACCGGATGTCCTCGTCCTTGACGAGCCGACAGCTAGTCTTGATGTCGTATCCCAGGCCTCCATCCTCGATCTTCTGACTGATTTGAAAGAAGAGCTGGGTCTATCCTACCTTCTCATCTCTCATGACCTGGCCGCTCTTCATGAGATGAGCGATCGCATCATGGTCATGAAGGATGGAAGGCTGGTGGACGATTTTCACCGAGGGGACATCTTCTCTCCAAATCGGGACCCCTACACAAAAGAGCTCATATCCATCTTTTGACGGCGGGAGGACAAAACCTACGCCGTTGTTTGGGTTTATTCGGTATAATGGTAAAAAAGGGGGGTTACGATTGCTGTGGATTGGAGTACTTAATGTATTACTTCTCATAGTCCTGATCTTTCTGCTCTCGAAGGGATGGGTGAAGTTTGAATCCTGGTTTTACAAAAAGCTGGACGGGAGATGGGGGTACAAGTGGCAGTTCACCTTGATGTCGGGCATCATCTTCTTCCTGCTACTGAGTGGAGTGGTGGCGATTAACTACACGTATCACTTCCAGCTCCTCAACACGATGTTCATCTCCAGTTTCTTTTTGGTGCTTCCTGCGGTGGTAGCTCCGTTTCTTGCCAGGCCGGTACTGAATACGGAAACCGTTCAGCGGCGATACATATCGAGCTCTGCATCGGCAGACAGGAATGTCAAGGGCCTATCCCTTCCTGTCACACCTTTCATGGCTGCAACCTTCGGACTGGTTCTCGTGACGATCCTGATGACGGTTGCATCATATTGGTGATTTTTCGCTCCTCCCCCTGAAGAAGCTTCAGGGGGATAGGGCTCTGTTTTTTAGATAAGCTCAAAATGAGCTCCTTTTGGATAGAGGGCTTCATACTCTTCGTTATCTCTGTTGCCGTATGCCAGCTTGACGCCCTCGATCAAGTCGTTTTCCTGAAGATCATCGAGGATCGACTTGACGGCTCGCTCTACATGGACCACATAGGTGAAGATATTGGTCGTTCCGCTCCCGATGTCCCCTCCGTCACAGTGACCGTTCCCCGTCCATCCGAGGCACTCGTTCATCAATTCCTCCACGGCATGTCTCCGTTCGAGGGCTTCCTCGATCTGGTCTTCTTCATAGCTGTATTGAATCACCAGTTCATGCAGTTCTTCTTCGTCGAGGTATTCATAGCCTTCTGATTCTTTCTCCTCTGCGATTTCTTCCATCCATACCTCCGCATCTTCTCCCGCTGGTAGCGCAAAACGCCGGGACTCACCCTGATTTCCCACGATGCCGAAGTGCTCCAAGAGCTCCTGGTCGTCTTCCTCCTCCCAGATCTCCCAATAAAACGTATCCTCGTCGGTCTGCTTGATCATCTTAATCATCCCATCTCCTCCTTTGTTAAAGTTTACCACGGAGGGTGTGGAGCGAGCAGTACAAAATAAAAGCGAGGATGTTTTGCAGATAAAACCGGTAGGGGGAGAGAGATCCTTTACAAAGATCTAACACTCTCCATGCCTTTTCTTTACACAAATGATCTATGATCGAAGCAACATGACTTCAGGGAGTGGGGAAGATGGATTTACAAGTACCCGAGAAAAAGTTCCGCCCGGAATTAGAGGGCGTTCGAACGGTCGCCGCCTTATTGGTGGCAGTCTATCACATATGGATCGGAGCGGTCTCCGGAGGGGTGGATGTATTTTTTATCGTGTCAGGATATCTGATCACCACCTCGCTTGTGTCCAAGATGGAACGCGAGGGGAGGATTCATTTTGGAGAGTATTGGCTCGGTCTGGCGCGGCGATTATTCCCCCTTGCTTTCACGGTCCTTCTGTTTGTAGTGGCAGGATCGATCCTCCTTGTTCCGGAAAGTCAGTGGAAACAGATCATCGGGGAGGTCATCGCTTCCGGTACCTATACTCAGAACTGGTATCTCGCGACCAGTGCCGTTGACTATCTCGGACAGACAAATCAGGCAAGTCCACTCCAGCACTTCTGGGCACTGTCCATTCAGGGACAGTTTTACCTCACATGGCCGTTTGTGATCCTGTTTTCCTTTTGGCTTGCCCGGAAGGTGTGGAAGAAGCCGCAAAGGAAAACGCTTCTCGGGGTCCTTCTGGTCTTGTTCACGCTATCCATGGCGTACTCGATCTACAAGACGGCTGTGGAACAGCCTTGGGCATACTTTGATACGTTCGCCAGGGCATGGGAGTTCAGCCTTGGTGGAATACTCGCCCTCCTGCTTCCGTATCTGCGGTTTCCGAAAGCCATGGGGGTCATTTTCGGATGGATCGGTCTCTCCATCATCTGCTTGACCGGGATCCTGCTTCCCGTATCGACGGTATTCCCGGGATATGCAGCGCTTCTTCCCACAGGCGGTGTCATCATGATCATCATCGCAGCAGAGAATGGAAGCCGTTTTGGAGCAGAAAAGCTCCTGGGATCCAAACCCTTTCAGGCGTTCGGATCAATTTCCTACGGTTTTTATCTTTGGCACTGGCCACTGTTGATTTTTTATTATGCCAAAACGGGTACCGATAAAGTGACCTTCATCCCGGGTCTCGCCATTATGATCTCAGCTGCCATACTGGCATGGATATCGGTCAGGATGATGGAGAAGCCCGTCCGCAAGATGAGCGTCCGTACATCGAAGAAAAAACTCATTTTTACGCTGGCGCTCTTTCTCTTTACTGTTATGGGTTCTAATACGGCTTGGGGATACTACGTTCATCAAAAAGGGGAAGAAACGTATGCCATCGGAGATTATCCGGGAGCAAGGGCAATATCGGAAGGGATCACCCCTGCAGAAAAGGATCCTGCTCCGTCACCGGCCCTTATCAAAGAAGATCTTCCTTCTTTTTACGAACAGGCTGACTGCTTCTCCAACATGGAAGATGACCGGGTGACAAAGTGTTCCATGGGAGATACGAAGAATCCTGAACATACGATTGCCCTTGTGGGGGGATCACACTCAGGCCACTGGTTCCCGGCTCTTGAAGAGCTGTCTGATGACCTTCATCTTCAAATCGATATTTATAATAAAGACGCATGCCGGTTCTCGGCTGATGATTTTGACGGGGCGTTGAACAGTTCCTGCATGGAGTGGAACAAGACGGTAGTGGAGCTGCTTAAAGAAGATCCTCCAGACCTTGTGTTCACGACGGCGAATGTGGGGATTGGGGATACCGTTCCGAAAGGATACCTCGATCAGTGGAAGAAGCTTGAAGGCGTGACAGAGATTTTCGCTGTCCGTGACAATCCTGCCATGGAAGGAGATCCGGTTGCGTGCGTGGAGCAAAACGGTATTGAAGCCTGCAGTCCTAAACGGTCAGATGTCCTTTCTGCTGAACCCCCTTGGGAACGTCTCGATACACAACCGTCCAATGTGACGTTTGCCGATTTATCCGGATCATTCTGTCAGGATGGTACATGTCCACCAGTGGTGGGGAATGTGTATGTTTACCGGGATTATCATCATATCTCGACGTTGTACTCGAAGACGCTTGCAGGGCCGCTCGAGGAACCGCTCAGTGAGGCATTGAAATGATGCAGGTGTGATGGACAGGAGAGTGAAGGACAAGAAATTAAATGTCTGAAGCCTGGTGGCATTTTTGTTCGCACCCTTTCCGTGGATAAGCTGGCCCCTACTCACCATGCAGACAGAGGGTTTCATGGTACTTCTTTATCAAGGGCCACCATTTATAAGCAGAAGAAAACGTTCCGGCAAAATCGGAGCGTTTTTTTCTGTGCATGAACAGAAGGATCAGGGACAATCCATCCCATTCATCCCATTACGACTCCATTTAATAGACCATTCTGCTTGCGTTTTTTGTGAAAAAATCAGATAAATCAGTAAAAAGCAGGGTTGGCACGGTTCTTGCTTGTAATGAGAGTAAAGAAGGGGGAATGAAAGGTGACAAAGAAACCAAGCTTACTCATTGCGCTGCTGCCGATTGTATCGATGTTGGTACTTTTAGGTGTAGGATACGGAGTTTTTCATTTGAAAGCAGAACCTTTATTGATAACAGCCACGATCATCGCAGGGTTGATCGGACTGGCATTGGGGCTGTCGTGGGAGGAGATGCAGGAGGGGATCGTGGAAAAGGTGGCGAAATCCATGCCAGCCATCCTCATCCTCATCACGGTCGGAATCCTGATTGGGACATGGATGATTTCGGGAACGATCCCGATGATGATCTACTACGGGATCCGTTTCATCAATCCTGACTATCTGGTCATCACAGCCTTCCTGGTCACCGCTGTTGTCTCGACCTTTACGGGTACGTCCTGGGGTTCGGTGGGGACCATCGGGGTGGCGGTCATCGGCATTGCCATGGTACAGGGTGTATCCCTGCCCATAACGGCAGGCGCCATTGTGGCAGGTGGATATTTCGGGGATAAAATCTCCCCACTTTCTGATACAACGAATCTCGCACCTGCAGCTGCAGGGAGCAATCTATATGATCATATCCGTCACATGCTGTACACGACCATCCCCGCAGCATTGGTAGGAATGGTGGTCTATCTGTTCGTCGGCAAATCTGCCATGACAGAGGGTGCCGGAGACCCGGCTAAGCTGGAGGCTATGATGTCGGCCCTCACCTCTATGTTCGGGTGGAATATCCTTTTGGTCATTCCCGTCCTCATCGTCCTGCTCGGTTCGATCATGAAATACCCGACGATACCGGTCATGCTTGGCTCCTCGATTGTAGCCATCATTCTCGGAATACTATTCCAGGGGGCAAGTATTGAAAATGCACTCCTCGCATCCGTTTCCGGTTTCAATGTAGACATGCTTTCCGGATCAGAAGGGATTTCACCCGAAGTAGCCAATCTTCTAAACCGAGGCGGCATGAGCTCGATGATGGGGACGACGCTGATTGCCTTCTGTGCCTTCTCGTTCGCCGGGATCCTGAGTAAAACCGGCTCATTGGAAGTGGTACTAGAGAAGGTCAATCAGAAGGCGAAGTCCACCGGGAGTCTCATTCTCGCCACCGTTCTCTCATGTATCACGATGGCGGTGACAACCGGAAGCTCCTATCTATCCATCCTCATTCCAGGAGAGCTGTTCCGGAAAGTTTATGCGGAGAGGGGTCTCGATGCCAAGAACCTTTCCCGTACATTGGAGGATTCTGGTACGGTCATTGTTCCGATCGTCCCGTGGTCACTGGCAGGCGTCTACATGTCCAGTACGCTCGGTGTACCCGTTCTCGATTATCTTCCTTGGGCAGTGATGTGCTACATGGGCTTTGTGTTCGCCATCATCTATGGATATACGGGCTTCGGGATTGCAAAGGCCAAGCCAGAGACACTGGAAGACCCGAAAAAATCAGCAATCTAAAGTTCAATGACAGAAAGGAAATCACTCATGTTAAAATTGATTAAACAAGCAAACGTATATACACCACAATTCGCCGGAGTCCGCGATGTATTAGTCGGGGGCGGTAAGATCCTCGAGATCGGAACCGACCTGAGCCCCGGCTCTCTGGATCATACCGTGATTGAAGCAAACGGGATGCATATGATCCCCGGACTGGTTGACAGGCATGTCCATCTGACCGGAGGGGGCGGGGAAGGCGGATTTTCATCCAGCACGCCGGAGGTCCGACTCAGTTCCCTTGTGAAGAACGGTATCACAACCGTGGTAGGGCTGTTGGGAACAAACGACGTAGGGAGGAGCACGAAAAGTCTGCTGTCCAAAGTGAAGTCACTTCGGGAAGAGGGAATGAACGCCTTCATGCTGACGGGGGGCTACGGCTATCCTCCGAACTCCATCACCGGTGATATCCGGGAAGACATCATGTTCTTCAGTGAAGTACTTGGATTGAAACTGGCCATCGAAGACCACCGAGCTTCCTACGTGACCACCGAGGAACTGAGACGCCTCGCATCCTATGTCCGGGTGTCGTCGATGCTTTCCAAGAAAAAAGGGTTTATCCACCTTCATATGGGGTCGGGAAAAGGGCACTACCAACAGATCTACGACGTAGTGGAGTCGACGGATTTACCGATTTCCCTGTTCAGTCCCACCCATATTAACCGGACCAGCGAGTTGCTCGATGCGTCGGTAGAATTTGCAGGTCGTGGAGGACTGGTCGACCTGACGTCGAATATACAGACCAAAACGGCCGCAGGGAGCCTTTCACCTGCACAGGGCGTCACCTATCTTCTGGATAAAGGGGTTCCCATGGATGCCATCACGGTCAGCTCCGATGCAAATGGAAGCCTGCCGACCTTCGATGAGAATGGTCAGTTAATTGGATTGAAGGTGGCTGGAGTCGAACCGAGTCTGACTGCCCTGCAGGAGCTCGTGGTTGAAGAAGGGCTCCCTTTGGAGGAGGCCATCAAGCCTTTCACCGTAAATCCGGCAAAAGGACTTGGACTCCAGGGCGGACGGGGGATGCTCGTGGGTGGAGGAGCTGCTGACTTCATCCTCCTTGATGATGCGTTGGCCATACGTGACGTCTTTATAAATGGTGAGGCATTTGTAGAAGGGTATGACGTGGTGAAGCGGGGTGTGTTTGAATAACGAAGGAGTGTAATGGATGAAGGAATTAGCGGTGGTCTCCCTTGGGGAGAATACATTGAACAGCATGATGGAGCAGTTGAACCGCTACCTGGGCGATCGGGTACAGGTAAAGGGATTTGCGCTGGAGAAAGGGATGGAGCCAGACAGGTCTTGTCCCCTGATCCTGGTGACAAGCGATTTGGTCGGTAGAATGATATCAAAGAACCTTTCTTCCGGACAAAAGCTCATCGTCGCGAGAAGGACCATGAGCTATGAGTTCATTGAGCCGGTCTTTTCCCTTCAGGAAACGACCGATATCCTCCTAGTGAATGATACGGAGGAAAGCTGCACCGAGTCGATTGCACAACTGAAGAGCCAGGGATTCCACTCGTTCACCTTCCATCCATATTACCCGGGGATCAAGGAATACCGAACGTGTGATGTTTCCATTACACCTGGTGAACCCCATCTTGTTCCTGAAGGGGTCAAGCAGGTCATCAACATCGGTCATCGGCAAGTGGATATCACGACCATCACAGAAGTCATGGCACAGCTTGAAATCCTCGAAGATGCAGGGGCCGTGGCTTCTTCAGAGTTCGTTAGTGAAATTGTGCATCTTACACGCTACCTTTCCACCCTCAATCGTAAACTGGACCGATCCAATCTATTGCTGACGACGATCTTCGATAAATATTCCAAAGCCCTGATGTTCTGTGATCCCTATGGAACCGTCACCTACGCCAACGAGAAAATGAAATGGATCTTCAATGGGGAGCATATTTCGGACCTGATGGGTGAAGGGACGGCACTCAATCAGCTGGGTGAAGAAGAAATCGTCGAGATCGGCGGCAATCTGTTCATTGTCTCCGTGGACCAAGTCGAGAATCAGGAGGGAGTCATCTGCTACCTGGTGGAATGCAGGAACTACGATAGCTTCAGGCGCTTGGATACGGCCCTCAGGTCTAAGATCCAGCATCATAGGTTCATTCCACGTCATGTTTTTGAAGATCTCTCATCTAAGAATCCTGAGGTCACGCGGATGATCGACATGGCGAAGCGAATGGCTAAAAGTGACTCCACAATCTTGATTCAAGGAGAAAGCGGGACAGGGAAGGAACTGCTGGCCCAAGCGATCCATAACGGCTCGGGGCGGGCAGGGCAGGCGTTTGTGCCGGTGAATTTCGCTGCCCTTTCCCCGTCGATACTCGAGAGCGAGCTATTCGGCTATGTAGAAGGAGCTTACACTGGTGCAAAAAAAGGTGGTAAACATGGACTGTTCGAAGAAGCCCATCGGGGGACCATCTTTATGGACGAGATCGGGGATGCACCGTTGTCCCTGCAAGTGAAGCTCCTTCGCGTCCTTCAGGAAGGGGTCGTACGGAGAGTCGGAGGAACAGAACTTGTACCGATCGATGTCCGGGTGATTGCGGCCACGAATATCAATCTTGAAGAAAAAGTGGCGGAAGGGAGCTTTCGAGAGGATCTTTATTATCGCTTAAACGTCCTCCCCTTGCAGACACACCCTCTGAGGAAGAGGAGGGAAGACATTACATCCTTATTGCTGAGCTATTTAAATGTTCATTCAGAGGAAGAACATTATCATCTTCATGAAGTGTTTACGGAGGAAGCTCTTCATTTCCTTATTCACCACCCCTGGCCGGGAAATATTCGGGAACTGACCAATGTAGTGGAATATGTCATTAATATTAGGCCACTCAGTGAACGGATCGAGCTTTCCGATCTTCCTACATATTTGATCAGAGAGGCAGAGAGCCGGGGAGATTCCACTTCTGCCCTTTCCGAGGAAGAGGAGGTGCTGCTCACGATTTATCATACATATGGAATAGGACGGCGTAAAATGGTCGACCAGCTCAGGCAAAAAGGCATGTTGATCGGTGAATCGAAAGTGAAATCAATCATTCAAGAGCTCAAGGAGCGGGGATGGATCACCATCCACAAAGGGGCTAGGGGATGTACGGTGACAGAAGAAGGGAGAGTCGAAGCCAAAAAGCTCGTCTCATTCGGCTGATGTGGTGTAATTTCTTTACTAAATCCAGGCTTAGCGTATATAATAGAAGTACGAAACCAAAATAAAACAAGGAGCCCCGACTGCCATCGGGACTCCTTCACAACATAACCTGCATGAATGCAGCGGCTCACAAGAGTCAATCGAAAGTGAAGTAATCATTGATTTTCCTCAAGGCCATGGGGACGATGGTTACTTCTTTTTTTCGTTGGTAACCGCGATAATCGCCACAATAAGCGAACCAAACGCAATCATGAGATGAAGCACATCACCTATTGCTATCATAAGCGTATCACCCCCCTTCCGAATGAAATCAGGAGTGGGTGAGCCGCTGCCCCCATATATGTTGTGTACCTCTATTATAACACGTTTTGGGATTGTCCTACTCTCTTACAAAGGACCCATGTTGAATATTTGACAGGCTTGCGGATTGTTTTGATAACGTTATCAAGGATTGAAGGAAGTCTTCCTGCTTCGATTGGGTAAGGGATTTCATTCCTTAATCATGAACAAATTTCGAATCTTTGATCGATTCAGGCATGTACCTCTCATCTTTCGTTTATATTAGAAGGAGGAAAACAAGCTTTAGCTCAGGGAGGTTTGTATATGCAGCATACAACGAGTATTGGTCGGCTTCGTCAGGCCGGTTTTGTTGAAGGGATGTCGCTTCTGATTCTGCTTTTGATCGCCATGCCGCTTAAATATATGGCGGATATCCCCATGGCCGTCACGATTGTCGGCTCGCTTCATGGCGGTCTGTTCGTGATCTATCTGTTGATTCTCGCTTACGTGACGTTCAAGGTGCGCTGGCATTTGAAATGGTCCGTGGCAGGGGTGTTGGTCGCCTTCATTCCGTTTGGGAATTTCATCTATGATAGGGTCCTACGCAAGTTTGAAACCCGTGCTTAAAAGCAAGAAGCGCTCCTCCAGAAGAGGAACGCTTTTTTTATATGGACGCGTACTTGATGATGAGTGCTTGATGCGTCCTTTCGTTATAGGCAATCCAACATTCATCACCTGGCATCACACCCGTGATCGGGTCGATGGTCTGCTGGATGTCATACTGTATGCCGTTTCGATCAGCGTGAATGGTGGCAAGAGGGAGGTTGCCTACCACACCGGTAAAGGACACGCTGGTGATCGTGGCGCTTCCTTGTTTTTCGTTCGCGAAGGCAAGCTCCTTCTCCAAGTCCCCTTGTTTCGTTTGAATCTGGATGGTGGCACCAGGCTCAATGGTCATATGACTGGGGATAAACTGACTTACGGTCCTTTG
The DNA here is from genome assembly GCF_022170785.1 of Rossellomorea marisflavi. Taxonomy (NCBI): domain Bacteria; kingdom Bacillati; phylum Bacillota; class Bacilli; order Caryophanales; family Bacillaceae; genus Rossellomorea; species Rossellomorea marisflavi. Next base: position 3,750,346 of record NZ_CP081870.1, on the reverse strand, counting down.
AACGGGTTTCCCGTCGGAGGATATCGTCAAATCCAGGAGGACCGGCGTTTGATCATGCAGGGCGATCGGGAATGTCTGGGCACGGAGGATGGTCCCCGTAACGGTGACATCTTTTCCAGATCGGTTCATGATTGCGTCACTGTAAGCAACCATCTTCAGTTGCCCGTTGATCCGCATAAGATCTGCTTTTTCTCCCTCTTGGAATTCGAAACCGGAAGCCTGGATGGCAGGGATCGTATAGCTTTCCCGATTGTGTTCAAACGTAAGCAGGACCACATGTCCCCGTCCGACCATCCCGTAGGACTCCACTTTCCGCAACACGGCCCCGTTAATCATCTCCGGTTTGGTCTCCCTGATCGCATCTCCTTCTTTAAGCAGCGTCACCCTTTGTTTTTTCGGATGATAGTGGATCAGAATCTGCTGTCCCGGACGTGGGATCTGAACATAGGAAACGACGGTTTTGACCGTCTTCTCGATCCGCTTCCCTTCATGCAGGAACCTGAGCTGGATTCTCACAACGGGCTGCTCGTTCAGATAGCTGCCCGTCTCTTGAATCGATACGATCTCGGCCGCCAAGGTTTCACTTTCCTCGAGCTTCTTCCTTCTGGTGACCCTGAGGATAGGAGGAAGGATGAACACCACTGCCAAAAGCAGTAGGGGGATGAAAATCCAAATGGCCCAGTTCAGCACGAGTGCCCCGCCTTCAAGTACATAGTCTTTGAAGGAATCGAACGATTTTTCATGAGAAGAATCGGCGTTTTCCATCGCAACAATATCTGCAGCCGTCCATTCGTTCATTTCTTTTGAATCCATATCGTATACACCTGTGGATTGATTGTTGTATGCATAGTAAAGAGAGGTGCTCTCCAGGTTTTTATGGAACGAAAGTGCGCTGTCTTTAAGGTACTTAAAGGATAACGAGTTGAAAATGGGATCTACAGAGGCGGCTTTGCCTGTGTTGGGGTTGTATATGAACCCGGTCAGTTTTCCTTTCGCATCGTCCTCTTCGGTGGATCCTGCAATCAGCACTTCCTCGTCGTTCAGCTGGTACACCTTTGTTTGATAAACCGGCTCTGGTGTCGGTACGACTTCTCCAAGTTCCCCGTCAGTCTTCACCAGTCGGGCCCTGTTGGGGTATTCCCGTTCTACATCCACCGCCATCTCCTGCTCTTGACCGATATCTCGGCGCATTTGCTTCTCGACCGCATCTCCCACGATGGGAAACTGGTCCTCTTCGTCTGCAACGTAGACACTGAGGTGATCGTTGTCGTCTGATATGACGCTGACAAAGGCCTTTTGATCATTTTTAAGTGTAACTTCAAAGATCGGGATGCGGGTCTGGCCGTTAAAGGTATTCATGACAGGTTCCATCCTGGTGGGTCTTGCCGGGAGGTCTTCCTCATTCAGATTGTGAAGAAGGAATCTTCCATCTTTCAGTTCCCCGAGTATGAGAGCGGTCCCTTCGCTTCCTCCAGAGAAAATCATTCGACCATTCCACTGATATATATTCGAGTTCAGGAAAGAAGGGATGGTGAGTCTTTTTTTGACCAGTTCCTTTCGGTCATCATCGGGAAAATAATTGTAGATCTCAAGATCTTCTGCAGGGCTTTTGGATGCGAGCAGAAGCTGTTTTCCTTGAATTGTCGCCGACATTTCATCGAACGAGTAGCTTCCGGATGTCCAGGACCGGAGTTTTTGCTTGGTTTTCGTATCGTACATACTAGAAGTCATTTGTGTCATTGGTACATGGTCAAATGTAATGCCGATGACACGGTTTCCTTCATCGAATGTGTAGAGGCGGCTGATGTCGTCTGTTTTAAGCTTTCCTTCCGAGATGGAGTCGCCGTATCCGTTCCAGAGCATGATGCTCAGGATGATTGCAGGGATGAAGAAGACGCCGTTGAAGGTGAGGAATCGGATGATCTTTTTCACATGGGTGCTCCTTTCGCTGGGTGCTTTTCCTTATTTACGGTTCAGTTGTTGGATTGGTTTCATGATGGATGGTGTTGAGGTCGTGGTGATGGATTTCAAGATGGTTCAAAAAATGGGTAATGTGTCCATCTACCATTCTCTTTTTTTGTGGGTGGTTTGTAAAGGAGGGATGGTTTGGGGTGTTCAATCATTCCTTTAATGGAATGTCCATTCTTGCTTAGTGCGACTGTTTGCTTTCGGAGTGGTGTCTGTTTTCTCTATAGAGTCCAGCACCCATCGTTCCCGATTCTTCTTTAATAAAGAGTGTGTCTCCTCCTATATTTCTTATTGGATTGGTACTCACAGGTCTGCACCCTGCATAGAATCCATACTATCTTTGATAGAAATCACAGAGTGGAGTGGAGCGGAAGGTGCTTGACTCCTGCGGAAAAGGAGGATGATCGAGACCCCGCAGGCACGAGGAGGCTCGACATGCTACCCGCGGAAAGCAAGCACCTGAAGCGCAAAGGAACGGTCTTGTTTAAAATTCAACCTTCTTTATTATGAACTAAAGCCCTATTCCTCTGCTGTTCATCGCACCAACCCTCTGTTGCCTCCTATAAATGACGAGCCATACAACAGTAAGAACGGCAAAAATCAACGACCCACCCCAGTAAAGAGCAGAGAAACCGTAGTGCAGTCCAATCAGTAAGTACCCAAGGAACGGTCCGAGAGCGGCTCCGACATCCTGACAGATGGAGTACAGAGTCAGAAAGGAAACGACATTGGAGTTCTTGGCGGCATCTGAAGCCAAAGCATCGGTTAGGGTGGTAAGGGCCGTGGCTCCGATCATGGCAGCGATGGCAAGGATGGTCCACAAGCCAATCGACATGGGTACAGACATCAGCCCGAAGATGAGGCCAGTACCAGCAAGGGAAACGATAAGGATCGGAAGTCTTCCCGAACGGCCATCGGACCAGTGCCCGAAGCGACTGGCAAGATACGGCTCCCAGATCCAGCGAAGGGACTGGAGCAGCCCTGAGTAAAAAGCGACGCTGAGAAGAAGACCCAAAACATTGATCTCCACCCCGTATAGATGTTCAAGGAGAGAACTGATGGTGGAGGCGAAAACTCCTTGGAACAGCATGGTGACAATGAAGCCGCTAATTATAATCAAAAGGGTGTGACGGGAGAAGGAGACTTTGGCTGTTCGGCTTGAATGATCGGACTCTCCACTGGCTCCGGATTTCAGCGCGAAAAAGATGAGGGGGAGGCCGATGAGTGTGAGGCAGCCGAATCCGATGGCGACGGACTGTAAGCCTATGAAAGGGACGAGCAGTCCCCCGAGAAGCATCCCGGCAAGGCTTCCTGTACGGTGAAGACCGTTGTAAAGGCCCATGGATTGGCCCCTGCTCTGATCTTTTGAATAAAAGACGACGGTGGATAGGCCACCGATCCGGAAGAAGGACCAGGCGATCCCCCAAAGAGAACGAAGGATCAGCCAGGCGATGAATCCCTGGGCGAGTCCGTACCCGATCGTGGTCACCGTCCCGAGTATGACGGCGATCATGAGTCCTGTCCTCAAGGTGATCCGCTGGTACAGCCACCCGACAATGGGGTTGAAGGGGAGGCGGATGAATCGGTTGACAGAAAGCAGCAGTCCGACCTGCCAGATCGAATCAAGCCCTGCTTCCCTCCAGTAGATGGGGAGGACGATATAAAGCATGGAATCACCCAGGAGGCTGAGAGCGGTGATGAGTGCCACGATGATAATCGGGGATTGACGCTTGGCTTTTTTCATGGGAGAAGAAGCTCCTTTCAACTTGAAACTGACTTCCTGTTGTTTCCATTGTACAGCAGGGGACAAGGAAGGGAGAAACGAATCTTTCAGACACTTAATCTTTTAGTGGAAATAAAGGATAAACGGCAGGGAAGGACGAAAGTAAGATGAACATACAATTTAATATTTGATGAGAAACGAGGAGTGGTCATGAAGAGGATCCTGATTTCTGTACTGATGGTAGGAAGCATCGCTTTTGGATGGACAGGAAATGCCGGAGCTTCGATTGGGGACAAACCGGACCGGGTGATCGTAAAGCTGAAATCCCCTCATGTTTCAAGAGAGCTTAAAAGCTACGGGGTTGCAGCGGTCTCTGACGATCAGCCGCAGCCGATTGTGACGGTGGATGTACCCGAAGGGACTGACGCCGCCACGTTCATCGAAGGTCTTGAAGATCGGCAGGATGTGGCGTATGCAGAAAAGGATCACATCGTGACGCTATCCTCTGCCACCAATGATAAGCTCCTGAAGGATCAGTGGCATCTCCAATCCATTGAAGCACCACGCGCTTGGGACCGGACAATGGGTTCGAAGAAGGTGATTGTAGCCGTTGTGGACAACGGGGTGGACATGAATCATCTCGACCTGAAGAGGAATATAACAGCTCCCTATAATGTCCTGACTGATACGACGGATGTCACCCCGGGTGATCACGGGACTCATGTAGCCGGAATCATCGGCGCTGCCGGCAACAACAAGATCGGCGGGGCCGGAGTCGCCCCGAATACGGGCATCATGCCCGTTCAGGTGTTTGATGGAGAAGAAGGGTATATGTCCGATGTGGTCAAAGGCATCCAATATGCCATTGACCACCACGCTTCCATCATCAACTTGAGCCTCGGAAGCTACGAGAAGAGCACGGCTCTTGAAGAGGTCCTGAAAAAGGCCGATCAAATGGGCATCCTCGTCATTGCCGCGGCAGGAAATGATTCATTGGATACGAGGAAGTATCCGTGCTATCCGGCATCCTATAAATCCGTTCTTTCCGTTGCTGCTACAGACGATCAGGCCCTGGATGCCGACTTCTCCAATTACGGTAAGGTGGACCTGTCCGCTCCAGGAGTAAGCATCCTTTCAACCATTCCTTACAATATGTACGGCTATATGGACGGGACCTCGATGGCTGCCCCGGTTGTATCGGGAACGGCAGCCCTCATACTCGCAGCCCATCCTACCTATACGAAGCAAGATGTGATCAATAAGCTATCAAATACCACCGACTGGTACGGTCCGAAATATGAAGCCTATTTCGGCAAAGGGATCGTCAATACCAGAAGGGCACTTGATCTGAAGAGAATCATCAAAGCACCATCATTATCGAAGAAGGTGTACGATCATACGACGCTGGTGGAGGGGAAAACCTCCCTTACAGAGGCGGGGAAAGTGAGCATCAAGCGGGGGAAAGAAGTGATCGGAAAAGGAAATGCCAACAACGGAACCTTTTCCGTGAGCATTCCAAAACAGAAAGTGGGTGCAACAATCTCCGTCGTGGTCACGTTTGAGGACGATGTCACGAAAGAAGCGACCGCCACTGTCCTTGACGGAACCCCTCCAAAGGCTCCAACTGTGAATAAAGTGGGTAATCGTGATACGGCCGTGAAGGGGAAAGCAGAAGCCGGTTCAACGGTAACAGTCAAGGCAGGAAGCAAGAAGCTCGGCAGCATCGTCGCATCTTCGAACGGCAGTTATTCGGTGAAGATCGCCAAGCAGAAAGCGGGCACTAAATTGACGGTCACGGCCACGGATAAAGCCAAAAACGTGAGCAAGGGAAACACCGTCACTGTGGTAGACAACACGCCTCCGAAAGCGCCATCCGTCAATCCGGTCTCCCCGAAAGCCACCAAGGTGACGGGAAAGGCGGAAGGCAATTCCACGGTTGCAGTGAAAGCGGGGAAAACGAAGCTCGGCTCGGCGAAAGCGGATAAGAAAGGCAGCTACTCCGTGACCATCAAGAAGCAGAAGAAAGGAACAAAGCTGTCGGTGACGGCGACTGATAAAGCGAAGAATACGAGTAAGGCGAGCAATGTGACTGTGAAGTAAGGCCACTCCCCCTTGTACCAATAAGGGGGAGTTTTTCATTAGGTGAACAAATAAAAATCAGATTACTCAAAATATATTGCAAACGCTAACACAATCAGGTAAGATGACTTCAAAGGTATCCGAAACGTTTTGGAGGAAATAATTTTGACGACGATTAAAGATATTGCAAAAGAAGCGGGCGTATCGGTGACGACCGTATCACGCGCATTGAATGGCTATTCAGATGTGAATGAAAAGACGAGACGCAAGATTTCAGATATTGCCAAGGAGATGAATTACAGTCCCAATACGCTGGCCAGGGGTCTTGTGATGAAAAAAACCAAGACCATCGGGATGCTGGTTTCGGGGATGAATCGGGCGAATTCAAAGGATAATTTTACGTTTGAAGTCCTATCAGGTGTCAATGAATGCATCTCTGAGAGGGATTATGACCTTGTATTGTTCAGTACGACCACAACCAAGCAGCGTGAGAAGACCTATTCACAGCTATGCAGGGAACGACGGGTCGATGGTGTTATCCTTCAAGGGATGAAAATCGATGATCCGTATCTGAAGGAAGTGGTCGAGAGTGATATCCCATGTATGCTGATCGATATCCCCATCTCCTCGGATAGTGTGGGGTACGTGACAACAGACAGTGTCCTTGGTGCGAAGCGGGCCGTGGACTACCTGATTCAATCAGGACACAAGAAGATTGCCTTCATGAACGGCCACGATCAGGCATACGTCAGCCAGCAAAGGTTGAAGGGATACCGGGATGCCCTTGGGGAAGCGGGGATCGACTTTAGGGAAGAGTACGTCCGAAACGGGGATTTTCTTGAAGACAAAGCAGAAGAGGAAGCGGCAAAACTTCTGGATGAACATCCCGACATCACGGCCATTTTTTGTGCGAGCGACCTGATGGCCCTCGGGGTAATGAAGAGCGCCAAATCATCAGGGCGTTCCATACCGGAGCAGCTGTCCGTCATCGGGTACGATAACATCCTGCTCGCAGGCTACGCTTCACCGCCACTGACAACGATCGCACAGGACAAATTCGATCTTGGCTATAAAGCGGCGAATGCCCTCATCGATATGCTGGAAGAAGAAGGACCTGCAACAATCATTACATTGGAAACCGAACTCATCGTTAGGGAGTCTGTTCAATAAAAGGCGCTCTTTCGATGAGGGTAAAATCCGAAACGTTTCGGTAGGGAGAAGGAGGACCATCATGGATTATCGCGTGATAAAAGAAAATGACCTATTTTTGCTTACAGATACAAACGGAAATATTCCGGAGGATCATCCATATGGATTGGGGTTGTATTCAAAGGACACACGATTCTTAAGTAAGCTGGACCTGAAGATTAATGGGGAAGATCCGATTCTCCTTTCCTCTGAAGCAGATCAGAACTATAAATCTACGATCTTGCTGACGAACCCTCATATGGAACAGGAAGGGAACCTGGTTCTATGGCGTGAGTCCATTGAAATCAAGCGGACACGATTCATCTATGATGATGTCCTGTATGAAGAAGTGAAGGTGAAGAGTTATTTCCCGAAGCGTGTGGCGTTTGAGATCAGTATCCATGCAGATGCGGACTTCCTTGATATGTTTGTCGTTCGAGGTTTTTTGAACGGGAATCTGGGTCAAAGGACGGGTCAGATGCGCAAGGAGGAGTCTCTTTCTTTTTCATACGAAGGAGCGGATGGCCTGAATCGGAGTACGGTGATCACTTGGGATAAGGAGGCTCTGGATCATGACGATAAAGGGATCATTTCCTTTGGATTTGAATTGGATCATGGAGGATCCGATTCCGTGACCTTATCAGTTCAACCCATGATCGGCAAAGGTACTGGCATCAAGCATGTGCAGAAAGAAGCAGCCCTTGCAAACCTGGAAGCCTCTTATGAACGTTGGAATGAGAGTGTTGCAACAGTGGAGACAGACTGCCTCCCTTTGAAGCGTCTTGTCGAACGAGGGTTGAATGACATGCGGGTGCTTCTCACGGATGTAGGGCATGGCGCCTTTCCTGTTGCAGGTCTTCCGTGGTTTGGGGTCCCGTTTGGCCGCGACAGTCTGATTGCCGCCCTCCAAACCCTTCCTTTCAATGCCGACATCGCCAGGGGGACCCTGTTGACGATGGCACACTACCAAGGGAGCAAACTGGACCCGTGGAGGGATGAGCAGCCCGGTAAGATCATGCATGAAATCCGCTTCGGTGAGCTGGCTGCGACAGGACAAATCCCATTTACACCGTACTACGGAACAGTGGATGCTACCCCGTTATTCCTTATCCTCTTGACGGAATATGTGAAGTGGACGGGGGATGTAGGGATTGTCAATACACTCGAACGAGAAATTGAAAACGCTTTAACGTGGATTGATTCCCATGGCGACCGTGATGGTGATCTGTTCGTGGAATATCACCAGGAATCCAGTAAGGGGATTGCCAACCAAGGCTGGAAGGATTCTGGGGATTCCGTTGTCCATCGGGATGGGGAATACGCCAAGACGCCGATTGCCCTTGCAGAAGTACAAGGCTATGTCTATCAAGCGAAGACCGGACTGGCGGATATTTATGACCATATGAAGCGGTCCGATGAAGCCAGGCGTTTGCGCAGTCAGGCTGATGCTCTCAAACAGCGGTTCGATGAAGCTTTTTGGATGGACGATGTCCGCTACTATGCGATTGCTCTGGATGACCGGAAGGAACAGGTAGGGACCATCACCTCCAATCCTGGTCACGTCCTGTTTTCAGGCATGCTGGATGAAGAGCGGGCAAAAGCTGTCACAGATAAGCTCGTCTCACCAAAAATGTTTTCAGGTTATGGCATTCGAACGATGGGTGAGGGGGAAGCAGGCTATAATCCCATGAGTTATCATGACGGCAGTGTATGGCCCCATGACAACAGCCTCTCCATTCTCGGGATGAGCAAAAGTGGCTACCAACCACAGGCAAACCGGGTGATCGAAGGGCTCGTTGCTGCGGCTGCTCACTTTGAGTATGACCGTCTTCCCGAGCTGTTCTGTGGATATGGGAGCGGCGGGAAAGTCGTCAAATATCCCGTGGCTTGTTCTCCCCAGGCCTGGGCAGCCGGAACCCCGCTCGTATTCATACAATCTCTCCTTGGGTTGTTTCCTGATAGTTTGAAAGAAGAGATCAGGCTTTCACCTGTACTCCTTGCAAACATGAATAGCTTAGAGGTGCATGACATTTCCATCGGCACAGGGAAACTGTCCGTCTCCATCAAGAGGGTGGAAGGTGGCTGCAGCTTAGAGGTGCTCAAGAATACCACCGGTTATCAGATCAGCTCATCAGAACAAATGGTTTGATCTCATTCGGATCTCGGGGAAGAACACTTCCTTTAGATGATAAAAAAATGGAAGGGGACTGGAATAATGAAATCAAGGAAATGGATGGCGGGACTTGGTGTTGCTTCAATGTTGATGGCCGGAGTTCTTTCGGGGTGCAGCTCGGAAGGAGCCTCCACGGAAGGGAAAGACGGGGAAAAAACGCAGGTGACGCTTGCCGGATGGGGTGGAAACCCGACTGAAGAGAAGCTGCTGAAGCAGACTATTGCAGACTTCGAAGAGAAGAATCCGGATATCGATGTGAAGCTTGAAGTCATCACTGAACAATATATGGATGTCATCAAGACGCGTTTGATTGGGGGAGAGGGACCGGATGTCTTTTATCTTGATGCATTTGAAGCCCCGGCCTTGATCGAGACGGGTGTCATCGAACCGCTTGATGAGTATGTGACAGATGAATTCGATGTCGATGACTTTGAGAAACCTCTGTTGGAAGCATTCATTTCGGATGATCAAACTTATGGATTCCCGAAAGACTACTCGACGCTCGCATTATTCTATAACAAAAAAATGCTTGATGAAGCAGGGGTTGAGGTCCCACAAACGTGGGATGATTTCCAAAAAGCCGCTAAGACCCTCACGAAAGACGGGAAGTACGGTTTTGGTGTGGCTCCAGAGCTTGCCCGACAATTCTGGGTGGCCCAGTCCCTTGGTGGAGACGTCGTAAAGGACGGAAAGGCCAACTTCGCCTCTGATGATGTAGTGACTGCACTGAAACCGGTCATCGATATGCACAACGAAGATCAGTCAGCTGTGGAACCGAAAGAGGTCGGTGCAACATGGGGCGGGGAAGTATTCGGTCAGGAGAAAGCCGCAATGGTGATCGAAGGGAACTGGGCAATCCCGTTCTTGGCAGATACCTTTCCTGATGTAGAGTATGGTACTGCTGAGCTGCCGACCATCGACGGGAAGAAATCGACGATGGCGTATAGTGTGGCATACGTCATGAATGCAGCGTCTGAAAAGAAAAAAGCATCATGGAAACTCCTATCCTACCTGACAGGCAAAGAAGGGATGGAGACGTGGACGAGTAAAGGGTATGCCCTGCCAACGCGGAAATCCGTAGCAGAGAAACTTGGGTATGATCAAGATGAGCTCCGGGGGCCCCTTGTGGCAGGAGCTTCCTATGCAACGGTCTGGTCTGAAGGAACCAATCTTCCGACTATCACGAACAACTTCAACAATCAGTTCCTGAGTGCGTTCCTTGGAGATCGACCCCTGGACGATGCGTTGAAGGAAGCCCAAAAGCAAGCAAACAGTGAAATCGATTCGAACTGAGAAGAGAAAGACCAGGAGGGGGAGGGGAAAGTTCCTCCCTCTTTCCAACAAGATCTGCACAGCTTCTTTCTGCCGAGGTCTCAGCTCGTTGGAAAGAAGTTGTGCACATTCGTTGCATAAGGAGTGTGGAAAAAAGAATGAAATCTTTATCAAGAAGAGCACTGCGGGAATCCGGCCAAGGATACTTGTTCATGTCGCCGGCATTATTTGTCCTACTACTTTTCATCATCGGCCCAATCTTTTATGTCATTTTTCTTTCTTTCCACAAGGTACAGCTTCTCGGGGGAGCAAGCTATGATTTTGTCGCTTTCGATAACTTCGCCCGCATCCTTGATGATACGAGGGCTCAGATTGCGCTTTGGAATACATTTAAATATGTTGTCATTGTGGTACCATGCCAGACCATTCTTGCATTGATCCTGGCAGCTACACTGAATGCCGGTATGAAGGGGCAGAGCGTATTCAGGATCATTTACTTCCTCCCAACATTGACTTCCTCGGCGGTCCTGACGCTCATCTTCATGTGGATGTATAACAAGAACGGTCTGATCAATAACATGCTGGATGCGATCGGTCTTCCAACTTATAACTTCCTTGGGGATCCAGACATTGCTCTCAATGCCATCATGATCATGAATATTTGGTCGACGGCTCCTTTCTTCATGGTCATCTACCTGGCAGCCCTTCAAGATATACCCGATTCGCTCTATGAAGCGGCTGAACTAGACGGGGCGAGTACCATTCAGAAGTTCATGAAGATCACGGTTCCGCACCTTCGGCCGGTGACATCCTTTGTGGCGATCATGGGGCTGATCGGGACATTTCAATTATTCGATCAGTCGTACATCTTCTCGGGCGGATCGGGCGGCCCTGATAATTCGACGCTCACCGTCGTTCTATTAGTCTACCAATATGCATTCAAGAACCTCGGGACAATGGGGTATGCTGCTGCACTGGTCCTCATGCTGGCCATTGTCATCCTTGTAGCGACCTTGATCCAACGGAAATTTTCAAAAGAAGAATCACTTTACTAAGGGGGAAGAACAAGTGAAAAAGAAGCTTGGAGCGGTTCGTATTCTTGTATATGGCATTTTGATCCTCTATGCGATTACAACATTGGTTCCCTTCCTATGGGCACTATCGTCCTCCTTTAAAACCCTGCAGGAAATTGTCGGAGGTACGATTAACTTCATACCGAAACAGTTCACCTTGGATAACTACAAACAAATCTTCATTGAACAGGAACTCTTCCCACGGTGGATGTTCAATAGTATCTTCATTGCCGTAATCGGCACGGCGCTGAATCTACTCTTCAACTCCATGGCAGGCTATGCGCTGGCGAGACTCCGTTTTCCAGGCAAGAAAGCAGTGTTCATCACGATCTTGGCCGTCCTGATGATCCCTGCACAAGTGACCATGATTCCCAACTATCTCATATTAAAGGAACTTGGGTGGCTAAATTCCTACCAGGGAATGATTGTCCCAGCCATGATCAATGCGACGTTCATTTTCATGATGAGACAGTTCTTTATCAACTTTCCGAAAGAATTGGAGGAAGCGGCCGAGATGGACGGCTTGAGCAAGCTTGGGACATTCTTCAAGATTGTCATTCCCCTTGCCAGACCGGCTCTCGCAGCCCAGGCCATCTTTGTCTTCATGGGATCTTGGAATGATTTCATGAGACCCCTGATCGTGATGACAGATATTGAGATGTTCACGCTCCCTCTTGGGTTGAATACGTTCAAGGGTCAGTATGTCAGCTATTGGAACTACATCATGGCAGCGTCTATGGTGTTTACCCTGCCCGTTCTCTTGATTTATGCTTTCTTCAATCGTTACTTTATCAAAGGGATTTCCTTTACAGGTGGGAAATGATCCCATGCGATGAATCAAATTGGAACTGAAAATGAACGGACCCCCGGCAACTGCAGGGGGTCCGTTCGTTATTTACATATATCGGGAAGGGGGTTCTGCACCGCTTCAGAGTAGTCGGAAACGTTAAACGCCCAAGGAGGTGGTTTCTCCTTGGGCGTTCATACTGGCGTTCTTACATACTCCGTGTATGGTCTTTATACTCGGGCAGCTTGAAGAATACTTGATTTAATCGCTTCAGTTACTTCTTTAGTAGTCGAGGTACCGCCGATATCCCGTGTCTTGATCCCGGACTCTGTGACCTCTTCGACGGCATCAAGAAGGGTCTGACCAAGCTCATCGTATCCGAAGTGGTCAAGCATCATCTTCGCCGTCCAGATTTGACCGATCGGGTTGGCAAGGCCTTTTCCTGCGATATCGGGAGCCGACCCGTGGACAGGCTCGAACATGGATGGATATCGGCCTTCGAGGTTGATGTTCGCTGAAGGAGCGATACCGATGCTTCCCATGATGGCGGATCCTACGTCGGTGAGGATGTCGCCGAACAGATTGCTTGCGACAACCACATCGAACTCGGAAGGCTTCGTGACGAAGAAGGCGGCAAGGGCGTCGATGTGATTCGACTGTACATTTACATGCGGGTACTCAGTGGCAACGGCTTTCGTCACTTCATCCCAGAACGGCATGGAGTGGACGATGCCGTTGGATTTCGTCGCGCTCACGAGACGGCTGTTGCGCTTTTCGGCAAGCTGGAATGCATAGCGCATTACTTTTTCCGTGGCTCTCCGTGTGAACACGGCGTTTTGGATGGCCACTTCGTTTTCTCCCTGATGGATGCGTCCACCGACTTCACTGTACTCGCCTTCACTGTTTTCACGGACGACGACGAAATCGAAGTCTTTCGGATTGGCAAGGGGAGAGGCGATGCCTTTCATTCGTTTGGCCGGCCTGACATTGACGGAAAGCTCGAACTCGCGGCGGATCTTGATGAGCATCCCCCACAGGGAGATGTGATCAGGGACGAGAGCAGGATTCCCGACGGCACCTAGGAACAGCGCCTCGAATTGCTTCAAGGTGTTCATGGCATCCTTCGGCATCATTTCACCGTGCTCGACGTAGTAGTCGCAGCTCCAAGGGAAGGTGGTGAAGGAAAACTCCACTCCCCCGTGGGCATCGGCCAGCGTATGCAACACGTCCTTTGCAGATTCTACGACTTCGATTCCGACTCCGTCTCCGGGCAGTGCGGCAAGTTCAATTTTCCTCATGTGAGTCACACTTCTTTCTTATGATTTGAATGCTTCAGGGAAGACGTGAAGATCGACTCCCCATAGGAGTGGTACCAGTGTATAAACAGCTCCAACAATCAGGATGACGCAGAAGATGTTGATCCAGAATCCATTCTTCACCATTTCCGTGATCTTCAGCTTGCCTGTTGCGAAGATGATGGCGTTCGGTGGTGTTCCGACCGGGAGCATGAAGGCACAGTTTGCTGCCATGGCAGCAGGAATCATGATGGCGTACGGATGAACATTGATCGCCATGGCAAGTGAAGCGAGTACCGGTAGGATCATGGTTGCCGTAGCCGTATTGGACGTGATCTCTGTCAGGAATAGGACGAATGTCGTCACCACAATGATCATGACAAGGAAGCTTACTCCGTCAAGGACCTTCAGCTGATTGCCGAGCCACTCTGCGAGACCGGTGGCACTGAAGCCCCCTGCGATGGCCAGTCCGCCTCCGAAGAGAAGGAGGATTCCCTACGGGATATCTTTGGCCACGTTCCAATCGAGGAGGCGGCCACCTTTTCGTTTGGCGGGGATCAAGAACAAGAGGACCCCTGCTGTGATGGCCACCATTGTATCGTCGATTCCCGGGATGATGCCTTTCCATAGGAAGGACTGGGATACCCACATGAAGGCGGCGAAGACGAATACGACGCTGACGGCTTTTTCTTCAAAGCTCATACGACCAAGGGCTGCTTTTTCGTTCTGGATCAGTTCTTTGCCCCCGGGGATCGATTTGATTTTCACCGGGTGGGCCACCTTGATCAAATACAACCATGTCGAGATGAGAAGAAGGATGACGACCGGCACGGCGAAGAGCATCCATCCTCCGAAGGAAATCTGTATTCCATAGAGTTCGGACACGATTCCTGCCAGGATGATGTTCGGCGGTGTACCGATCAGCGTACCGAGTCCACCGATGGTTCCGGCGTATCCGATCGCGAAGATCAGGACTTTCGAGAACTTCTCCTCTTCAGCAGAAAGGTCTTCCTTGCTACCTTTAAGGGCTTGGGACACCTGGTAGGTGATGGCGGTCCCGATCGGGATCATCATCATGACCGCTGCCGTATTGGATACCCACATCGAGAGGAACCCGGTGGCGATCATGAAGCCGAGGACAATATTCGATGTGCTCGTTCCCACTACCGAGATGATGTTCAAGGCGATCCGCTTATGAAGATCCCATTTTTCCATGGCAAGGGCGATCATGAATCCACCCAAGAATAGGAAGACGATGGGATTCCCGTAGCTTGCTGTGACGTTCGCCATCGGGACGGCATTCAGGATGGGAAGCAGGATGATTGGAAGTAGGGAAGTGGCCGGGATCGGGATTGCTTCTGTGATCCACCACGTGGCGACCCAAAGGGTGACGGCTAGGACCATGCGACCTTCTTGGCTCAAGTCACTCGGATTAACAAATAGGACTGAAAGCAGGAAGAGAAGGGGCCCGAGGATCAGACCGATCATCTGCCCTCTTTTGTAGCTACGGTTCCCCGGTTCATTCTCATGCAGGGAGGCATCGTCCCTCCCTGGAACCGTACGTTCCTTCTTGCTTGGAATAGCGAATAATAATAATTGCTTTGTCTTGTCATGGGCTTTCCACATGGAATTCCACATTGATACAGCGTTCATTTCCTTTCCCCCCTCTTGTGAATGTAAAACGCTTACATTATAATTGTGTGTAAAGACATGTTGTCGACTGTCGACAGCTATTGTATCTATCGTACAAGCTTCGGGCTTTACGCGTCAATATTTTTCTAACATAATGAGTATTATGAATCATTAAACAATTAAGCCGATGAGGTGACACGGATGACTTCCATTGAGAAACCCCTATCCTATCATGAACAGCTTCATATGACCATCAAGGAAAGGATCGTGACGGGTCATTATGAACCGGGAGAGCGCCTGTTCGAAGCACAGCTTGCCAGGGAGTTCGGTGTAAGCCGCAGTCCGGTGAGGGAAGCGATGAAAACATTGGAGCAGGAAGGATTGATCCTGTTCGACCCGAAAAAGGGATTGAGCGTGTATAAACCTTCTATTAAAGATGTGCAGGATATTTACCAATGCCGGCAGGTCCTTGAATCCCTTGCTGTATCCCTTGCCTGTGAGCATGCGTCGGATGAAGAGATCCGAACGGCCCATGAGCGCGTGCTGACCGCGCAAAAGGTGTATGAGGAGGATCGGGAGGATTCCGCGATTCAATTGATATCGTTGAATAGTAAGTTCCATGATGCCATCATCTTAGGAAGTCATAACACACGCCTTCATGATCAGCTGGAGCAGATGCGCGCCCTGACGTTTTTCTATCGCCGGATGAATGTGGAAGACAGGATGCGATGCAAGGAGATCCTTGATCAGCATATGGTGATCTCCCGCCATCTCACCAACCGTGACCGGGAAAAGGCGTCCAAGGCCATGCATGATCATGTGGCCACGGATCTTCGTTTTCTTGTCAAGCTGCTTGAGAGAGACGGGGAGGAAGCATGATGAAGATGAAACGGCCCAACCATTGAGGTTGGGCCGTTTTGATTATAGTCCCGGTAAGATTCCGGAGAACAGACTCAGGATATAGACGGTGATGAGGGCCGTGACGCCAGCCACGAACCCGCCGATCGTCCACGCCTGCAATGTCTGCGGGATGGTGAGTTTCCCGAAGTTCTTCACTACCCAGAAACCGGAGTCATTCGGCATGGATAGTCCAACCGCCCCGGCACAGATGGCGAGCCCGAGTAGGATCGGCGTCACACCGAGATCCACCGCTAGGGGCCCCATGATGCTGGAGGTGGTCACAAGTGCCACCGTCGATGATCCGAGGGATGCCCTCAGGATCTGGGAGAAGATGAAGGCGAGAAGGAGAACCGGGATGCTCCAATTTTGCATCGTGTCGATCAAGTGTTGCCCAATACCGCTTTCATTGATGACTGCACCGAACGCTCCACCGGCACCGGTGATGAGGATGATGATCCCCGCCGAGTTGATGGCTTCCGAGTACAATTCACTTTTTGGCTGTGAGATGTACGGAGTCAATACGATCACACCGACGATCACCGAGATGAAGAGGGCTACGTTCTTTTCCCCCACAAAGCTCAGGATGGTCGAGATGCCTGATTCAGGCAGGACAAGTTGAGAGACCGTGTTCGCCAGGATCAAGATGATCGGCAGACCGAGCATGAAGAATGAGAGGCCCGTGCTGATCTCTTTTTTCGGCTTCACGACAGGGTCGATGACGCCTACTTCGACTTCTCCGTCATGCTTGACGCGCTTTCCGATGAACATCCCGTAGAGATATCCTCCCACAAGGGTGGCCGGGATGGCGCAAATGAGACCGTAGAGAATGAAGAGCCCAAGGTCTGCACCGGTATTCTCTGCGACCACAAGTGGGCCTGGAGTCGGTGCGATCATGCTGTGGGAGACGATCAAGCCGACTCCGAGTGCTGTGACAAATGAAACGATGGAAATGCCCGTTTTCTTCGATAGGCTCTTGATCAGTCCACTCAGGATGACGAAGGCAGCATCGAAGAAGACCGGGATGGATACGGCAGTACCGGTCAATGCGAGACCGGCAGGCGATTTTTTGACGCCGAAGACGCGAAGGACCGCTTGGGCGATCTTTTCAACGGCTCCTGAAGCTGCCAGGAACTGACCGAAGATGACGCCGAGTCCGATCAGGATCCCGACTCCTGCCAGCGTATTTCCGAATCCAGTCGTGACGATCTTCGGTGCTTCCGTTACCGGGATGCCGATGACCACAGCCGTGGCGAGTGCGACACCGATGAGGGCAAGAAACGGCTCGAGCTTCAGTTTTAGAATCAAGAAGAAGAGTGCGGCTAAAGAAAGAATGAAGATGACAATTAACATATTCCCAGTGACCATGAATGTGTCCCCCTTTGTTGTTCCCCTAAGTTAGTTTTCCAGTTTCAGTACAACGTCCTTCAATGTCTCTATTCCGCCGACATTGCCGGGGAAGATGACATATGGGATATGCGGGAAGGTGCTTTCCTGCCCTGTTTTCCAGACCGGGATACCCGGTGCGATCTGGCCAGCGACCGTTGCCCTCTTGACCTGAAGCCCTTTGGTGCCGACGTCGCTCGAGGTGATCCCGCCCTTTGCAATGATGTAATTCGGACGGACGGCGCAGTTCCGCACGATGCTTGTCAGGGCATCTGAGATCCGCACAGACTGGATCAATTCCTGTTCTTCCATCCCTTCCCCAAGGTCGAGGCGTTCCCGTTTTGTATAGACGACGGTCGTCACGCCTTCTGAAAGTTTGTTCTCCACCAGGTACAGGACCCGGTTTGTTTCTTCTGCGAATGCTGATTGGTTTCCTACAAGGTGACAGTCAAATTCGATGAACTCGAGACTGCTCAGTTCTTTGAGTGCATTGAGCTGATCCGTCGTCTTCTTGACGTGGGACCCAACGATGATCAGTCCGCCATGCTCGGAATCTTCTAGTATGAGTTCGTCGCGTTCAAGGAGCGGACGGCTGGAGATGTTTCCAATTACCTTGGTGAAGGCCGCTGCCGTGCGGAACATGAACTGCTTGCCGCTGTTGATTGCTTCGATCAGGGCAAGGACGAAAACTTTGACGTCGTTCTCATCGATGGCATTCACAATGACTTTTCCAAAGTCATGCACGCCCATGAGCTTTTCCTTAATGGAGCCGATGGACAGGCTGCGTAGCTCTTCGAGGGTGATGGAGGTCACATCGCTTTTTTTGAAGCGTCCGTCCGTTTTTTCTTCCACCCATTCCCCGAGGTGGCTGGCACGGTAGCCAAAGCTCCGGTCCTTTGCGAACTCTGTGTCACCCGCAGGGATCAGGCTGTCACCGTCCTGCACATAATGGGTGTCATCGATCGTGTAGCGCCCGCCTTCTTTAAAGAAGGGAAGGATGACTTCACCGTCTTGGAATAGACCACCGCGCTGTTCGATGGTGTCTTTCATGACTTCGGTCTCAAGGGGATAATGGCCCCTTAAGGTGGAGTCGCCCCTGCTGATGATCAGGTAAGGAACGCCGAGCTTTTTCGAAATGGCTTCGACCCGGTTGGCGATATCCTGATGGACCACAGTCGTTTCGTTCTCCGTGAAGGCCCTGGAGTTCGTCAGTATAAAGAAAATTTGATTCTCTTCCTCGAACCCACTCGTGATCGTTTCCTCTGTCCAGTCTGTATAGACGGAAACACCGTGGACGGTCTGGACGCCTGTTGGGTCATCATCTAGAACGACGATTTTATGCTGAAGGGAAGGACGGTTCTTTTCCCACAGTGAGTCGAGTTCTGATTGGTTATAAGGTTGATAGTGTTCGAGGATGCTTGCTTCCCTCATATGGAAACACCCTTTCGGACTTCGACTTTTGCCAGTTTCTCATAGTACTGGACGATGCCGCCGTGGTCATCCGCCGCTTTCCCGTCAAGGGCCATGCTGTGGAAAATCTCAAGTACCTGAGACGAGATCGGAAGGGGCACCCCGATGGAGTGAGCTGTATCCATGACGTTGGTCAGATCCTTCAAATTGATATCGATTCGTCCGCCTGCTTCAAAATTCCGCTCAAGGATGAGAGGGACCTTGGCATCGAGGACGGCACTGCCGGCAAGTCCGCCGCGGATCGCTTCGTACATTTTCTCCACGTCGATCCCTGCTTTGGCTGCGAGGACGAGAGCTTCCGACATAGCGGCGATATTCACGTTCACCATGATCTGATTGGCAAGCTTCGCCGTCGTGCCGCATCCGTGATCTCCGACGAGGGTGATGGATTCCCCCATGCACTGAAGGACAGGAAGGGCGCTCTCGAATACGTCGGGCTTACCGCCGACCATGATGGCGAGGGTCCCGTCGATCGCTTTCGGTTCGCCGCCGCTCACCGGGGCATCCATCATATGCACGCCTGAAGCGGCAAGGGTTTCGGCGATCTGCTTCGACACCACAGGGGTGATGGAGCTCATATCGATGACGATGCTTCCGGGTTTTGCCCCATGGATGACACCGTTTTCATTCAAAACCACACTCAATACATGCTCTGATTTCGGAAGCATCGTAATGATGACATCGCTGCCTTCCGCTGTTTCTTTCGGAGTCAAAGCAGGTGTCGATCCGTGCGAGGCAAGTTCAGCCACTGCTTTTTCATTAATATCGAAGACCTTTACGTCATATCCACCTTTGATCAGGTTCAGCGCCATCGGCTTCCCCATGATTCCTAGTCCAATAAAACCAATCGTTTTCATGATGAATTCCACTCCTTTGTAAGTGCTTTCAGTTTGATTAATTTCATTGTACACGGTTACATTATTTTTGTATACAAAAAATATTAAAATGTATACTATTTCTAAAAATCCTTTTAAAATGGGTGAAATCATCCTATACTTTGAACAAGACACGTATGGAAAAGGGAGGAAGACCGAATCTCTTGGAGTAGAGGTCGATTACATTGCCTAAAGCATCACAAACAGCGTACCTGCAAGCATATGAGTATATACGGGACAAAATATTGAGCGGGAGTTTTCCGGGAGGAACCAAGCTTGTGGAGGAGCGCCTCGCGGAGGAACTCGGCCTGAGCCGGACCCCTGTAAGGGAAGCGATCCGCAAGCTCGACGAAGAAGGACTGCTTGAGAAGAAACGGGTGGTGAACCCGACGGAAACCGATCTCCGCCATGTCTTCGAGGTCCGAATCCTCCTCGAAGGCGCCGCCGCCAGAAACGCTGCACAATATCTCAACGAAGAACAGCTCGCTCGGCTGCAAGAGTGTGTGGAGATCGGAAGGAGCGGTACCAAGGAAGAAATCATGAAGGCAAACTTTGAATTTCACGACATCATCATCCAGGCGACCCGTAACCCCGTCATGGTCGACATCATCGACCGCATGCAGTCCATCATCTATCTCTTCAGGAAGACCGTCGTCGCCTACAAACGCCCATTCCTAATCGATGAACACGAGGAAATCTATAAAGCCATTGCGGCTCACGATGGTGCTAAGGCAGAGGTTCTTATGAAAGAACATCTGAAAGCAGATCTGGAATTTTGTTTGAACTATATAGGGTAGTGTGAGGCCCCTCTGTTGAGGGGTTTTTATCTTTCTGAAAGTTAGTCATAAAGAACTAGTAAATTGTGGAAAAGGTAGAAAAGATGAGTAAGTGGAAGGGAATATTGGAAAATTGAATATTTTAAAGAATATTTGACCATTTAAGAGATTTTAATTCACATAATCATTAGATTATACTGTGAGAGTGTTCTTTAAAAAGAACGAAATATTCTTTGAGGTATCCATATTACTCTTGTTGACATTGAGGTGAGTGTCGTTAGAAACAAAGGATGGTCAGAAAAATCATTTAAAAGAGTCCTCATGTTATTAGGAGGCGTACTCATTTGGTATACAGCAATTTTTACGGGGATATATCTTACTTCTGAGACGAAGGCTCAATATAATGATATAGAAGTGATTGCTGGTTCTATTCATGTGGATTGGGAAGTTGAATCAGATACAGAAGATTGGGATAAGAGTTCTTTTGAATTCGTCACGATAAAAGGGGACTGTACGAAAATAGAAGCAGCGTTTACAAATACAGGTTCCGGGGATGCAAAAGGTCCACTCCGATATAAAATACAGTGGGCGCCAGGCGGAAATGGTAAGGACGGAACGATTGTGAAGGAAGAAGTCCTTCAGCGGGGACTGAAATCCGGCGAATCCATCACGCTTACCCATGAGCCTGATAAAGAAGGCAAATACCGGTTCACGCTATTCCAGCATCCGGATCATCCGGGGAAATCAGACCCTACAGGTGATTTGACCATCGGGAAGTGTGCGAAGCCGAAAGCCGTAGAGAAATTGGAGAAGGCAGAGGAAGAAACAGACAAGTCACAATCGGTAGAAGAGACCCTCCCTAACAGTGATGCCGATAAACAGGAAGCGACCAGTGAGAAAGAAAAGCAAGAATCCAATCAAACGAACAAGCAATCCACTTCTATAGAAGAAAAGCCGACAGAAGAACCTGAAGTGGTACCACCGTCGAATGATGAAGCGAAAAAGGAAGGGGAGGAATCGGTTGAAAAAGTTTCTGAGTAATAGTATCACAGCCATTCTATTCATCGTGTTCATTGGAATGATGTTCATCGTCATTTCATCCATGGCATCGGGAGGAGAGCCGCAGCTCTTCGGAAAACAGCTGAAGACCGTCCTTTCAGGTTCGATGGAGCCTGAGTTCCAAACAGGATCGGTCATCGCAGTGGAGCCCGTTCAAGATGCAGAAGCCTTGAAAAAGGGAGATGTCATCTCGTTCGTGGTCCCGGATGGCACCATGGTCACCCATAGAATTACAGACGTCACGAAAAATGGAGATCAGACGCTATTCCAAACCAAAGGGGATAACAACAAAGAAGCAGATACCGAACCCGTCCTCTCTCAAAATGTAGTAGCTAAATACACAGGGTTCACGATTCCCTATCTTGGCTATTTTGTAGACTTTGCCAAGTCCAATAAAGGAATGGCCCTTCTCATGATCATCCCGGGCGTTTTCCTCCTGGGGTACTCAGCCTTCACCATCCGCTCGGCCCTTAAAGAAATCGATCAAAGTCAAACAAAAAAAGAACTCGACAAGCCAGCGTGATTATTTCTGAGACACCATTTTATGAATCAATCAGGACACCAGATAAACGGGAATAGAGTGGAGGATAGGAAATGACTATCAAGAAAAAGTTAGGGGTTGGGATGTCATCAGCAGTATTGGGGCTATCTTTAATCGGTGGAGGGACATTTGCGGCGTTTAATGATACTGCCACAGTGAATAATCATTTTGCATCTGGAACACTAAAACTTAGTGTGGGGAGTAATGAAGGTAATAAACCGAACCACTTCGATATTTCAAATATGAAACCAGGGGATAGCGTGCAAAGGAAATATAGGCTTGAAAATGCTGGAACAATATTAATAGAGAATATTTTTATGACAGTCAAAGCTAAAGAGTATTCAAATAATGATAGTGGTGCAACATTAGAGGATTTTTTGAACCAATTTGAAATAACATTATACAATGTTCATTCTAAGAATGATGGTGAATACAATGACAAAAACTCTCTGATTAAGGAAAATACGAGTGTCACTCTTAAGGATCTAGTAAAGGGTGATTTGAGTGGGAAAATTAAAGGTAGGTATATGACTGAAGGCAAAGTGAATTTGGCACCTATTGGTATAAGTAACAATTCAAGATCCTCTACATCGAAAGGTAATACACTTGTCATAATGATCAAATTTAAAGAGGATAGCAGTAAAAATGATAACGGTGAGTTTTATCAGAATAAATTTATGAATAATACAGTAAACTTCGATATTATTTTTGAAGCAACTCAATAAATGTAATGAGTAAAAAGTAAACGGGAAAATTAAGCATGAGTATTAATAAGGAAAACCATAAGTAAAGTTATAGCTCTATAAGTGAAGAAAGAAAGGGAAAATTTTTTAAGAGGTTTGTTCATTATAAAGGAAATTTAGTTCGTTAAAGAATTTAGCGAGGTGGTTTTTCATCTATTATCCCCACTAAACTCACTTCATTCTAATATAAAATGATTGTTCTCCTATTTAATTAGGATTCAATAGATTATACATACCCGGAATGGGCAGAGGGAGGAAATGAAACATGAGTATTAAAAAGAAACTGGGACTTGGTGTAGCAACGGCAGCATTGGGATTATCTTTGATTGGTGGAGGGACCTTCGCGGCGTTCAATGATGTAAAGACAGTTAACAATCACTTTGCGTCTGGCACCTTAGAGCTCGATGTAAAGGGCGGCAAGAATAAACCCGTTAACTTTGATCTGGGTAATATGAAGCCAGGAGACAGTGTGGAAAGGGTATTTAAACTAAGAAATGTTGGATCGGTAGCCATTAAAGAGGTATTGATGAATGTGAGGGCAGAGGAATTCACAAACGGAGATAATGGGTCTACATTGGAGGATTACTTAAAGCAGTTTGAAATCCAAGTGTTTAAAGTGGATCAAGACCATGAAGGTTACAACTATGGGCGGGACTCCATCTTGAAATCAAAAGATGTCACATTATATGATCTCTATACAGGGAAATTAACTGGTAAGGTGAAGAAAGAGTATTTAGTAGGGAATCGCATTAATCTGGCACCAATCGGTTCAAAACACACCGATCAAGGCTTAATCAGTGATAGTAAAAACTCGGTGAAAATTGAAATTTCATTCAAGAATGATAAATCGAAGAATGCCGATGGTGAGTATGATCAAAACCAATTCATGAACAATAGCATTGATTTCTTCTTCGATCTCGAAGCCACTCAATGGAAGGGTATTAAGATTAAAATAGATGATGCGAATGGAAAAATAAACAATGGAAAACAAGTACAAGACAATAGATTGCCACGGGATAATACCTCTGGATCTGGAGAATTTGATGACAATCCAGTAACCGACTGACCTTTTTGAAAAAACAGGCCCTAGTGGTCTGTTTTTTTGTATGTGAAAAATCGTGTGGTGTATTCACTTCCCTACGTTAAATAAATCTCTATTTTTTCACAAAAGAACTTCACAATTCCCTTTTTCTGCCGAAACTAAAAAGTGGAAGTGTAATTCTAAAGTATTAGTAAATAAGAATCAGGAAGGGTTGTTTAAATGGGGACATGTCCGAATTGTCATCATCAGAATGATGGCGGAAACTTTTGTGAGAAGTGCGGTACGAGATTGACAGAAGGGGAAGCGGTTGTGGTGGGAGGGGCTTCGGCAGCTAGTGTAGAGACTGTCCGTCCCAACGAGCATATTGAGAAAGCGAAGAATGTGTCCAAGCTTTATTTCGGTTATTTTATGAGTCTACTGAAATCACCGCTAGCCAAGGGGAGCCGGATCGGTGAAGAGCATTTTGTGAACGGCCTTATTACAATCATCCTTTATTCTTTAATTCTTCCTCTTTCCATGTATGTTGCTCTTGGGGAGTATGGACGGTATATGGATTCAGCTTTCCTTACCATCGTGATTAAGCCTACCCTTGCGATGGCGGTTTTCGTTTTCCTTATGAGTGTCTTCACATTCTGTGCAGTGAAGGTGGTTGGGGTGCAAGTGACGTTCAAGTCTGCCGTAGCCAGATTCGGTGCTATTTTAGTACCGTTCATTGCTGTGTTTGTACTCGGACTGCTCATGTCCCTGTTTGAGATTTATGAATTTGTATTCGTTTTGGGACTCGGATTGTTCGGTGCCATCTTCACCGCCCCTGCGATCGTTGTCATGAGTTATACAAGGAACATTGCCTCTAAGTTTGACCCTCTTTACGGGATCATCCTGACGTACGTGGCATCATTTATCGTATTCGCTTTGATTTTAAGAGGGTTCATCATGAATATGATTGATAACCTTGGCATCTTTTCTTCTCCATTCTAATAGAGCAATGAAAGAAAGAGGGACATGCAAATGGGATTTTGTAAGAATTGCGGTGCGGAGTTTAATGAAGGGAAGAAGTTCTGTAAGAACTGTGGGACTCCTCTTTCAGCATCGGTAGAAAAGCAGGCACCATCAAAGCCAAGGAAGCCGTGGACCACGCTGCAGAAAATCATGACTGCGAGCATCCTCGTCCTGATTGCAGCAGGAACAGCCGGCCATTTCTACGTGAAGGCAGCCCACTCACCGGATAAATTAGTCGATGGGTTCACAGTAGCAGTAAAAGATAAAAACGTGAAGAAGGCAAAGGAAGTATTCGATCTCCAGGACATTAAACAGGATACGGGCGATAAAGAAGTGAAGAAGTATCTTGCCTATCTTCAGGGAGACCTCCCGGATCTTGTGAATCAACTCGAAGGACAGGCTGCTTCCATTAAAGAAGGGACTTCAGCTGCAGCGAAGATCACCGATGAGCAAGGAAATGAACTTTTCCATTTTACCAAGGGTAAGAAATTCCTTGGCATTTATGATACATACACTCTTAAAGTCATCCCATTCCATGTGGTGACGGATGCCAACCTGGACGCATATACCGTTGCCTTGAAAGGCCAGGAAAACGAAGCAAAGGATAAGCAGGCAGAGCTTACCGGGCTTTTACCCGGTGAATCGAAGCTTTCTGCTTCATTGAAGACCCCGTACTCGACGTTTAAGGAAGAAGAGGAGCTGGACTTCACCGATGCAACGGAAAACCAGCTCGATCTGACCATCGATTTCTCAGGGAAATACGTCTTCCTTGATGAATATGACAGTGAAGAGGTGTCTGCACTCCTCATCAATGGGAAGAAGATGAAAGATCAGGTGAAATATGAGACGCCGATCGGACCGTTCCCGACGGACGGTTCAGTAGAAATCGTCGCCGAGCATACGGTCAAGGATAAGACATATACGTCCGATGCTATCAAAGTGACGAATCTTTCTTCTGACTATCTGTACTTTGAGTATCCTGAACTCATCAAGGAGCAGGATGCTGCATGGTACAGCCCATGGGACGAGGAAGAAGAGGAGCCTGATGTGGATGCCGAACTGACGGAGTTCATAGAAGACTACACCTATGCAATCGTAGAAGCCAGGAACACCGGGGACTTCTCCGGTGCCGCAGCATACCATGACCCAGACGGTGAAGCATACGGACAGGCTGAACAGTACGCAGCGGACCTGTTTAAGGCCGGTACAAAAGAAGATGTCATCGATGTGACCGTCGGTGATATTGAAGAAGACGGCGATGCCTACATTGTTCACCTCGAAGACACTTTCAGCATCACGAAATCCGACGGCAGTGAGAATGAGAGTACGTTTGATACGATCTACAAAGTGATATCGACTGAAGATGGCTATCAGGTCAATAAGCTGATCGATACGGACGAACAATAGATATGAAATGCATGAAGAAGATGATTCCCATCCAAGAGGGGATCATCTTTTTTTATGAATCGATCCTCTATCTACCATATTGATAGAAACGATGTGTCGGACTGAACGGGATTTTAGAAAAAGACCACTATCAGTGAGGGAAATCACGTTATAAAAGGAGTGCTGCCGGGGGAACGGCCGCTCACAGGGACGTTTGACGGAAGCTATTCCACCTTTAAAGAAAAACAAGATCTTTCCTTCAATGAAGCCTGTGAAAATGAACTTGAGGTGAGCATTGATTTTGGAGCGGGATATGTCTATGTCGATGAGTACGATGAAATCAGCGTGCTACTCATTAATGGAAAGAAGCAAGAAAAGCTTCCACATGATACGCCACTCGGCCCATTTGCGACCGATGGTTCTGTCACAGCTACAGGGGAGTTCGAGTATAAAGGAAAAACCTATAAGTCTGTCCCGCAGAAGATTCAAACGTCCGGACCTAATTTCCTAACGTTTCAGTATCCCGAGCTTGATGACATTCGCGAAGCAGAGGAAGAAGCTTTCGAACAGGAAGCTATAGAGGCTCTGGAAGCAGAAGAAACGGAGGGAAATATCCGCACCTTTATAGAAGATTATACGTATGAGAGCGCACATGCGAGGAACGAGGGGGATTTTTGGCTAGTCGAGTACATGCATCATCCCGATGGAGAAGCTTACGCAGAGTCCAGGGATTTTATTGAGTATCTTTATGAAAATGATATAAAGGAGGAAGTCATTGATTTTAAGGTTATTAGTATAGAAGAAGACGGTAGCGATTACCTCGTCACCACACAGGAGACCTTCGATATCTACGATTCGTCTGGAGATGTGTCCCGTAAAAGCTACAAGACAACGTATGGATCACAGATTCTGCCGGCGTCCTGCAGGTATGGGAGCTGATCGAGACCAATGAAATCTAAGGGGACTGCCCGGTGAAGGCGGGGCAGTATGGTTGCCACATTAAACTTTACATCATTCAAACCCGTCCTTAGCATAATCTTTACATTCCTTTGATAAACTAAAGGCAACAAGATTAACCAACCAGGAGGGATCGCGATGCTTCGTACATTTTTAAGGGAATGGCATAAGTTCTGGTTCTTCACCTTCAATTACCGTCTGGATACGACCCACGACAGCAGTTTGTTGAATAAATATCAGGAAAAATCCAGATATCACGGAGACAAACTTGTACAGCTCTTGTAGCTGTCTTTTTTATTTTTAGAAAACCACCACATTTATATTGTGGAAACACTCCTATATGTGGTATCTTAATCTTCTAGCAGTCAACCGGCTGAAAAAAAACGAACTCGTTCGGTGAAATATTTTTGAAAAGAAGTTGACTTCTGCGAAATAAGATGATATAGTAATTCTTGTCCTTAAGAGACGCATACATAACGGCCCATTGGTCAAGCGGTTAAGACACCGCCCTTTCACGGCGGTAACACGGGTTCGAATCCCGTATGGGTCACCATTTGGAGGATTAGCTCAGCTGGGAGAGCATCTGCCTTACAAGCAGAGGGTCGGCGGTTCGATCCCGTCATCCTCCACCATAGTTTTTTCACGAAGCGCAAGCGGAGTGACAATAACTTACCATTAAGTTCTTAACCTTTGCGCAGATGTTAAGGCAAAGCGAAAAGAACGATTATACACCATGCCGGTGTAGCTCAACTGGTAGAGCAACTGACTTGTAATCAGTAGGTTGGGGGTTCAAGTCCTCTTGCCGGCACCACTTTTGTTCGATTGGTTTGGACAAAGCAAGCAGAACGAGCCATTAGCTCAGTTGGTAGAGCATCTGACTTTTAATCAGAGGGTCGAAGGTTCGAATCCTTCATGGCTCACCATTTGTATCATGCGGGTGTGGCGGAATTGGCAGACGCACCAGACTTAGGATCTGGCGCCGCAAGGCGTGGGGGTTCAAGTCCCTTCACCCGCACCATATGCGGAAGTAGTTCAGTGGTAGAACACCACCTTGCCAAGGTGGGGGTCGCGGGTTCGAATCCCGTCTTCCGCTCCATTATTGTTGCCTCGCCGCATTGGCGGACCGACAGAAGCACAGGTTTACAATCCTTCATTGGATTCACTTGATGCAGGATAATAAATACGTGCGCCCGTAGCTCAATTGGATAGAGCGTTTGACTACGGATCAAAAGGTTAGGGGTTCGACTCCTCTCGGGCGCGCCATTATATCGGGAAGTAGCTCAGCTTGGTAGAGCACTTGGTTTGGGACCAAGGGGTCGCAGGTTCGAATCCTGTCTTCCCGACCACTTTCTTTGGGGCCTTAGCTCAGCTGGGAGAGCGCCTGCTTTGCACGCAGGAGGTCAGCGGTTCGATCCCGCTAGGCTCCACCAACGATCCTTTGATCGAACATATAGGTTATTCATCATGGCGGTGTAGCTCAGCTGGCTAGAGCGTACGGTTCATACCCGTGAGGTCGGGGGTTCGATCCCCTCCGCCGCTATTTACATACGGTTATGCTTTGGACCCTTAGCTCAGTTGGTTAGAGCAGACGGCTCATAACCGTCCGGTCGCAGGTTCGAGTCCTGCAGGGTCCATTTATACATACGGAGGAATACCCAAGTCCGGCTGAAGGGATCGGTCTTGAAAACCGACAGGGGTGTCAAAGCCCGCGGGGGTTCGAATCCCCCTTCCTCCTCCATATTTCCTTTCATCTTTTATCGTCGCGGGGTGGAGCAGTTCGGTAGCTCGTCGGGCTCATAACCCGAAGGTCGCAGGTTCAAATCCTGTCCCCGCAATACCATGTTGATCCGAGAGGATCGGGATGTAGTGACAATGATAGCTTTGCTATCGCAGCACATTGATGTTTATTTCGCTAATGCGAATACTAATGATAGCTATTTTGCTATCGCAAAAAGCTTTGGTCCGGTAGTTCAGTTGGTTAGAATGCCTGCCTGTCACGCAGGAGGTCGCGGGTTCGAGTCCCGTCCGGACCGCCATTTATCTTTTTTATATGTAACAAAGACCTTTTATGGCTCAGTAGCTCAGTTGGTAGAGCAATGGACTGAAAATCCATGTGTCGGCGGTTCGATTCCGTCCTGAGCCACCATTGATGGAGGGGTAGCGAAGTGGCTAAACGCGGCGGACTGTAAATCCGCTCCTTCGGGTTCGGCAGTTCGAATCTGCCCCCCTCCACCATTTGTTTTCTTGAACTAGGTTCAAGTATAGAACGATCTATATAGGGGCATAGTTTAACGGTAGAACGAAGGTCTCCAAAACCTTTGGTGTGGGTTCGATTCCTACTGCCCCTGCCAAAAAAACACATGGCGATTGTGGCGAAGTGGTTAACGCACCGGATTGTGGTTCCGGCATTCGTGGGTTCGATTCCCATCAGTCGCCCCATATTATTGGGCTATAGCCAAGCGGTAAGGCATCGCACTTTGACTGCGACATGCGTTGGTTCGAATCCAGCTAGCCCAGCCAATAAGGCGGTATAGCCAAGTGGTAAGGCAGAGGTCTGCAAAACCTTCACCACCGGTTCAAATCCGGTTACCGCCTCCAATTTTATTTTTTTTCAGCACCTGCCGGTGTGGCGGAATAGGCAGACGCGCACGACTCAAAATCGTGTTCCGTAAGGAGTGCCGGTTCGACCCCGGCCACCGGTACCATTTTCAATTTAACATGCGGGTGTAGTTTAATGGTAAAACCTCAGCCTTCCAAGCTGATGTCGTGGGTTCGATTCCCATCACCCGCTCCAATTTATTTTCATGCGGGCCTATAGCTCAGCTGGTTAGAGCGCACGCCTGATAAGCGTGAGGTCGGTGGTTCGAGTCCACTTAGGCCCACCATCTACCATTCCGCAGTAGCTCAGTGGTAGAGCTATCGGCTGTTAACCGATCGGTCGCAAGTTCGAATCTTGCCTGCGGAGCCATTTCTTTTTAAAATTTTTTGAAAAAGTTTGAAAAAGAAGTTGACTTCTGCGAAGTTAATTGGTAAGCTGGTAATTGTTGCTGAGGCAATGTCGTCAAAAACTTTTTAAAATAAAGTATTGACAACAAACATCGATTACTGTAATATAGTAAGGGTCGCTTCGAGAGAAGCACTTGATATTTGAACCTTGAAAACTGAACAAAACAAGACAAACACGTCAACGTTAATTCTAGATTTATTTTTAAAAGAGCTATTCAAACTTTTTATGGAGAGTTTGATCCTGGCTCAGGACGAACGCTGGCGGCGTGCCTAATACATGCAAGTCGAGCGGATCGATGGGAGCTTGCTCCCTGAGATCAGCGGCGGACGGGTGAGTAACACGTGGGTAACCTGCCTGTAAGACTGGGATAACTCCGGGAAACCGGGGCTAATACCGGATAACACCTACCCCCGCATGGGGGAAGGTTGAAAGGTGGCTTCGGCTATCACTTACAGATGGACCCGCGGCGCATTAGCTAGTTGGTGAGGTAATGGCTCACCAAGGCGACGATGCGTAGCCGACCTGAGAGGGTGATCGGCCACACTGGGACTGAGACACGGCCCAGACTCCTACGGGAGGCAGCAGTAGGGAATCTTCCGCAATGGACGAAAGTCTGACGGAGCAACGCCGCGTGAGTGAAGAAGGTTTTCGGATCGTAAAACTCTGTTGTTAGGGAAGAACAAGTGCCGTTCGAATAGGGCGGCGCCTTGACGGTACCTAACCAGAAAGCCACGGCTAACTACGTGCCAGCAGCCGCGGTAATACGTAGGTGGCAAGCGTTGTCCGGAATTATTGGGCGTAAAGCGCGCGCAGGTGGTTTCTTAAGTCTGATGTGAAAGCCCACGGCTCAACCGTGGAGGGTCATTGGAAACTGGGGAACTTGAGTGCAGAAGAGGAAAGTGGAATTCCAAGTGTAGCGGTGAAATGCGTAGATATTTGGAGGAACACCAGTGGCGAAGGCGACTTTCTGGTCTGTAACTGACACTGAGGCGCGAAAGCGTGGGGAGCAAACAGGATTAGATACCCTGGTAGTCCACGCCGTAAACGATGAGTGCTAAGTGTTAGAGGGTTTCCGCCCTTTAGTGCTGCAGCTAACGCATTAAGCACTCCGCCTGGGGAGTACGGTCGCAAGACTGAAACTCAAAGGAATTGACGGGGGCCCGCACAAGCGGTGGAGCATGTGGTTTAATTCGAAGCAACGCGAAGAACCTTACCAGGTCTTGACATCCTCTGACAACCCTAGAGATAGGGCTTTCCCCTTCGGGGGACAGAGTGACAGGTGGTGCATGGTTGTCGTCAGCTCGTGTCGTGAGATGTTGGGTTAAGTCCCGCAACGAGCGCAACCCTTGATCTTAGTTGCCAGCATTCAGTTGGGCACTCTAAGATGACTGCCGGTGACAAACCGGAGGAAGGTGGGGATGACGTCAAATCATCATGCCCCTTATGACCTGGGCTACACACGTGCTACAATGGACGGTACAAAGGGCTGCAAGACCGCGAGGTTTAGCCAATCCCATAAAACCGTTCTCAGTTCGGATTGTAGGCTGCAACTCGCCTACATGAAGCTGGAATCGCTAGTAATCGCGGATCAGCATGCCGCGGTGAATACGTTCCCGGGCCTTGTACACACCGCCCGTCACACCACGAGAGTTTGTAACACCCGAAGTCGGTGAGGTAACCTTTTGGAGCCAGCCGCCTAAGGTGGGACAGATGATTGGGGTGAAGTCGTAACAAGGTAGCCGTATCGGAAGGTGCGGCTGGATCACCTCCTTTCTAAGGAAGATTTACTAAAACGTTTGACGACGTCGAAGTTTTGTTCAGTTTTGATGGTTTAAATCCATCTTCTATATTGTTCTTTGAAAACTAGATAAAGTTTTATTGATAGTCAAGAAATTACCGAGTATCGCCATTTTAGGTTTTTAACCAATTCGGTTAAGTTAATAAGGGCGCACGGTGGATGCCTTGGCACTAGGAGCCGACGAAGGACGGGACTAACACCGATATGCTTCGGGGAGCTGTAAGTGAGCTGATCCGAAGATTTCCGAATGGGGGAACCCACTGTTCGTAATGGAACAGTATCCTTGCTTGAATACATAGAGCATGGAAGGCAGACCCAGGGAACTGAAACATCTAAGTACCTGGAGGAAGAGAAAGCAAATGCGATTCCCTGAGTAGCGGCGAGCGAAACGGGATTAGCCCAAACCAAGAGGCTTGCCTCTTGGGGTTGTAGGACACTCTATACGGAGTTACAAAGGAACGGGGTAGACGAAGAAGTCTGGAAAGGCTCGTCAAAGAAGGTAACAACCCTGTAGTCGAAACTTCGTTCCCTCTTGAGTGGATCCTGAGTACGGCGGGACACGTGAAATCCCGTCGGAAGCTGGGAGGACCATCTCCCAAGGCTAAATACTCCCTAGTGACCGATAGTGAACCAGTACCGTGAGGGAAAGGTGAAAAGCACCCCGGAAGGGGAGTGAAATAGAACCTGAAACCGTGTGCCTACAAGTAGTCAGAGCCCGTTAACGGGTGATGGCGTGCCTTTTGTAGAATGAACCGGCGAGTTACGATCCCATGCAAGGTTAAGTTGAGAAGACGGAGCCGCAGCGAAAGCGAGTCTGAATAGGGCGAATGAGTATGTGGTCGTAGACCCGAAACCAGGTGATCTACCCATGTCCAGGATGAAGTCCAGGTAACACTGGATGGAGGTCCGAACCCACGCACGTTGAAAAGTGCGGGGATGAGGTGTGGGTAGCGGAGAAATTCCAATCGAACCTGGAGATAGCTGGTTCTCTCCGAAATAGCTTTAGGGCTAGCCTCATGTTGTAAGAGTCTTGGAGGTAGAGCACTGTTTGGACTAGGGGCCCTCATCGGGTTACCGAATTCAGACAAACTCCGAATGCCAAAGACTTATCCATGGGAGTCAGACTGCGAGTGATAAGATCCGTAGTCGAAAGGGAAACAGCCCAGACCACCAGCTAAGGTCCCAAAGTATACGTTAAGTGGAAAAGGATGTGGAGTTGCTTAGACAACCAGGATGTTGGCTTAGAAGCAGCCACCATTTAAAGAGTGCGTAATAGCTCACTGGTCGAGTGACTCTGCGCCGAAAATGTACCGGGGCTAAACGTATCACCGAAGCTGTGGATTGACACCGTTTGGTGTCAGTGGTAGGAGAGCGTTCTAAGGACTGCGAAGCTAGACCGTAAGGACTGGTGGAGTGCTTAGAAGTGAGAATGCCGGTATGAGTAGCGAAAGATGGGTGAGAATCCCATCCACCGAATGCCTAAGGTTTCCTGAGGAAGGCTCGTCCGCTCAGGGTTAGTCGGGACCTAAGTCGAGGCCGATAGGCGTAGACGATGGACAACAGGTTGATATTCCTGTACCACCTTTCTTCCATTTGAGCAATGGGGGGACGCAGGAGGATAGGGTAAGCGCACTGCTGGATATGTGCGTCTAAGCAGTTAGGCTGATGATGAGGCAAATCCCATCATCGTGAAGGCTGAGCTGTGATAGCGAGCGAATTATAGTAGCGAAGTTCCTGATTCCACACTGCCAAGAAAAGCCTCTAGCGAGGAAGATGGTGCCCGTACCGCAAACCGACACAGGTAGGCGAGGAGAGAATCCTAAGGTGAGCGAGAGAACTCTCGTTAAGGAACTCGGCAAAATGACCCCGTAACTTCGGGAGAAGGGGTGCTCTGGTAGGGTGCAAGCCCGAGAGAGCCGCAGTGAATAGGCCCAGGCGACTGTTTAGCAAAAACACAGGTCTCTGCGAAGCCGTAAGGCGAAGTATAGGGGCTGACGCCTGCCCGGTGCTGGAAGGTTAAGAGGAGTGCTTAGCGCAAGCGAAGGTGCGAATCGAAGCCCCAGTAAACGGCGGCCGTAACTATAACGGTCCTAAGGTAGCGAAATTCCTTGTCGGGTAAGTTCCGACCCGCACGAAAGGCGTAACGATCTGGGCACTGTCTCAACGAGAGACTCGGTGAAATTATAGTACCTGTGAAGATGCAGGTTACCCGCGACAGGACGGAAAGACCCCGTGGAGCTTTACTGTAGCCTGATATTGAATTTTGGCACAGCTTGTACAGGATAGGTAGGAGCCTTGGAAGCCGGAGCGCTAGCTTCGGTGGAGGCGTCGGTGGGATACTACCCTGGCTGTGTTGACATTCTAACCCGCGCCCCTTATCGGGGTGGGAGACAGTGTCAGGTGGGCAGTTTGACTGGGGCGGTCGCCTCCTAAAGAGTAACGGAGGCGCCCAAAGGTTCCCTCAGAATGGTTGGAAATCATTCGCAGAGTGTAAAGGCACAAGGGAGCTTGACTGCGAGACCTACAAGTCGAGCAGGGACGAAAGTCGGGCTTAGTGATCCGGTGGTTCCGCATGGAAGGGCCATCGCTCAACGGATAAAAGCTACCCCGGGGATAACAGGCTTATCTCCCCCAAGAGTCCACATCGACGGGGAGGTTTGGCACCTCGATGTCGGCTCATCGCATCCTGGGGCTGTAGTCGGTCCCAAGGGTTGGGCTGTTCGCCCATTAAAGCGGTACGCGAGCTGGGTTCAGAACGTCGTGAGACAGTTCGGTCCCTATCCGTCGTGGGCGCAGGAAATTTGAGAGGAGCTGTCCTTAGTACGAGAGGACCGGGATGGACGCACCGCTGGTGTACCAGTTGTCTTGCCAAAGGCATCGCTGGGTAGCTATGTGCGGAAGGGATAAGTGCTGAAAGCATCTAAGCATGAAGCCCCCCTCGAGATGAGATTTCCCATCACTTTATGTGAGTAAGATCCCTGAAAGATGATCAGGTAGATAGGTCAGAGGTGGAAGTGTGGCGACACATGGAGCTGACTGATACTAATCGATCGAGGACTTAACCAAAGTAAGACGAAGGAGGCGCTTCGCGTCTCCCGGACTGGACGATACGCCGGTAATGATTGACTATCAACCCTTTATCTAGTTTTGAAAGAACAATTCTTTCAATGGAATACCTGTCTGGTGACATTGGCGAAGAGGTCACACCCGTTCCCATGCCGAACACGGAAGTTAAGCTCTTCAGCGCCGATGGTAGTTGGGGGATCTCCCCCTGTGAGAGTAGGACGTCGCCAGGCAATATTGAGAAAGCAGCTCATTTGATGGGTTGCTTTTTTAATTTGAATCAATGAAAATGTAGGTTCTATGGGGATTGTTGGGGTTAATCCTCAATGTAAGTGCACAAAAACGAACATAATCGGTTAGACTTCTATACTTGAACTGCTAGAAATGAATGAATTCTACCATAAAGTTTAAAAAGTTTTAAAAAGAAGTTGACTTCTACGAAGTTAATTGGTAAGCTAGTAATTGTTGCTGAGGCAATGATCGTCAAAAACTTTTTAAAATAAAGTGTTGACAACGAACATCGATTACTGTAATGTAGTAAGGGTCGCTTCGAGAGAAGCACTTGATATTTGAACCTTGAAAACTGAACAAAACAAGACAAACACGTCAACGTTAATTCTAGATTTATTTTTAAAAGAGCTATTCAAACTTTTTATGGAGAGTTTGATCCTGGCTCAGGACGAACGCTGGCGGCGTGCCTAATACATGCAAGTCGAGCGGATCGATGGGAGCTTGCTCCCTGAGATCAGCGGCGGACGGGTGAGTAACACGTGGGTAACCTGCCTGTAAGACTGGGATAACTCCGGGAAACCGGGGCTAATACCGGATAACACCTACCCCCGCATGGGGGAAGGTTGAAAGGTGGCTTCGGCTATCACTTACAGATGGACCCGCGGCGCATTAGCTAGTTGGTGAGGTAATGGCTCACCAAGGCGACGATGCGTAGCCGACCTGAGAGGGTGATCGGCCACACTGGGACTGAGACACGGCCCAGACTCCTACGGGAGGCAGCAGTAGGGAATCTTCCGCAATGGACGAAAGTCTGACGGAGCAACGCCGCGTGAGTGAAGAAGGTTTTCGGATCGTAAAACTCTGTTGTTAGGGAAGAACAAGTGCCGTTCGAATAGGGCGGCGCCTTGACGGTACCTAACCAGAAAGCCACGGCTAACTACGTGCCAGCAGCCGCGGTAATACGTAGGTGGCAAGCGTTGTCCGGAATTATTGGGCGTAAAGCGCGCGCAGGTGGTTTCTTAAGTCTGATGTGAAAGCCCACGGCTCAACCGTGGAGGGTCATTGGAAACTGGGGAACTTGAGTGCAGAAGAGGAAAGTGGAATTCCAAGTGTAGCGGTGAAATGCGTAGATATTTGGAGGAACACCAGTGGCGAAGGCGACTTTCTGGTCTGTAACTGACACTGAGGCGCGAAAGCGTGGGGAGCAAACAGGATTAGATACCCTGGTAGTCCACGCCGTAAACGATGAGTGCTAAGTGTTAGAGGGTTTCCGCCCTTTAGTGCTGCAGCTAACGCATTAAGCACTCCGCCTGGGGAGTACGGTCGCAAGACTGAAACTCAAAGGAATTGACGGGGGCCCGCACAAGCGGTGGAGCATGTGGTTTAATTCGAAGCAACGCGAAGAACCTTACCAGGTCTTGACATCCTCTGACAACCCTAGAGATAGGGCTTTCCCCTTCGGGGGACAGAGTGACAGGTGGTGCATGGTTGTCGTCAGCTCGTGTCGTGAGATGTTGGGTTAAGTCCCGCAACGAGCGCAACCCTTGATCTTAGTTGCCAGCATTCAGTTGGGCACTCTAAGATGACTGCCGGTGACAAACCGGAGGAAGGTGGGGATGACGTCAAATCATCATGCCCCTTATGACCTGGGCTACACACGTGCTACAATGGACGGTACAAAGGGCTGCAAGACCGCGAGGTTTAGCCAATCCCATAAAACCGTTCTCAGTTCGGATTGTAGGCTGCAACTCGCCTACATGAAGCTGGAATCGCTAGTAATCGCGGATCAGCATGCCGCGGTGAATACGTTCCCGGGCCTTGTACACACCGCCCGTCACACCACGAGAGTTTGTAACACCCGAAGTCGGTGAGGTAACCTTTTGGAGCCAGCCGCCTAAGGTGGGACAGATGATTGGGGTGAAGTCGTAACAAGGTAGCCGTATCGGAAGGTGCGGCTGGATCACCTCCTTTCTAAGGAAGATTTACTAAAACGTTTGACGACGTCGAAGTTTTGTTCAGTTTTGATGGTTTAAATCCATCTTCTATATTGTTCTTTGAAAACTAGATAAAGTTTTATTGATAGTCAAGAAATTACCGAGTATCGCCATTTTAGGTTTTTAACCAATTCGGTTAAGTTAATAAGGGCGCACGGTGGATGCCTTGGCACTAGGAGCCGACGAAGGACGGGACTAACACCGATATGCTTCGGGGAGCTGTAAGTGAGCTGATCCGAAGATTTCCGAATGGGGGAACCCACTGTTCGTAATGGAACAGTATCCTTGCTTGAATACATAGAGCATGGAAGGCAGACCCAGGGAACTGAAACATCTAAGTACCTGGAGGAAGAGAAAGCAAATGCGATTCCCTGAGTAGCGGCGAGCGAAACGGGATTAGCCCAAACCAAGAGGCTTGCCTCTTGGGGTTGTAGGACACTCTATACGGAGTTACAAAGGAACGGGGTAGACGAAGAAGTCTGGAAAGGCTCGTCAAAGAAGGTAACAACCCTGTAGTCGAAACTTCGTTCCCTCTTGAGTGGATCCTGAGTACGGCGGGACACGTGAAATCCCGTCGGAAGCTGGGAGGACCATCTCCCAAGGCTAAATACTCCCTAGTGACCGATAGTGAACCAGTACCGTGAGGGAAAGGTGAAAAGCACCCCGGAAGGGGAGTGAAATAGAACCTGAAACCGTGTGCCTACAAGTAGTCAGAGCCCGTTAACGGGTGATGGCGTGCCTTTTGTAGAATGAACCGGCGAGTTACGATCCCATGCAAGGTTAAGTTGAGAAGACGGAGCCGCAGCGAAAGCGAGTCTGAATAGGGCGAATGAGTATGTGGTCGTAGACCCGAAACCAGGTGATCTACCCATGTCCAGGATGAAGTCCAGGTAACACTGGATGGAGGTCCGAACCCACGCACGTTGAAAAGTGCGGGGATGAGGTGTGGGTAGCGGAGAAATTCCAATCGAACCTGGAGATAGCTGGTTCTCTCCGAAATAGCTTTAGGGCTAGCCTCATGTTGTAAGAGTCTTGGAGGTAGAGCACTGTTTGGACTAGGGGCCCTCATCGGGTTACCGAATTCAGACAAACTCCGAATGCCAAAGACTTATCCATGGGAGTCAGACTGCGAGTGATAAGATCCGTAGTCGAAAGGGAAACAGCCCAGACCACCAGCTAAGGTCCCAAAGTATACGTTAAGTGGAAAAGGATGTGGAGTTGCTTAGACAACCAGGATGTTGGCTTAGAAGCAGCCACCATTTAAAGAGTGCGTAATAGCTCACTGGTCGAGTGACTCTGCGCCGAAAATGTACCGGGGCTAAACGTATCACCGAAGCTGTGGATTGACACCGTTTGGTGTCAGTGGTAGGAGAGCGTTCTAAGGACTGCGAAGCTAGACCGTAAGGACTGGTGGAGTGCTTAGAAGTGAGAATGCCGGTATGAGTAGCGAAAGATGGGTGAGAATCCCATCCACCGAATGCCTAAGGTTTCCTGAGGAAGGCTCGTCCGCTCAGGGTTAGTCGGGACCTAAGTCGAGGCCGATAGGCGTAGACGATGGACAACAGGTTGATATTCCTGTACCACCTTTCTTCCATTTGAGCAATGGGGGGACGCAGGAGGATAGGGTAAGCGCACTGCTGGATATGTGCGTCTAAGCAGTTAGGCTGATGATGAGGCAAATCCCATCATCGTGAAGGCTGAGCTGTGATAGCGAGCGAATTATAGTAGCGAAGTTCCTGATTCCACACTGCCAAGAAAAGCCTCTAGCGAGGAAGATGGTGCCCGTACCGCAAACCGACACAGGTAGGCGAGGAGAGAATCCTAAGGTGAGCGAGAGAACTCTCGTTAAGGAACTCGGCAAAATGACCCCGTAACTTCGGGAGAAGGGGTGCTCTGGTAGGGTGCAAGCCCGAGAGAGCCGCAGTGAATAGGCCCAGGCGACTGTTTAGCAAAAACACAGGTCTCTGCGAAGCCGTAAGGCGAAGTATAGGGGCTGACGCCTGCCCGGTGCTGGAAGGTTAAGAGGAGTGCTTAGCGCAAGCGAAGGTGCGAATCGAAGCCCCAGTAAACGGCGGCCGTAACTATAACGGTCCTAAGGTAGCGAAATTCCTTGTCGGGTAAGTTCCGACCCGCACGAAAGGCGTAACGATCTGGGCACTGTCTCAACGAGAGACTCGGTGAAATTATAGTACCTGTGAAGATGCAGGTTACCCGCGACAGGACGGAAAGACCCCGTGGAGCTTTACTGTAGCCTGATATTGAATTTTGGCACAGCTTGTACAGGATAGGTAGGAGCCTTGGAAGCCGGAGCGCTAGCTTCGGTGGAGGCGTCGGTGGGATACTACCCTGGCTGTGTTGACATTCTAACCCGCGCCCCTTATCGGGGTGGGAGACAGTGTCAGGTGGGCAGTTTGACTGGGGCGGTCGCCTCCTAAAGAGTAACGGAGGCGCCCAAAGGTTCCCTCAGAATGGTTGGAAATCATTCGCAGAGTGTAAAGGCACAAGGGAGCTTGACTGCGAGACCTACAAGTCGAGCAGGGACGAAAGTCGGGCTTAGTGATCCGGTGGTTCCGCATGGAAGGGCCATCGCTCAACGGATAAAAGCTACCCCGGGGATAACAGGCTTATCTCCCCCAAGAGTCCACATCGACGGGGAGGTTTGGCACCTCGATGTCGGCTCATCGCATCCTGGGGCTGTAGTCGGTCCCAAGGGTTGGGCTGTTCGCCCATTAAAGCGGTACGCGAGCTGGGTTCAGAACGTCGTGAGACAGTTCGGTCCCTATCCGTCGTGGGCGCAGGAAATTTGAGAGGAGCTGTCCTTAGTACGAGAGGACCGGGATGGACGCACCGCTGGTGTACCAGTTGTCTTGCCAAAGGCATCGCTGGGTAGCTATGTGCGGAAGGGATAAGTGCTGAAAGCATCTAAGCATGAAGCCCCCCTCGAGATGAGATTTCCCATCACTTTATGTGAGTAAGATCCCTGAAAGATGATCAGGTAGATAGGTCAGAGGTGGAAGTGTGGCGACACATGGAGCTGACTGATACTAATCGATCGAGGACTTAACCAAAGTAAGACGAAGGAGGCGCTTCGCGTCTCCCGGACTGGACGATACGCCGGTAATGATTGACTATCAACCCTTTATCTAGTTTTGAAAGAACAATTCTTTCAATGGAATACCTGTCTGGTGACATTGGCGAAGAGGTCACACCCGTTCCCATGCCGAACACGGAAGTTAAGCTCTTCAGCGCCGATGGTAGTTGGGGGATCTCCCCCTGTGAGAGTAGGACGTCGCCAGGCAATATTGAGAAAGCAGCTCATTTGATGGGTTGCTTTTTTGTTGTGTTTTTTTTGGTGAGGGAATGAAATGGATGGGAGCATCTAATCAGCAAGGAGACATGTAGACAACAGGAAGAGCGAAAAGTTTAATGACCTGTGGGAGTTTGCGATCAGCGAAGTGGAAGGGGCAGAGGTGTCTGCCTGAGATGAGGCTAGTGGGGAGTCCGCGCTTAGTTGCGACTTTTTTTCGTTCCGAGCGAAGGGGGAGTGATACGTGCGGACAGGGACCTTTTATCAGCGATATTATTTCTAAACAATGGTACGTCTTTTCCATAGGAGATCATTCGACATTCCTCGCAACACCTTATGCCCATTTAGAACACTCTAGGACTCGTCTCTCCTCTCCAGGCGCGAAAACACCTGTGAAATTCAACGATTTCCTTACGATATTTTTAACATTATTTGCGGAAATCCACTTATTATCTTTGAAGCGTATTACTGCCCATTTTTTAATTTGCTATTCATTCTCCGTATTTGCGAACACCTCTATTTAGTAGCGACTAGAGAACCGCAGAAGCAAAAGAGCTTTTACAACCTGTGGAAGTCTATGATCAGCGAAGTGGATAGAAAAGAGACGGTGTCCAAAGAGCTGGGGATAGGAGAAGCAGTACTTATTTGCGAAATAGATTCACGTCGCATGTTTAACTAGTGATCATGAAAGAGTGTCTACATAAAACTCTCTCCACCATGCTACCCGAACTTCACAGAAGTTGACTTCTTCCTTCCAATTCTCTAGGATTAGACAAAAGAACGTTTTCGCTGTGAAAGGGTGGGTCTCTTGAGAGGAACTTCTGGCAGTACGATTGAAATGTTTTTAGGGTGGCTTGAGAAAGAGGGAAAGTCAGGCAAGACGATTTTGACGTATCAGCAGGAGCTTAAGAAGTTTGATCAGTGGCTGGGGGAGCGCGGGTTGGTCCTTATGGAAATCAGCCATGATGATGTTCAGGAATATATGATTCATTTGGAAGAGCAGGGAAAGAGTCCGATTACAACGGATAAGGTGCTGGGTGTGATCCGGACGCTAACCCGTTTTTTGAAGCGGCCGGATGTGGGGCTTGATATCAGGATCAAGCATGCGCCGAAGAAGGATGAGATTGATGTGCTCACAAAGGAAGAGTGTGAGGGTCTCCTGGTCGAGGTGCGGGAAAGCCGAAATGCCCGCAATGAAGCGATCGTCCTCACTCTTCTTCATACCGGTATACGTGTATCTGAACTTTGCGGTCTCGATTTGACGGATCTGGATCTCGAACGGGGAGTCTTGAGGGTGTCGGACACCCATGGGGATGAGAGGGTGATCCCGCTGACCGATGCGTTGAAGTCCTCTCTTACGGCTTACCTGGATGAAATACAGCCTGTCGGTCCCTTGTTTGTGTCGCGGTCACGTGAACGGTTGACGGAAAGATCGGTTCAATATATGTTGAAGAAATTTCATGTGAATGCCCAGAAGCTGCGCCATACCTTTTGTCAGCAGCTTGTGGACCGGGGAGTTAGCCTGGAGGTGGTCTCTAGGCTTGCGGGTCACCGGGATATCAATGTGACGCGGCGCTACGTGAAGACAGCGGTGGAAGGTTCCGAGCTTGAGCGTGCCATCAGGGAGACATTTTCCCATGAGGGGTGAGGGGCATCATTCTCCTCCGCGGTATGATATAGTAATAGGGAAAATCGATACGTGATGAGAGGTGTCGCTTATGGATAAAGATGAACTGGCAAGGAAACGATGGATGGCGGTTCCGGCCCATATCCGTGAAAAGCTTGAAGGAAATGTATTTTGTCGGACCTGTGGAGTCACGCGGATTATTGACTACATCGTGGACTCGGCGGACTTCAAAGTCTTGTTGATAGGCACCTGCGCTCAATGTGGAGGGTCTGTTAGCCGCGTTATCGATTAAGAAGACAGCACATGCAAGGCGGATGGGAAACCATCCGCCTTTTTTAAGTTGCCACAGAGAATCACTTCCGTTGGAATGAGGAAAATCAATACGTGTTTATGAAAGCGCTTTTAAAATATAATCAAAGTAGCATTAAAAGAGGGGATGATGACAGTGGTAAGAATTTTATTGGCATGCTCTGCAGGGATGTCCACCAGCCTGCTTGTATCGAAGATGAAGGAAGCGGCTGAATCCAAGGGGATGGATGCTGAGATATGGGCTGTGGCTCAGGATAAGGCTTTTGTCGATATGGAAAGGGCGGATGTCCTGCTGATCGGACCGCAGATGAGATTCATGAAGCGGAAATATGAAGAGAAGGCGAAGGACTCCGGCATTCCAGTGGATACAATCGACCCCGTTTCCTACGGGCGTGTCGACGGGAAAGCGGTATTGGAAAAAGCGTTGGACCTTATAAAAAAATGATCAGGGGGGACCTGGGATGAACAAATTCATGCAGGTGTTGGAAAATGTGTTGCTTCCGGTTGCAGATAAACTGAATAATAACCGGTACTTAACGGCGCTCAGGGACGGGTTCATGGTGGCCCTGCCGTTGATCATCTTCGGATCGATCTTCGTGGTACTCGCCAATCTTCCATTTTTGGATAAACTCATCGGTAAAGATGCCTATTCGGCCTATCAGTCGGCACTTGGCCCTGCTTCTGCCGCGACGCTTACGATCATGGGACTGTTCGTGATCATCGGCATCGGGAGCAAGCTCACCGAACACTACGGGGGCGAAAGTCTTTATGGCGGAGTGGCCGCCCTGGCTGCCTTCCTGATCCTCACACCTCAGACGTTTGAAGGGGTGAACGGAGTCATTCCTACTTCGAGCCTTGGTGCGCAGGGGATGTTCGTAGGGATCCTGACCGCTTTCATAGCAGCGGAGCTCTATAGGTTCTTCACTCAGAGGGGGTGGACGCTGAAGATACCGAACGGTGTCCCGGATGCCGTGGCCCGTTCGTTCAGCGCTTTGATTCCGATTACCCTGACCCTGAGTACATTCCTGATCGTAAGGGTCATATTTGAATATCTTCCGTACGGCAGTGTGCAGAACTTTGTGTATGATGTGGTGCAGGCGCCCCTTACCTCCCTTGGTTCTGGATTGCCGGCAACAATCGTGGCCGTGCTTCTGATCCAGGTGTTCTGGTTCTTCGGGCTTCACGGACAGATCATCGTGAATTCTGTATTCGACCCGATCTGGTATGCTTTGGCCAATGAAAATCTGCAGGCATTCCAGGCTGGGGAAGAGCTTCCCCATATCGTCAGCAAACAATTTATTGATTCCTTCATCGTAGGGATGGGAGGGTCGGGCATGACCCTTGCCGTCATTCTCGGCATCTTCATCATCGGGAAGAGCCGTCAGATGAAAGAACTGGGTAAG
Source organism: Rossellomorea marisflavi (assembly GCF_022170785.1). Lineage (NCBI taxonomy): Bacteria > Bacillati > Bacillota > Bacilli > Caryophanales > Bacillaceae > Rossellomorea > Rossellomorea marisflavi. Next base: position 3,706,286 of record NZ_CP081870.1, on the reverse strand, counting down.
ATCGGGGCACCGGCCGGGCTCTTCAATGTGAATGAGCCGATCATCTTCGGTCTCCCCATCATCATGAATCCCCTTGCCTTCATCCCGTGGCTGCTGGCACCGGTGATCGTGGCTGTGTTCACGTACTTTGTCATGGCAACGGGAATCGTTCCACCGCCGACGGGGGTCATCGTCCCATGGACGACTCCGACGATCCTGAATGGGGCCCTGGCGACGAACTCATGGCAGGGAGGCGTCCTGCAGGCAGTGAACATCTTCATCGTCTTTACCATCTGGTGGCCGTTCCTCAGGATCATGGATAAACAATACTATGAGCTTGAACGCAGTGGAGAAGGGTCAACGGATATCAATAAGAGTGCATAATGGAATGCGATTTCAAAAAAGGTGGCGAATGTAATGGAACAGCAACAAGCAGATCTTACGGAAATATCCTTTCAAATCATCCTCTATGCAGGAAACGGAAAGTCATTTGCCATGGAAGCCATACAGGAAGCGAAGCGGAAAGATTTCAAGCGTGCAGATGAACTGATCGTCCAGGCGGGTGAGGAACTGGCCAAAGCCCATGAGTATCAGACCAAGCTCATCCAGCAGGAAGCCATGGGGCAGAGCAATCCGCTCAATGTGCTGCTCATCCATTCGCAGGATCATCTCATGACCTCAATGACCGTCAGGGATCTGGCTGTAGAAATCATCGAAATCTACCGATACAAGGAGTGGGATAAATGAAGAGGGAATTTCCAGAGGGCTTCTGGTGGGGTAGCGCGACTTCCTCCACCCAGCTCGAAGGGGCCGCGTCTGAAGGCGGCAAAGGAAAGAATATATGGGATCATTGGTATGAAGTCGAGCCTGGTCGTTTCTTTGATGGGGTGGGTCCGGAGCATACGTCGGGCTTCTATCATCGCTATCGTGAAGACATTGCATTGATGAAGGAAATCGGGCACAATACGTACCGCTTCTCGATCTCGTGGTCACGCCTCATCCCTGGGGGAGAAGGCCCGGTGAACGAAGAGGCGGCCACCTTTTATGGGAATGTCATCGATGAGCTCCTGAAGCAGGGCATCGAGCCGTTCGTCACGCTGTATCACTTCGATATGCCGAAGGAAATGCAGGACCAAGGCGGGTTCGAGAACCGTCGTGTGGTCGAGGTGTTTGCACGCTATGCAAAAGTCTGTTTTGAGCTGTACGGTGACCGGGTGAAGAAGTGGTTCACATTCAACGAGCCCATTGTTCCAGTCGAGGGCGGCTACCTGTATGATTTCCACTATCCCACTATCGTCGATGGGAAGAAGGCTACTCAGGTGGCGTATCACACGATGATTGCAAGTGCACTTGCAATCTCGGAATATAGGAAAGTGGGAGACGGAAAGATCGGGATCATCCTCAATCTGACGCCTTCCTATCCGCGGAGTGAGCATCCAGCTGACGTCAAGGCATCCAAGATAGCGGATCTTTTCTTCAATCGAAGCTTCCTTGATCCATCGGTTCTTGGGGAATATCCACAGGAGCTGATCGACCTCCTTGCCGACTATGATCATCTTCCGGCTACGCACGAAGGAGACCGGGAGCTTCTTAAGCAGAATACGATTGATCTCCTTGGGGTGAATTACTATCAGCCGAGGAGGGTGAAGGCGAAGGAGTATCTGCCGAACCCGGAGGCCCCGTTCATGCCTGAATGGTTCTTTGACCACTATGAGATGCCGGGCAGGAAGATGAATCCGTACCGCGGGTGGGAAATCTACGAAAAAGGCATTTACGATATCATGATGAATCTGAAAGAAAACTACGGGAATATCGAGTCGTTCGTTTCCGAGAACGGCATGGGTGTCCAAGATGAAGGGCGCTTCGAGAAGGATGGCATGATCCATGATGATTACCGGATCGACTTCATAAGGGGCCATCTCGAGTGGCTGCATACGGCCATTGAGCAAGGCTGCCAGGCGAAGGGATATCATCTATGGACGTTCATGGACAACTGGTCTTGGATGAATGCGTATAAAAATCGTTATGGATTCTATCAGGTGGATCTCGATACAATGGAGAGGAAGCCGAAGAAGAGTGCCCACTGGTTCAAGGAAGTATCGACTCAAAATGGATTCTAAGCAGTGGCAAAGGCGGAAGGGAGGGACGGGGCATGAATACGCGATTCAAACGGATATTAAAAGAATTGATGGCGGTTGACGGCCTGGTGACGGGCAGTCATTTGGCCGGGGTGTCTAATGTCTCCTCCCGGACGGTACGGGAAGATGTGAAGCAATTGAATGAGTGCCTCGAGGGACATGGTGCCGTCATCAGGGCGGTCCGTGGCAGAGGCTATACCCTTGAAGTCGGAGATGATGCTGCTTTCAGGACCTTCCTACAGGAGCTTCTAGAGGTAAGTACGGATATGCCGGTTGCCCCAGAGCAGCGGGTAGGCTATCTTATCAGACGTTTCCTCCAAACCGATGGCTACTTGAAGATCCAGGACCTCGCCGATGAGATCCACGTGAGTTTTTCCACCCTCCAAAATGATTTGAAGGATGTAAAGGATATCCTCAGCCGCTATCACCTACACCTTGTCAAAAAGCCGAATTATGGTCTGAAGGTGGAAGGCGAGGAAGTGAATGTCCGGTTCTGTCTTGCCGAATACATCATCGATCGTACCACACCGGTCCGCAGGCAGATCCAGACCCTTCCCGATCTGCATGATGAGGAGCGTCTCGCTTTGATCTGGACGGTGGTGGAAAAGTATGTGGATCGTCATGGTCTTCAGATGTCCGATATTGCCATGAACAACCTGGTTATCCACATTGCAATTGCCTGTAAGCGGATGATGTCGGGCAATCTCATATCCGCCATCACCCTCCAGATGGAGGAGATCCTTAAAGAAAAGGAGTACATCATCGCAGGGAAGATGGTGGAAGAGCTTAATGAAGAGCTTGGTGTGTGTTTTCCACAGGTGGAAATCGCCTATATCGCCCTTCATTTATTGGGTACCCGCCTTGTGACGGAGCAGCGGCTTGAAGTCGAGTATCTGCAAGATGCAAAAGGTGAAGGGTATGCCGTCCTTGTGGATGAAATCCTCCGGGCCGTCGAACAGGAATGGAAGATCCGCCTGACGGAAGATGAAGAACTGCGGGCAGCCCTCCTTATCCATCTGAAGCCCGCCATCAACCGATTCCGCTACGGCATGAATATCCGCAATCCCCTATTGGACGATATCAAGAAAAACTATCCCGTTGCATTCGAGGCAGGGGTCGTGGCCGGAAGGATCATTGATGAAAACATGGAGGTTCAGATCGACGAAAACGAGATCGGTTACTTGGCCCTTCACCTGGGAGCGGCCATGGAACGGCAAAACCTTGCCGGATCGGGGCCAAAGCGCGTCATCATCGTATGTGCATCCGGTGCAGGGAGCGCCCGTATGATCAAGTATAAGCTTCAATCGAAATTCCGCCATGAAATGGACGTAGTGGCCACCACTGAGTATTATCACCTGAAGAACCACAACTTGGATGAGATCGACTTCATCATCTCCTCCATTCCCCTGGAAGAAGACCTCCCCATACCCGTCATTCATGTAAGAACCATCCTATCAGGAGAAGACTATACCAGGATCCAGTCTCATCTGGATCTTCAGCCGCATTTACATCAGACCTATCTGAGGAGGGATTGCCTGTGGATAAACGAACAGTATTCCACCAAGGAGGACGTACTCTCCGGACTGACAGACAAACTGGTGAAAAAAGGGCTCGTCGATCCGACCTTTTATGACAGCGTGATGCAACGGGAAGAGATTGCCTCCACCTCTTTTGGGCCACTATTGGCCGTACCCCATCCAATCTCTCCACAGTGGAACGAGACCTTCCTTGCCATCTGTTCACTTGAAAAGCCTGTATTATGGAATGGCGAGCCTGTACAGCTTGTTTGTGTCTTGAATGTAAAAAAAGAAAGTACCGAAGATCTGCAGATGGTCTATGCCTTTTTAACCGACTTGGTGGAGAATCAGGAGCTCGTTCAACGATGCCTCAAGTCGCAGTCTGTAAGTGAACTGTGGCAGATCCTGACCGGTGTTTGAATGTGCCATCTATCCCTTTTGACCTGACCCGCCCTGAGCGGTATAATCTGGTATGAATGGCTTTAGGGAGAGGATGCACGTGCACGTCGAAGAAGTAAGGAAACATCTCCATGCTTTCAAGGATGATGCCGGCCAGGGAGTGAGCCGAAAGCTCGACCTCGAAAAGGAGGAGCGCCTCCTGAACAGGATGGCCGATCTGGAACCTTGCGATGAGTGTGAATCGGGGCTGATGGAGCTTGGAGAAGAGTATAAGAGATTGAGAGCAAGATTGCCTGAACTTGAAAAATCGGATGTTCGTTCACATAGGAAAGTGCTGAACAAGCTGCTGAATCATGTCCACAAGGTCCATAAGGTGGTGCCCCAAAACTACTATATCGGTGTATTCATGCCCCTTGGTCTGACCTTCGGGATGCTGATCGGCCTGGGATTCCTCGAGAATATGGTGTATGGGTTCACCTTGGGGATTTCAATTGGCATCGCTATCGGTGCCGGACTTGACGCGAAAAGCAAAAAAGATGGATTGACGTTTTAAGAGGAAGGATGACGATTGTGGTCATCCTTCTTTTTTGTTCTATTAAACGAGTGTTTGAGATCATGATCACCGGTTTATCAACAGGTTATCCACTTTAAACAAACGTTTGATTAAAAATGGCCTGCCGGATCCTTTCCTTTGCCCCTTTTCGCCACTTCTTCACAGCCTCGGGCGACACACCTTCCAGCTCGGCGATTTCGCTGATCGAGAGCATGTGGAGAGAATGAGAGATGACCCACTTCTTTTGATTAGGCGTAAGATTCCCGCAGTAGGAAAGGAGGGTTTCCAACGCGAGGGTATCCAGGTCGTCACCGCCTGCTTCCGTTGCTCCTTCCTCCAGTTCGACTCCGCGCTCTTCTTCCCTCGCTTCCCTTTTCAACTCAGTCAGGATCCGTCCCCTGATATAGGAATAAGCGAAGGACGTGAACGTTCCTTTAGAAGAGTCAAATTTTCCGTATGCCTCCCAGAGGGCGATCAAGCCGGTCTGGTAATAGTCATGATGATTCTTGTAGATGCGTAGGGTGTGGATGATTTTGTGGATCATCTGGCTGTACTGTTCATGGACGAGTTCAAATGGTTCCATTTCCTATTCCTTTTGAGCAGGCGCCGCTCTGTTTTCCCGGTATATCCACAGTAAGGGAGAAAAGGATGGGTGGCAAAAGACCCAATCAGCTCTACATCAGGGGATAAAGCTGCTTGGACCTGTGGATAAAGGAAGTTTCTTTTAAGAAAACCTCAAGTTTTCTGTTAATTTAAGAAAAATGAAAATTGATCTATGAATTTGTCAGAATTTATGGTGCGGTTATCTACACGGATATACAAATATTGCCACTTATTTCCTTTATGATAGAGTTCATAGATTGGAGGGACGAGTGAATGAGAATAGGATTGGTCATGTTGGGTCTACTGACCTCATCGGTTGTGATCGGGGGGAAGTATCACTGGGAAGGAGAGGTGAGGGAAGTGCAGGCTTCGGCCTACGCCTCCCATCAGGAAGTGCTGGAAGTAGAGAAGGCGAAAGCAGAGAAGAAGGCAGAAAACGAAAGGCACCGGCTGCAGGTGTTGGACCGGATCAATGGGTTGCCCCGTGATGTTCAACCGCTCTTCAGGGAAAAAGAGGCCCAAGGGAAACCCGTACGCATGATGATCGCCGGGGCGTCGTCCACATCGGACGAACCAGGAGCCTGGCCCGATACGGTGAAAAAGGCATTGACGAAAGAGTATGGAGAAGATCTCCTATCCGTCTCCGTCCATGAAATCGGAGGAAAGACATCGGAAGAGGTTAAGAACGAAGGACTTCATCTTCCACTGGCAAAAGAAAAGCCGGATCTCCTCCTTTTGGAACCGTTTCTTCTGGCGGATAATAGTCATATCGATATGAAGCAAAGGCTGAAGAATCTATCTTCCATCCTGGATGCGTTCAAGAAGGAGAATCCTGATATCATGATTCTACTGCAGCCCTCCAACCCGATTCCCGATGCTCACTACTATCCATTGGAAGAGAAGAAGCTGAGGGAGTATGCCAAGGATCATCACTATCCATACATAGATCATTGGAAGGCCTGGAATGACGTTGAATCCCAGGTGACAAAGAAGGAACTTCCGAATAAAGAAGGGAATGAAGTGTGGTCGTCCTTCATGGTGGATTATTTTGTGGATAAGTCCAATTGAACCTGGCATACGCCGGGTTTACTTTTTTGCCTAAAATAGATCTTTAGATGTGTGGATTACCCTGTAAAAGTTAAAAATGATAATAAATAACTATTCTGAAATATCTTTATTTAAAAAACATTTGACAGTCTATCGATTAAAGTTGTATATTATATTTTGTGGACTTCTAAATAAAACTTTATTAGGATAATAAAGTCAACCCACTACAACTAAATAGTATGGCTTAATCGATCGAGCGGAGGAATCATGCAAGTGGTATTTCGATACCTTGGGGTGCATCCTTTTACTAGGTAGGGAACTCTCAATCCCGAATCCGACAGTTAACTCCGTATGCCAGTTGAGAGAAAGAACCTTTATTTTTCAACCAAAAGGCTGTTCTTTCTTAAGAACGGTCTTTTTTTGCTTTACGCACATCATCTAAGAGGGGGACCATCTATGAAAAAAATTCGTTTCGGTTTAGCCACCCAGATCTTCGTCGGGTTGATCCTGGGTATCCTTGTCGGGGTCATCTGGTTTAATGACCCGCGTGTTGCTACGTACCTCCAGCCGTTGGGGGACCTTTTCCTTCGTTTGATTAAAATGATCGTCATTCCGATCGTCATCTCCACTCTCATCGTCGGTGTGGCAGGCACCGGGAATGGAAAGGCGTTCGGCCGCCTCGGGGCAAAAACGATCATCTACTTCGAGGTCATCACGACCGTCGCCATCATCCTCGGGATCATCCTGGCGAACGTGTTCCATCCTGGAAGCCACGTCAATCTTGGGTCTGTGGAGAAAACAGACATCCAATCCTATGTGGATACTTCTGAAAGTCAGCAAGACAAATCCATTGCAGAAACCTTCCTGCATATCGTTCCGACAAACTTCTTCCAATCCATTGTGGAAGGGGATATGCTGGCGATCATCTTCTTCTCCGTGCTATTCGGACTTGGAGTGGCAGCCATCGGTGAACGTGGGAAACCGGTCATTAAATTCTTCGACGCCGTTTCCCATGCCATGTTCCACGTTGTGAACATGGTCATGAAGGTCGCGCCACTCGGTGTGTTCGCTCTGATCGGGGTAACCGTTTCGAAATTCGGGATCGATTCCCTTGTATCACTCGGAAAGCTCGTCGGTCTCGTCTATGCGGCCCTGATCTTCTTCCTCATCGTCGTGTTGGGGCTGGTGGCCAAATGGGCCGGAGTGAATATCTTCACTTTACTCAAATATTTGAAGGATGAGCTTCTACTCGCCTTCAGTACATCAAGCTCCGAGACTGTCCTTCCACGCGTCATGGAGAAGCTTGAGAAGATGGGCTGCCCGAAGGCCATCGTATCCTTCGTCGTACCGATCGGGTACACCTTCAACCTTGATGGATCGGTCCTGTATCAGGCCATCGCTGCCCTGTTCCTCGCGCAGGTCTACGGCATCGACCTTTCCATCATGCAGCAGATCACCCTCATCCTTGTCCTTATGGTGACATCAAAAGGGATGGCCGCTGTACCTGGTACATCCTTCGTCGTCCTCCTTGCCACCCTTGGTACCATCGGGGTACCGGCAGAAGGCCTTGCCTTCATCGCAGGGGTCGACAGGATCATGGATATGGCCCGTACCGTCGTCAACTTAACAGGAAACACCCTTGCCGCTATCGTCATGTCCAAATCAGAAGGGCAGTATGACGCAGATCATGGAAATGAAGTCATGAAGGCTGGTTAGGAAAAAACCTCCGCTCAGGAATCGATTGAGCGGAGGTTTTTTGTTATGGATTCTTTACAAATCACTAATATCTCTTCCATATTCCCTTCATATCCAGGGGCTAGACTGGATGAAAAAGGAGAAGGATGTGGACCGCATGTTCCATTTGATTAAATCAGACTACAGGGCATATGGGTTATCCCCGAAAGGATTGATCATCAGCTTCTTCAATGCTTCGACCTTCTGGCTTGTCGTGATGTACCGGATGGGGCACGCCCTTCATGTAAAGCGGGTGCCGCTCATTCCCAGGATCCTCCGGTCGGCAGGGATCATTTTCTATGGTGCAGAGATTTCCTACGGTGCCGAAATCGGTCCCGGCTTCCGCATTGCCCACTCGGTTGGAGTGGTGATCGGAACGAAAGTGAAGGCCGGGGCGAACCTCGAGGTGTTCCAAAACGTCACGATCGGGGGGAGGGACCAGGAGCGGAATGGTCAAATCAAGCCGATCATCGGTGATAATGTGACCATCTTCACGGGGGCCGTCGTGGCCGGTCCCGTCATCATTGGGGATAATGTGTCAGTCGGAGCAAACTCAGTCGTGACGAAGGATATACAGCCGGATGTGATCGTTGCGGGAGCACCTGCCAGGCCGGTGGGGAAGGTAGAGGTGGCGCATTCTTTGAGGAGTATGAGCGTGTAGAAAAGACCGTCCAATTTCTTGGACGGTCTTTCCTATTGTATTGATCTATCAAGCAGTTCCAGCTTTCAGCAGCATTCCATCAAGGGGTCTCCCCATGATGTTTTCGGTCCAGGATGATGTTTCTAATAAAGCTGAAAGGGTGGTTCCAGTATCAATCCCCATCTGATGAAACATATTGACCATATCTTCGGTGCACACATTACCGACTGCCTTAGGGGCAAATGGACAACCACCGAGGCCGGAGATCGAAGAATCAAAGTGGCGGACCCCAGCCTGGTAGCCAGCTAACGTATTGGCAAGTCCCAGTCCTCGGGTATTATGGAAGTGGAGGCCGAGCTTCAGGTCTTCTCCAAACGCCCTGTGAAACATCTTCACCAGATCATGGACCTGCTGGGGGTTTGCCATTCCTGTTGTATCGGCAAGGGTGATCCCTGTGCATCCTGCTTGAAGGAAACGTTCAGCTACATGAAGGACAGTGCTCGATTCCACGTTGCCTTCGAAAGGGCATCCGAAAGCAGTGCCGAGAACCCCCAACACGTCCTTGGAGGCAGCGGTCCCTTCACGGATGACGTCTTCCAGCTCGGTAACTGATTGGGCTACTGTCCGTTTGACATTCTTGAGATTTAAGCTGTCGCTTGTAGTCGTGACAACATGGAGACAGTCGACATCCGTCGTAAGGGCCCTTGTGAGGCCCGAGCGACTCAGGATGAGTCCTGCGTATGTGACTCCGTTGCCTTTGGGGAGTGCGTTGAGCACCTCTTCTGCATCTGCCATTTGAGGGACGACGGTAGGGTTGACGAATGAAACAGCTTCAAAATAACGGACACCAGATTCAATCAGACGTGTAATCAGCTCGGCTTTTTGTGCAGTACTGAGGATTTTAGGCTCATTCTGGAGCCCGTCACGTGGACCTACTTCACAGATTTCTATCATCCTGGATCCTCCTTTTACTGTTTGGCGCTTTTGATCTTATCCAAATGCTTTAAGACATGATCCCTTCCCTGGTAGATGTGTTCGTGCATGGCAATTCTGGCTCTTTCAGGTTCTTTATTCTGAATGGCCTGCAGAATGATTTTATGGATTTCCAATGATCGTCTTAATTGATTGTCATCATACCAATAGAAAGACCTGTAGACGATGGGGACGACAACGACTTTTGATAGATGAAAATGCAGATGAGCGTTGTTCGCTGCGGAGATGATCACCTCATGAAACTGCTGGTTCACATCAACGATTTCCTTGACCCTTCCTAGGTCGGATTCCCCATAATCTTGAATGACCTTTTCATATTGAATATTCGCGCTCTCCATTTTGACTAAATCCTCTTCTGTCCGATGAATGGCTGCCTGGCTTGCAGCGTACCCCTCGAGGAGAGTCCTGAGGTCATAGATCTGCCGGATGTCCTCATTAGTGAAGTTTCGGACACTTACGCCTCGTTTCAGGGGAATAACCAACCCCTCTGCTTCAAGATGCCGGATGGCTTCCCTGATCGGTGTTCTACTTAAATTCAGTTCCTTTGCAAGAAATTCTTCTCCCAATCGCATACCTGGAGTATAACGACCGTCAATGATAGCGCCTTTAATATATTTGTATGCATCCATACCAACACCTCATGTACATTGTATACAATAAAACTAAAATTCACAATATTTAATAAATAAAAGCGCTTTATTTAAATAGTTATTGACTAATTGTATACAAGAAGTTAAATTTGTATACAAGATTAAGAAAATTCTAACAAGGAGAGGATCATGTGGAGGAACAAAAGCTTCCATTGGAGGACTTGCGAGTGGTGGAACTGGGGACCTTGCTGGCCGGACCATTCAGCGGCAGGATGCTGGCGGATTTCGGAGCTGAAGTAATCAAGGTGGAGCCTCCGGGCAAATCGGATCCCATGAGAAACTGGGGGAAGTCCAAAGACGGAATCGGCCTATGGTGGCCGATTCAATCCCGGAATAAGAAGTCGATCACGCTCAATCTCAGAGAAGAGAAAGGACAGGGAATCTTAAAGGAGCTTGTGAAGGAAACTGACATCATCATTGAGAACTTCCGCCCTGGAACGATGGAAAAGTGGAATCTATCCTATGAGGAGCTCTCCGCCATCAATCCCCGCCTCATCATGGTACGGACATCGGGGTTTGGTCAAACAGGCCCGTATAAACACCGTGCAGGATTCGGAAGTGTCGGAGAGGCCATGGGTGGACTGAGGAATGTGACAGGATTTGAAGATCGTCCTCCCTCCCGCATAGGAGTATCAGTAGGAGATACGCTGGCTGCTCTCTTTGCTACGATTGGTTGTTTGGTTGCGGTACATGAGAGAAATCATTCAGGGAAAGGGCAGGTAGTGGATACGGCCTTGTATGAATCGGTTTTCTCCATTATGGAAAGTCTGATTCCCGATTATCTCCTTGCCGGGTATGTAAGAGAACGGATGGGGAATATCCTGCCGGGAGTAGCTCCGTCCAATATCTATTTCACAAAAGATCGCACCTATATCGTGATAGGGGCAAACTCTGATGGGGTATTTACCCGCTTGTGTGAGGCAATGGGGAACCCTGGCCTTGCAGAGGATGAACGGTTTTCCACTCATTATGCCCGGGGTGAAAATATGAAGCTCATCGACTCCATCATAGAGGAATGGACAAAATCCTTGGATGCACAAGAGGCACTGGAGATTCTTGCTGAGAAAGGAGTGCCTTCGGGACTGATATACACGGCAAAGGAAATCCTGGAGGATCCCCATTATAAGGAGAGGGAAATGATCCTCAAGGTTGACCATCCTGATCTGGGCGAATTCCCCATGCCTGGAATCGTTCCAAAGCTTAGTCGAACACCTGGAAGGGTCAAAGAAGCCGGGGCAGAGAAAATGGGGAAGCATAATATGGAAATTTATTCAGGTATGTTAGGGATGAAGAAAGAAGAGTTGGAAACGCTCCAGAAAGAGAATATCATCTGAAAAAATGTAAGCGCTTGATTTTGTTCGTTCAAAGAACAGGAGGAGGAAGAATGAAAGAGAAATCGATTAAGGAACCGATTCGTAAAAAGTGGATTTGGGTCTTCATGGTTTTATTGGTCATGGCCGTAGTACCGTGGTACTTTCCTTCAGCTGCCGTTGAACCCTTCATATTCGGTTTTCCCCTATGGGCGTTTATTTCCCTCATTTTTTCAATTGCTCTGTGTGGCTATTTGAGCTGGCTGTGCCGAACGCAGTGGAATCTTGTTGAAGATGAAGAAGAGTCTGAGCGAATGAAGGAGGAGCGATAAGGGATGGAACTTACGTTTGCAGGTGCTGATGGGATTATCATACTCTCGGCTTTTGCCGTGATCATGCTGGTGATCGGCTATTTTTCGGGCAGGGGTGAGAAAAACCTTCACCACTCTCTTTCAGGATATTATCTCGCTGGGAGGAACCTTGGAATCATTGCACTATTCTTTACTTTATATGCGACTCAATACAGTGGCAATACGATAGTGGGGTACGCCCCTTCGGCCTATCGGACCGGATTCTCTTGGCTTCAATCCATTTCCTTCATGACCATCATCATCGGGATCTATCTTTTATTTGCTCCCAGACTCTATGTTGTAGCGAAGCGCCGCAACTTCATTACCCCAACGGATTGGGTGCATCATCGTTTTCAATCGAAGGCCGTGACATTGTTGAGTATCTTTCTCATGCTGTGGGGTCTTGGAAACTATCTATTAGAGCAGCTTGTAGCGATTGGTCATGCGGTTTCAGGTATGACGGGGGGGACAATCCCCTATCAGATCGCTGTACTTGCCTTTATCTTCGTGATGTTGGCTTATGAATGGATGGGAGGTATGAAAGCGGTTGCTTTTACCGATGTCATGCAGGGGATCATCCTGATGGTGGGGATCATTGTATTCCTCATCGGTGGCCTTTATCTTGTGGGTGGCAATTTTGCAGAAGTTACCCGGTATATTCATGAAATGGAGCCGGTCAAAACCGCCGTTCCGCCGACTGAAGTGTCGATTAATTGGTTTAGCATGCTGCTCCTTGTCGGATTGGGTGCAAGTATATATCCCCATGCGGTGCAGCGGATCTATTCGGCACAGAGTGAAAGAACGCTTAAGAAGTCTTTTTCCAGGATGGCTTGGATGCCCCTGATTACAACAGGTTTGGTGTTTATCGTAGGTATTACAGCCATCATGTTGTATCCAGGCCTGGATACCGTCGGTTCAGAGCAGATCGTCGGCATGATGGCAAACGATATTGCTGCCATCAATCCATTTTATTATTGGATGATGATCATTTTCTTCGGTGGGATCGTGGCGGCCATCGTGTCGACTGCTGATTCAGTCCTCCTGAGCTTTTCTTCCATGATTTCCAATGATGTGTACGGGCGCTTTATGAATCCGCACGCGTCTGAGCACAGGAAGGTCATGGTTGGAAAGGTGGTCGGGGTTGTGGCTGTCTTCCTGCTTTTATGGGTGGCGTGGAATCCTCCAGGTACTCTGTATGAAATCTTTATTTTGAAATTTGAACTTCTTGTTCAGGTTTTCCCGGCGTTTGTCCTTGGTCTCTATTGGAAAGGGCTTGATAAGAGGGCGGTTTTCTGGGGGATGCTTTTCGGTGCGTTACTTGCCGGGGTCCTTACTCTTACAGGCAATAAAACGATTTATGGTATCCACGGGGGTGTGATCGGTCTTGGATTGAACTTTGTCATTTGTGTGGTAGGATCATGGCTACTTCCGTCGGCTGCCGATAAGCCGGTGGAAGAGGAGGAGTATCAAACATTACGTTCTAAAGCGAATTAGCAGGAAGGAGAATGGCAGATTGATAGAGTTCAACCCCAGTCAGTTACATGACAATCAAATGTATAAACTATTGAGTGGGTCGGTTGTTCCAAGGCCCATTGCCTGGGTATCGACCATTTCCGAGGCAGGGTGCTTGAATCTGGCACCATTCAGTTTCTTTACGGTCGCTTCGCGTAATCCCCCGATGCTCTGTTTCTCCATCGGGCCGGGTGTAGGGGAGAGGACGGGGACAGAAAAGGACACGTTTGTGAATATAAAAGCGATCGGTGAGTTCGTCGTGAATGTTGTTCCTGCCTCTCTCGGGAATCAGATGCACGTGACAGCTGAAAACGTGGAGGAAACAATAGACGAATTTAAAAGGGCAGGTGTTACTCCTGTTGAGAGTCGTACGGTGAGGGCAAAACGGGTGAAGGAAGCACCGATCCAGATGGAGTGTAGATTGGAACAGATGACTTCCCTTGGCTCTGATTGGTTGATCATCGGAAGAGTGACCCATTATCACATTCAGGAAGACGTATATCTGGGGGATTATAAGGTGGACTTGAACCGTCTTTCCCCTCTGGGGCGCTTGGCAGGGAATTATAGTGAGGTGGGAGAGGTCTTTACGCTTCCCAGATAACAAAAGGAAAAAGGCCGGTTCCGGCCTTTTTCCTTTATCCTTGTCTTCCAAGTTTCCTAAGATAAGAGCGCAGTTCCTCCCCAAGTCCATCCCGCTTCAGCGCAAAATCAACCGTGGCCCGTATAAAGCCGAACTTATCGCCGATGTCATATCGCTCTCCGTCGAATTCCTGGGCATAGACCGGGTGGTTGCTGCTATAGTGATGGATGGCGTCGGTGAGCTGGTATTCGCCTCCTGCTCCGGGTCCGAGGTCTTCGAGGTAGGAGAAGATCTCGGGGGTGAGGATGTAGCGGCCCATGATGGCAAGGTCTGATGGGGCATGGGAAGGGTCCGGTTTCTCGATGAGCCCGTCGACGATGTGGCAACCTGAACGCGCGGTTTGCGGACCTGTTTGGACAATCCCATATTTTCCCGTTTCGTCGTGGTCGATGCGCTGGACCCCGAGGATGGGACCTCCCAGCTCATCGTACGAGCTGATGAGCTGCTGCAGGCACGGAACCTTGGAGTCGATGAGGTCATCGCCGAGCATGACGGCAAAAGGGGAATCCCCGATGAACGAGCGGGCACACAGGACGGCATGCCCGAGTCCGAGTGGCTCCTTCTGCCTGATATAATGGATGTTTGCCAGGTTCGAGATCGACTGTATCTCTTCTAGCTCCTCCCACTTTCCTTTATCGGCGAGGGTGGATTCCAGTTCATAGGATTTGTCGAAGTGATCTTCGATGCTTCTTTTTCCCCGACCGGTAATGATGATGATATCCGTGATGCCGGAAGAAACGGCTTCTTCGATGATGTATTGGATCGTCGGCTTGTCGACGATGGGGAGCATTTCTTTGGGCTGTGCTTTCGTCGCCGGCAGGAACCGGGTCCCGAGACCGGCAGCGGGTATGATGACTTTCGTGACATTTTTCAACCCTCTCAGCCTCCTCCTCTTTTTCTCTTATCTTATCAGAATCGGATCAGAGATATGACGTTGGATGTTCCGGGGGAGGGTCAGTCGAAGATTTTCCCCGGGTTCAGGATCCCTTCAGGATCGAGGAGTTGCTTGAAGGATGTCATGACCGCCGCTGCTTCTCCGTGCTCCTGCACCTGGTATTTTTTCTTCCCGATGCCGACTCCGTGCTCCCCGGTGCAGGTTCCTCCTGATCCGAGGGCTTTGAGTACGAGCTCTTCATTGATATGAAGGGCTCTTTCGCGTTCATTGGGTTTCTTCGGGTCATAGACGATGCTTGTGTGGAAGTTTCCGTCCCCGACATGTCCGAAGACGCCTCCTAGAAGTCCGCTGCCTTCGATGAGGGTCCGGGCATGGACGACAAGGTCCGCCAAATGTGAGAGTGGAACGCACACATCGGAGCCGAGCATCTTCTTCCCTAGAATATGGCTGAAGGCATAGGAAAGCTCATGTCTTGCCCGCCAGATTTCGCTTCTTTCCTTCGATCCCGCGGCGCGTTCCCAGTGGCTGCATCCCGCGTCCTTCATCAGCTCTTCTGTGAGACTTGCTTCTTCTTCCACGCCGCCCTTCGTTCCGGCAAATTCGAAGAAAAGGGAATGCTCCTCGGGAAATGCATATTGTCCGTATGCGTTCACCTGACGGATGCTTTCGGAGTCTACTAGCTCGATCCGCTGGACGGGGATCCCGCTCATGAGGATCAGGTGGGCTGCTTCTGCACAGGCCTTCGGAGAAGGAAATGTACAGCGGGCTGCAATCCTATGCTCCGGCGTACCATGGAGCTTCAAGGTGATGCCGGTGATGATGCCGAGGGTTCCTTCCGATCCTGTAAAGAGGCCATTGAGGTGATAGCCGCTGGATGATTTTTTGGCACGGCTGCCGGTATGGATGGCCCTGCCGTCAGCCAAGACAACTTCAAGGTCGAGCACCTGATCCCTCATGGATCCGTAGCGGACGGCGGTGGTCCCGCTTGCGTTCGTTGCAGTCATGCCGCCGATGCTTGCATCGGCTCCCGGGTCGATGGGGAAGTGGAGACCATGGCGGTTGATCTGTTTGTTCAGGGCGAGGCGGGTAATGCCGGGCTGAACGGTAACGCTCATATCTTCGGGGCTGAAATGGAGGATGCGGTCCATCCGGGTGAAATCGAGAGAAATTCCGTTGTGGAGCGGGATAGCCCCTCCGTCCAATCCGGATCCCGCTCCGTATGGGGTCACGGGGATCCCGTACCGGGATGCGGTTCGGAGAATAGCCACTACTTCTTTCGTATTATCCGGGGAAACGACCACATCTGGGCTGACCCCGGGATGATGGGACTCATCGTGGCTATGCTGCAGCAAGGCGGTTTCGTTGATGGTTACACCGTCTGTTCCAATTTCTTCTATTAATTCACTGATTCATTGGGGATTCATGGGCTGACACCTTCCTCGTTTTACTAATTTTCAAAAAAGTCTATTTACAGGTAGGGTATCATACCGTACGATACATGTATACGGTATACCGGGAATGATTCAAACAAGGGGGGAAGGGTTTGATCATTAAAAAAACACTGGCAGGTCAGGCATTCCAGCTCTTAAGGAAGCAGATTCTTTCAGGAGAGCTGCCCTCGGGGGATGAGCTCCCGGAGAAAAGGCTTGCCGAAGAATATGGAATCAGCCGGACGCCGATCAGGGAAGCGCTGAGGAAACTTGCTGCCGAAGGGCTGGTGACGATTTCAGATGCGAAGATTGCCGTCGTCGCTTCCTTCACCGAGGAGGATGGGCTGCAGCATCTGGAGATCAGGGAGCTTCTCGAAGTATATAATCTCGAGGTGATCCCGGAACTGTATGACAGCCTTATGGGTGAACTAGACGACAATCTGGAAGCGCAGCACCGTGCGATACTAGAGGACCGATACGATGAGTTCATTGACCTGGACCGGCGCTTCCATCTCCTGTTGGCAGCACCGAATCCGAATCCGAAGCTGAAGGACATGATCAAAGCATCCAATACGGGAGTGAACCGTGCCTTCCTCGGATTGTCGGGCAGGCTCAGGATGAGTGCGATGGAAGCCTACGAAGAGCATGTTCACCTCGTCCGTTTCCTCAAGGTCGGGGACCGGGAGTCAGCGAAAAGGCAAATGCGTCATCATATGACTCAGATCAGACAGCGTATGCAGGGATACTATAGAGAAGATCGATAAAAGGGGGAAGGGTCATGGCACAGTGGCAAACGCCGGAAGCATTGCGAGCACTGCTTTGTGAGCTCGTCAGCTGGCACAGCAGGACGTTGACGGAAGGGGAAATCGAATTCCCGAGGAAGCTGATGGAAAAAATGAAGAGCATTCCGTATTTTACCGAGCATCCACAGCAGCTGAAGCTTGGGGAAGCCGATCTTGGGCGTTCATTCCTGACGGCCCTTTATAAGCATCCGCAAGCAAAGAAGACCATCGTCCTCATCAGTCATTTCGATACGGTGAGTACGGAAGAATACGGGGTGCTCGAAGCACTTGCATTCAATCCAGAGGCTCTCACCAAAGAGCTTCCTCAATACGCGTCCGAACTTCATCCCGAAGCGAAGAAGGATCTTGAAGCAGGCACGTTCCTGTGGGGACGCGGTACGATGGACATGAAGGCGGGGCTTGCCGTCCATATGGCGACCATCGAGAAAGCGGCAGAGGAAGGATGGCAGGTGAATCTGGTCCTTTTGACGGTACCGGATGAGGAGGTCAACTCTTCCGGTATGAGGGCTGCCGTGACGGCCCTCAATGACATGAAGGATGAGCATGGACTTACGTACACCCTCTTCCTGAACGGGGAGCCGGTCTTCTCCCAGAACCCGACGGATACGGCTTATAAAGTCTATTCGGGTTCCATCGGAAAAATCATGCCGTCGGCGCTTTTCTACGGGAGGGAAACCCATGTCGGGGAGCCTCTCAGCGGGTTGACCTCATCGTTCATGGCGTCATTCCTGACCAGGAAGATGGAATGGAATCCCCTGTTCCGGGAAAGCGATCAAGGCGAGTCGACGCCGCTTCCGATCACATTGCTCCAGGAAGACCTGCGCCTGAATTATTCGGCCCAGACGCCGTTTGGTACCGTGGCCATGTACAATGTGTTCACGATGAAGCGCTCGGCTGCCGATGTGATGAATACCTTCGAGGAGGTGGCCAGGGAAGCGGCAGACGAGTGCAATGAGTGGTACGGGGAGCTGTGCGAAAGGGAAGGGATCCCGGCGGTCGGCGATGTATCCGTCCTGCGCTACGGGGAGCTTCTCCGCTATGCCGAGATGAAGATGGGGAAGGAATACATCGAAGCATTGAAGCAGGATATCCGCTCGTATATCGGGGACGATCGGGAGAAATCATTCAAGATGGCCGATACCCTTCTCATTGATTGTCAGGAGCTGACGCCTGCCATCGTCTTGATGTATACCCCTCCGTATTATCCTGCGGTGAACACGTCTGACTCCCCCCTTGTGCAGAAGCTGGTGGAGAAGGTGAGGAGGGAAGCGGAGCGTTCTTTCGGACTGGAGGTGGAGCAGATCCACTACTTCAACGGGATTTCAGACTTGAGCTATGTGAATTTCAAGGATGAGCATCACGGCTGGACCGTGTATGAGGAGAACACCCCGGTGTGGGAAACGACGTACTCCATTCCCTTCGATGCCATGGCGAGCCTCGACGCCCCCGTCCTGAACGTTGGACCGTTCGGGAAGGATGCCCATAAGCGCACCGAACGACTTCATATCGAGAGTGCGTTTGTGAAAACGCCTGCTTTTGTGGAAGCTGTGATCAAAGAGGTAATGAATGATTGAATGACCGCGATCAGGGATCATCCCCTGCGCGGTTTTTTTATGGGAAAATGACGACTGAAAACTTTTTTACAAATAAAGTTAAACTTTTTAACAATATAGTGGAAGTTATAATTAGTAAACCTATAATGATTATAAAGTCCTGGTTCATTAGGGCTAAAAAATATGGGGTGATCATGTGAAAAAGTTTGAGGTGTTGATTACTGAAAGAACGGCAGCAATTTATCCTTCCTGTGACGGAGTGCATCAGTCAAAGGTTGTCGATTGTTCAGGGGAAGTCACGTACAGTAAAAAGACTGTGAAAGAAGTGCTTGAAGAATCCTGCATCGTCCACGGGTCCGATTATAACGGACGGATCAGGGCGGTTCGAAGAGTATTGTCGTACGATCGAAAGACACCGCTTTTGGTCAGCCTCATGGACTACATCCTGGCCATCCCTACTCAATCACCCGATAATGATGATTGCATCTGGTTATTCTGCCGTCATATCCACTCAACGACCGTCGCCTGCGGGAAAACGTTCGTCCATTTCACCAACGGGCTGAAGATGGAAGTGAATTGTTCGTATGACGTGCTACATAGACAGCTCCAACGCGGCGCGGTGACGATGAATTATTTCAGCCGTTACCCGAGACCTCATGGTGCGAAGAACTGATATGAAATAAACCTTACGGCTGGAACCCGGTTGATCAATGGTGGCATAAGGAGAACCTTTTATTCTCTCCCTGTCCCCTTCTTAGGTCAACCGGGTTTTTTCGTTGCCGTTTTTACACTAAAATATAATTTTATGAATTTTACAAATCCGTTGAAATATAATTTTAAAAGGGATTATAATAAGGATGAAAGCGCGTACGAGATTTAGGAGGAATTGAAATGCAGGATAATGTGTATGAACTGGGAACCGAGAAGGTCAATCCGGATACGTTAAAGATCGATACCGCAAGTACCGGTGAGGTGTTGCGGATGATGAATGATGAAGATCATAAAGTGGCAGAAGCCGTTAAAAAAGTCCTTCCTGTCGTAGAAAAAGTCGTGGATAAAGTGGTGGCATCTATCTCTTCAGGAGGTAGGCTCATCTATATGGGGGCAGGCACAAGTGGCAGGCTCGGCGTCCTTGATGCGGTGGAGTGCCCACCGACCTTCAGCGTGGGGAGCGATGTGGTCGTCGGCTTGATCGCCGGTGGTGAACGGGCATTCGTCAAAGCCGTAGAAGGAGCGGAAGATAATGAAGAGCTCGGGGCATCAGACCTTGCCGCGCTTCAGCTTTCTCCTGAAGATACGGTCGTGGGGATTGCGGCAAGCGGGCGGACGCCGTATGTCATCGGGGGGCTGCGGTACGCGAGGGAAGTCGGGGCTGTCACTGTCGCACTCTCCTGCAATGAAGGGGCAAGAATATCTGAGGAAGCCGAGCATAAAATTGAAGTGAATGTAGGTCCCGAAGCACTGACGGGTTCAACAAGGCTCAAAGCAGGGACGGCTCAGAAGCTCGTGCTCAACATGATCTCCACTGCCTCCATGATCAAACTTGGAAAAGCCTACGGCAACCTCATGGTCGATGTGAATATCAGCAACTATAAGCTGGAACGAAGGGCCGTCGGCATCATCCGTGATATCACGGGGACCGACGAAGATACGGCGCTGAAGACGTTGAAGCTTGCTCATAATGAGGTCAAGGCCTCGATCGTCATGATCAAGCTCGGCTGCGGGTATGACGAAGCGAAGGACCGGCTGCGGGATGCCAACGGGTACGTTCGGGTGGCTATTGAAGAATAGTCCCACCCGTTGGCGTCAGATATAAAAAAAAAAGGGGTCGAGAGGAGAGGGTCGCAGTGACAAACAGAGAACTGGCAGCAGCGATACTGGAGAAGTTCGGCGGTGCGGGGAACATCACGAGCTACGAGCATTGCATGACAAGGCTTCGTGTAAAGGTTGCCGATGAGAGTCTTGTGGAGAAAGCAACCATGAAGGACATCGATGGCGTCATCGGGTTTGTGGAAGATGACACCTATCAGGTCATTTTGGGACCGGGGAAAGTGAACAAGGTCACGGAAGAGTTCGGGAAACTCGTTGCAGAAGATGGAGGCGACATCGATCTGAAGGCACGGGCTGCTGACCGGAAGGCGGAACTGAAGAAAAAGAACAGTACGCCGGTCAAGCTTTTACTGAGAAGGATCGCCAATATCTTTATTCCTCTTATTCCTGCATTAATCGCTTCCGGTCTCATCACAGGCTTTACGAAATTCTTCGTCCAGGCCGGCTGGCTGAATGGTGAGTCCGATCTCGTGATGATGCTGTCCGTGATCGGTAGCGGGTTGTTTGCTTATCTTGGCATTCTTGTTGGGGTAAATGCTGCCAAGGAATTTGGCGGTTCACCGGCACTCGGGGGACTTGCGGGGATCCTTATCATCAACCCGGCCATCGGCGACATTGCCCTCTTCGGGGAAAATCTCCTTCCGGGCAGGGGCGGACTGATCGGGGTGTTGATTGCTGCCGTCTTCATGGCCTTTGTCGAGAAGAATGTCCGGAAGATCATGCCACAGGCCATCGATATCATCTTTACGCCGACGATTGCTCTCTTAGTCACGGGTTTATTGACGTATACCGTCTTCATGCCGGTGGGTGGATTCATATCTGATATTATTACTAAAGGATTATTATCATTGATCGAAGTCGGCGGTATCGGTGCAGGATTCGTCCTTGGGGCGACATTCCTTCCACTTGTCGTGACCGGACTGCATCAGGGCTTGACGCCTGTACATCTTGAGCTCATCAATTCCATCGGGGACGATCCACTTCTGCCGATCCTCGCCATGGGTGGTGCCGGTCAGGTCGGAGCGGCCTTCGCCATCTTCTTCAAAACAAAGAAGCCGAAGCTGAAGCGGGCCATCGGAGGATCCCTTCCTGCTGGTATCCTAGGCATCGGTGAGCCATTGATCTTCGGGGTGACGCTGCCTCTTGGCCGTCCGTTCCTGACAGCATGTCTCGGCGCCGGTTTCGGTGGTGCCTTCCAAGCCTATTTCGATGTGGCGACCTTCGCCATCGGTGTTTCGGGTGTACCGCTGATCTTCCTTGTGAACGCAGGGGAAATCCTCTATTACGTCATTGGATTGCTCATTGCCTATCTCGCAGGCTTCCTGTTGACGTATGCATTCGGATTCAAAGACGAGATGGCGAGTGAGTTTGAATGATCGGTATTTCGATTTATCTGTCTGATCCACGGGCAGAAGAACGGATCATCCGTGCCTCTGCCTTGGGGATCAAACAGGCTTTCACATCCTTTCATATCCCGGAGGAGCCTGCCGGCCAGGAGCGGATACGCCAGCTCCTCTCCCTTTTCCATGATGAAGGCTTCGAGGTCTTCGCTGACGTCTCACGGCAGACTCCGGAGATGCTCGGCCTCACCTGCTTCAGGGAGATGAGGTCGCTTGGGGTCACGGCCCTGAGACTGGATGATGGGTTCTCGCGCGAGGATGTGGAGCATCTTTCCCATCACTTCAAGCTCGCCATTAACGCAAGTACCGTCAGGAAAGAAGAAGTCGAAGAATGGTTGGGGATGGGAATCGATCCTTCCGCACTGATCGCATGGCACAATTTTTATCCGAGAAGGGAAACGGGGATCAGCACAGCGTTCTTCCGTTCCCAACAGGAGATGTTCGACGCTTTCGGAATTCCCGTGTATGCTTTCGTACCCGGTGATGAGGAACGGAGGGGACCGTTATTTCAGGGACTCCCGACGCTTGAAGATCATAGGCACGGAGATCCATTCGTCCATGCGGCCGGTCTTTTCCATGAAGGGGTCAGCGGGGTATTCATCGGCGATCCTGGATGGTCAGCGGATCTTTTGCATCACCTTCACGAGCTGGACGCGGATGGGATCATCACCCTTTCCTATGAAGGCGCCGGTGAGGTGGAGGGTGACTATGTCCTAAGGCCGGATCCGGGGCGGGATGTTCTCAGGATCATGAACACAAGGACGGCTGCCGGAGTTTCGCCTGAAGCATGCATTGAGCGCTCGCCGGGAGCCATCACGATGGATAATGATGATTATGGGCGCTACCGCGGGGAGATGGGGATTGTCCTACACCCTTTGGAAGCCGATCCTTCCGTCAACGTGATGGGCTGGATCCATGAACGGCATATGCCGCTCCTTGCCCTCCTGAAGCCTTCCCAACGGATCCGCTTCAAAAAACAGATGTAAACCATGGGACCCTGTCTTGCCGGCAGGGTCTTTTTCGTAAGTGAAAATCACACATACATACATCCTCTTCGTCCATACTAAGAGCAAATCATTCACGACGGAGGAGGGGAACTAGTGAAAAGAATATGGGTGGCATTCATCCTTGCCGCGTTCATGGGCATCGCATATCCCTTCACGGCTGAAGCCGCTGAGGACAGCACGGTGGCTCATTGGCGATTCTCCAAGAGTGAAGTGAAGAGCGGATCACTGGATGAGGGGAAACTGATCTTGAAGGACCGGAGCGGGAAAGGCAATGAGCTCATCCTGGTCAATGATGGAACCGATGGGCTCTTGAACTGGTCGAAGGATGATATCGCACGGAAATTCATCGTCGGAAGCCTCGACTTTCATAACCGCAAAAGCTTGAAGGGCGGGCAATATTTTGAGACGGGTAAAGATGCCCCCCTCAATGGGGAGGCCTTCTTGAAAGGCTATACCATTGAAGCGGTCGTCAAGCTTCCCGATCCTTTCACAAGGGATGAATACAGTGGCATGGGGATCCTCGGCAGGAAAGGGTCTGAGCTGACCATCACGCATTTTAAACAGGTACAGTGGGAGGGAACACCGGCAAACGGCAAGAAATCCAGGGTTTTCGGGTCCTTTGCCCTCCCGGGGAAAAAGGATTGGTATCACATCGCTGTGGTCAATGACGGCAAGAAGACGAGGGTGTTCATCAACGGCGCGGAAGATTTCCGCCAGAATGCATCCACCGTCAACGGGCTACTGGCACCCAACAAAGGGGTGTGGACGATCGGGAAGGGGATCGGCAAGGGTTCATTATTCGCCGGAAGCATCCAAGAGATCCGCATTTCGGATAAGGCGCTCCCAAAAGGGAAGTGGCTCATTCCGGAACCGAGGAAAAATAGTCTGCGCAGCGGGATGAGCAACAAAGGTCATCTGCTGGGCAACAAGGAAAACTACAACTTCCTCTTTGTGCCTGATCCCCAGAAGACGGTCCGCTACATGCCTGCGCTGTTCCATCAGCAGGTGAAATGGATCTCCACCATGCAGGAGAAATTGAATATTGCCATGACGGCATTCCTTGGGGATATGGTGGATCAGAGTGATTCCGCCAAGCAGTGGGAACACTCATCCCTGAGCCTGAGCGTCCTGGATCGCCGCAGGGTCCCCTACATCACTCTCGCAGGGAATCATGATTACGGGCTCGGCAATCCTTATCTCTACTATTACGGACCGAAGCGCTACACGGATAAGCCCTATTATAAGGGGACGTCCCCGTCAAAATTCAGCTCCTATTCCATTACGGAAGCGGGAAGCTATGAATACCTCTTCCTCTCAGTGGACATGGGCCACCTGAAGAAAGACTTGCCGTGGGCCAAAAAGGTCCTGAAGGAGCACCCCGGGATCCCGACGATCCTCTTGTCCCATGAGATCCTCACAAGCGATGGGACGTTCCCTGTCGATACGAATCGCGGCAGTCGCCTGTGGGAAGGCCTTGTGGATGGGAATGATCAAGTGTTCATGACGGTGAATGGACACCACCAGGGAACCGTGCACCGGATTAAGGAAAACCGTTTCGGGCATCCCGTCATCCAAGTCCTCGTCGACTATCAATCAAGCTATAACGGCGGTAACGGCTGGATGAGGCTCGCTGAGTTCGATGAAAAGCATGATAAGATCCGGTTCCGCACCTATTCCCCTTGGGCCGATTCACTCCCTGAAAAGGAACGGAGCTATTTCGATTCCCCGTATCTGACGGGTGACGAGCACCAGTTCACGGTTCCATTGCACTTTAAAGAACGATTTGATTTATAGCGTCCGGATTACGGGCGCTATTTTTATTTCCACTGAAGCTGGTGGGAACGTTTTCTCTTCACTACACAAGCAGGGACCATCCTATTTATGTCGAATTATAATGGAATATGTCTCTTTTCCTTATATAATATGTATTGTGGGTATATGTTCTACTATATGTAAAGGATGGTTCGATTGGAAGATATAGTCGTGACCGGGTATGGCCTGAAGATACCCGGTGCAAAGAATAAACAAGAATTCCATCATATATTGGAGGCAGGGATTTGCACCCACTCCATCCTGAAAGGAAAGGGAAGAAACGAAGGAGATATCATTGCGGGGCTGATCGACGATGAGTTCGAGACGTTCGGCAACAGGAATTACCGGCGGTATCCGAGATCGACAAGACTCGCCGTCGCGGCCGCACGCGATGCGGTTGACATGAGCGGGCTGTCGGCGGATCCCAGACGGATCGGCGTCATCATCGGTACATCGGCAGGGGCGATCCTGGAAGTGGAAGCCTATGCCCCAGTGGCATCAGGATTGAAAGGCTATCCGGTCCACGGGGTTTCCATCGTCGATTCCCATACGATTTCCTCCACTGTATCGGAGCATATCGGGGCGAAGGGGCCTGCATATACCATTACGACAGGCTGTACGGCAAGTCTTGATGCCGTGTCCTTGGGGAAATTACTGCTTAAGACGGGTCAGGTCGATGCCTGCCTGGTCGGGGGGACCGATGCCCCTCTTGGACAGTGGAGCATCAATGGCTTCCTCAAGATGAAGGCCATTCAATCTGCCAGCTCCATCACCGATGCAGGCGTCCCTTTCTCTGAACAGCATGACGGCTTCGTCCTCGCAGAAGGAGCGGCCATGCTCATCCTCGAAAGAAGGGAAGATGCGCTTAAAAAGGGGCGACCCATCCACGGAAGTATCGGAAAAGTGGTCTCACGCAATGAAGGGAAGCCGATGCTCCAGGTTGATGAGACGGGCAAAGAGATGCTTTTGGTCCTCCAAGCGGTTGTAGGGGATGCGACCCCCACCTATGTGAACAGCCAGGCACTCGGCCTGAAGGTGAATGACCGGATCGAATCCAAGAATCACCATCGCATGTTCAAAGGGAAGGTCCCGATCACGTCGATCAAAGGGATGACGGGCCATTCCTTTGCCGCCATGGGAGCGATCCAGACGATCTCTTCCATCCTGTCCATGGAGTACGGATTTATCCCGCCCACCATCAAAACCAGGCAGAAAGGATTTGAGTCCCTTCCCTTGGTGAGGGAGACGATCTATCAGCCGGTCTCGAGCGTCAGCATCACCACACACGGCATAAGCGGAAATAATGCCTGTATGCTAATTTCGAAGTAGGAGGGATGGCATCATGTTTTTTTTATACTCAGTTATCGTCGCATTGATTCCGATCATCATCGGCGCCACCATCCTTCGCATGTTCAAAGGAAGCCGTCTATCGAGGGTGCTTTTCTTATTCCTCGTTTTCGCCACGTTCTGGCAGTTGGATGTATCGGTATTATTCGCTTATACGCTGCTCCCTGAGGAGGTAGTCGAGTTTCTCTTCAGGCTCTTCCGGTTCGGCAGCATCATGATCGCACCGATTCTCTTCCACGTGGCCTACACCGTTTATACGCAGGAGATGAAGCACTTGAAGGGGACCAGATGGCGCTTCTTCATGAATAGGAGCATCCTCATCTTCTTCTATTGCTGGAGTTTCGCTGTTTATGTGATCGGATGGACCGAGAAGGGGGTCGCCTCCCTGCGGGTGATCAATCCAGGTCATGCATTCCCATTCTACTTCCCTGTACCAGGCGAGTATTCGTGGGTGTTTTATCTGAATACGATCATGTTCGCCGTCAGTCTCGCTGTATCCTATTTATTATCGAGATGGATCGAGAGCCCGGCCCAGCGTTCCTTCCTGATCCACTTCACCATCTCCACCGTGGTGGGCTATTCCCTCGGGGTACTGAATCTCTATCCCGGTTCCATGCTGCTACCGAGTTCATTCGCGGTCCTGCTGTTCGCCATTTCCATCTTGATCTTGTCTAATCGCATCCATGTGGAAACCGTGAAGAAGATGAATGAACGGATCGATGAGCAGCACACCTTCCTCAGGACGGTGATCGATATGAACCCGAGCTATATTTATGCAAAAGATGAGGACGGGCGGTATTACCTGGTGAATCTCGCTTATGCCTCCTTATTCGGGCTCTCCAAGGATGAGATGATCGGCAAGACCGATCTGGAGCTGCAGGAGAGCAGGCAGACGGGCGGGGACATTGCGGAAATGGACCGGTTCATCTTGCGGACGATGAGGGGGATCGATGTCGAGGAAGAGAAATTCGTCGACACAAGCGGCGGTGTCCGCTGGCTCCAAACGTCGAAGATCCCCATTGTGACGGATGACACCACCCTGGTGCTCTGTGTATCCACAGACATCACGGAGCGGAAGGAGCATGAAGAAGAGCTTGCCTATCAGGCGAATCACGATGTATTGACGAGGCTCCCGAATCGCCGGCAGTTCAATGATGATCTCACAGGCTTCCTTGAGGATGCCTCCGGTGGAGCCCTCATGCTCATCGATCTGGATCGATTCAAATACATCAATGATACCCTTGGTCACGACTTCGGGGACTTGCTCCTCATCGAAGTTGCCGAGCGTTTGGAAGATTTCCTGAGATCGTATGGAGCGAACGTCTATCGGCTTGGCGGGGATGAGTTCACCCTTCTCTTCCCGGATTGTTCCAAGGAGGACGCGGTGGCCATCGCCAACGATCTGCTCGATCAGTTCAGAAGGGAGTTCTGGATACAAGGACAGGAATATACCATCACACCGAGCATCGGGATCAGCCTTTATCCACAGGATGCCCGAGACGCCAAGACGCTCGTGAAAAATGCCGACACGGCCATGTACTATGTGAAAGAGAAAGGGAAGAACAGCTTCCAGTTCTTCTCTGATGAAATGAACCATCAGTTCTACCGGAAGATGGTCATCGAGAAAGAGCTGCGGTCGGCTCTCTCCCGCAACGAACTGACCTTGCATTACCAGCCGTCCTGGCATCTTTCAACTGAGAAGGTGTGTGGGATGGAGGCACTCCTTCGATGGACCAACCAAACCTTGGGTCCGGTGTCGCCGTCTGAATTCATTCCCGTTGCTGAAGAAACGGGACTCATCATCCCGATAGGGGAATGGGTGCTGAAGGAAGCCTGCAAGCAGAACGTCCGCTGGCAGCGTGCCGGCTACCCGCCGATGAAGGTAGGCGTCAATGTCTCGATCAAGCAGCTCCTTGACGAATCATTCGCCTGCATGGTGAAGGACGTTCTGAAGCGGACGGGTCTCAATCCGGATTATCTCGATCTAGAAGTCACCGAGAGCATCGCCATGTATGAACTAGACATTATGATCCGGAAGCTGAACGAACTGAAGGAGATCGGGGTTTCCATCTCCATGGATGATTTCGGGACGGGCTACTCAAGCTTGAGCTATCTGAAACAGTATCCACTCGATACGTTGAAGATCGACCGCTCCTTCATCAAGGGGATTTCTTCCCATGAGGATCACAAAGCCATCGTCATGAGCATCATCTCCATGGCCAAGCATCTGCAGCTGAAGGTCACCGCAGAAGGAGTCGAGGATATGGGGGAATACGACTTCCTGAAACAGACCGAATGCGATGTGATCCAAGGGTATGCCATCAGCAGACCTCTGTCTCCTGAAGACTTCGAGAAGAACGTATTCGGCAAGATGAAACTATAATGAAAGCCGTCCCGGTCATCCCGGGACGGCTTTCTTCAATGATGGGGTTTGAAGATGGATCGAAACTTGGTCATGGTGGTATCGTAAAAGACCGAATGCCGCGGGAGCTCATAAAGATGATCGGCTTGAGAAGCGTCACGCTCTTCCGTTGTGAATGCCATGCTGGTGCCGAGTTCCTTCAGGATCCTGATGGACTTGGGGGAATATTCCCCGTAAGGATAAGCAAAGGCAAGGCTCTCTCCCTTCAGGACCCCGATGCTTTTCGCAAGATCTTTTTTGATGGCATTTGCGTCTTCCGTGATCAAAAAGCTTTTCTCATCCTCCATGGAGGACCCTTTCCGATGATGGAAGTCAAACGTGTGACTATAATAGGAAAAGACGGTGCAGGCGGAGGAAAGTTCCTTCGTGCTGGCGTACTGGACATATTCCGGGGTGAAGGGACGGTCTTCCGCTGTGATCATACCTGCGATCAGGAAGCTTGCAGCCTGAAATCCGTACTTCTTCAAAATTGGATATGCCTCGGTCACGTTGTCTTTATATCCGTCGTCGAAGGTGATGACGACGCTCCTTTTGGGGATCTCCTGTTTGTTTACAAGGAATTCATGGAGCTCAGGAAGGGTAAGGGACGTGAAGCCTTCTTCTTTCAAAAACGCGATCTGTTTCTCGAATTCCTCCTTCGTGACGATCATCTGGTTTACCTTCCCGTCGATCATGTGCCGGGACGAGAGGTCGCTCTCCTCCACGATGCGGTGATAGGTGAGGATCGGGACCGTACCGTCAGTTCTCGTCCTTCCCGTGAACGTCCTGGATTCCTTCGCGCAGGCGTCGATCTGGATGTTGCTGTCTGCCGCTGCAGTCGTGACAGGCTCAGGGGGAAGAAGCTCGGTGAAGTAGAGGAAGATGCCTGCAAAGATACTGAAAAGAAGGGCTAGGAAGCCGGATGCGAAAAGGCTCTTCATCATCATGCCCGCTTCACTCCCTTCCAGCCTACCGTCCCGGTCCGTTCAAACTTATCCCATGACTGGGGCTGATGGAAGTAGGAGAGGGTGCCGTACACGACGAATACGAGGTTGATCATCCGGTACACGCCGATTTCCACAGGCAGGAAGCAGAGGATCCGGATGATGTCCCGTTTTGAAAACCGGATGCCGTGAAGCCTGCTGATATAGATCGTGATGATGCTTTGATACATGAAGAGCAGGACTGCTGTCAGCCCGAGCAACAGGAAAAGCGTCATCCCGTCATGGCGGAAGATGAAGACGACGGGTGCAGCAATCACGGTGAACGCATTCAGCGTGCCGATGATGAACTGGTCGACCAGGAAGAAAAGGGAGAATCTCCAGGAAAACCGGGTGAAATAGGAGGAGCGGTAGTGAATCAGGCAGTCGATGAACGCCTTTTGCCATCGGACCCGCTGCTTGAACATGGACTTCAATGTATCGGGGCACTCCGTGTAGCAGACGGCGGAAGGAACAAAGGCGATCCGCGAGCTGCGGCCATTCTCTTCGATCCACCGGTGCAGTTTCAGGGTGATATCCATATCTTCGCCAATCGTACTGCGGAAGCCTTGTATGTGGAATAGTGTCTCCCGGCGGAACGTGCCGAACGCCCCGGCGATGACCGTGATGGCGCCGACCGCTGCCTGTGCCCGCTTGTGGAGGAGAAAGGCGGTCAGATACTGAAGGAACTGATAGCGGATCACGTTCGGGATCGTAAATGTTGGCTTCAGATTCCCGATCTCACCTGAAAATGCCTGAGAAATCAAGACGTTGCCGCCGCAGGCGATGACCCTGTGATCCTGGAAGGCCGCGTTCATTTCCACTAACGCATCTTCCCCAAGGATACTATCGGCATCCAGGGTGACCACGAGCTCGTTACGACTGAAGGTGATGCCTGCATTCAGTGCATCGGCTTTCCCGCCATTCACTTTATCTAGCACATAGATCGAAGGATGGAGAGAGGAGCGGAAGACATTGATCACTTCTTTATGAAAGAGCCCGTCTTCACCAGGTCTGTGGTAGATATGGAGATCCAGTAATTCCTTCAGGACATTGAAGGTGGAATCGGTCGAGCCATCGTTCACGATGATCAGCTCCGCGTCCCGGTGGGCCTGATGCAAATAGCCGTGTATGCAATTCTCGATCACCCTCTCTTCATTATAAGCGGGAACGATGATGGAGAAGGAGTGCTGTCGGTTGATGGGGACCCGTTTCTTCTTTTCATTCTTGAACAGGGGGACCAGGATATAGACGGTTTGAAACAGGACGAAGGCGATAAAAAGTGTGAAGGTAATCAAGAGCAATAGCATATTCATTCCTCCCCGCGGTCTTGATAGACCCGCACATAGTCAATCAGGAATTCTTCATTAACATTCCCCGGCTCTGGATCCCCCGGCCATATTCCGCCGATGGCGGTATTCATATAAAGAAAGAGAGGGACATCCGGAGAGAAGGCTGTGGTTTCGAATACCACCTGACCGTCGAGCGTCCAAGAGATCTTGTCTTCATCCCAGATCATCCCGTACGTGTGGAAGTGCTCGTGAAAGGCTTCCTCCCCTGTATAGGTGAGGTAGTCCCGTTTTTGAACGCCTTTATCATCCTTCCAGTGAACGACGAAATAGAGGTTGTTCGGTTCCTGTCCGATATTCTCCACCACATCGATCTCGGGCAGCCAATCCTCCGATTCAGAGTTCACGAGCCAGAGAGCTGGAAATACTCCTTTTGAAGAAGGGAGTTTGGCCCGTATTTCCAATTTGCCGTATGTGAATTCAAATAAATCTTCCGTGGTCACAGCCCCTGACGTATAATCCCTTCCTTTAAAGCGCTCCGATTTCGAGGAAAGCACGAGGTATCCGTTTCGCGCCGTGACATTGTCGGGCGTGTAATACTGGAGCTCCTCGTTCTTATCTGAAGGCCAGTCCTGGATATTCCATTTCTCTCTCCAAGAGTCTCCACTGAATTCTTCTTCAAAGATCAGCATCCAATCATCCTGGGACTGGGAGCGCGGAGAAAGATCCCTCAGTTTAAACGGGAAGGACTCATCTGCCTGGATCTCAGCGTGATCCTTGGAGGTCACATCCGATGAAAGAGTGAGAATGAGACAGAGGAAGAGGAAACCGATGAGCACCTTCAATGAAATCACCTCAAGTTCTTAATAATGAACAATAAAAGAGTGAAATACCAGTGGTTCGCATGTCGAAGGGGATGGAATCTGGTTGATACAGTTGGGAAAAATAGTTCAGAGGTAAGGATGTCTGGTTCAAGCTCTTGATGATAGAGAGAAAGTTAGGGAGGGGTGTTCTTTATTAAGAACTATAGTAGCAGGTAATTTTCATCACGTAAAGAATCATTTTTTATTGAACCTTGTCATATAGTGTCGTTTTTTGTGTTTTATTATAAGTTTACTAGTTCTTTATAATGAAATATCCTATAGAAATAAGAGAATAGAAGAGAAATACGGAGGATTCCGACGGGTGGAAGGGATTTTCCAACTTTGACAGTAGAAGAAAGTATCACCAAAAGCCAAACTCATCCATTTACCGCCTTTATTAATGGTATGATAGGGTTATTACTAGTGAGAGAGCGTGCTGGAATGAAGGAGATTGACCAAAAGATGACTAGTCCCAGTGAAATGATGATAGATTTTTTGAAGCGGCATGAAAATGAAATGATCCAGAACTGGCTCGATGACATCGTGATTTCAGATACAGATAAGCATAAAGAAGAGGTTGAGCGTAATGCAAGACGGATGTTCCATCTTGTCATACGCGCGGTTGAAAGACCCCTCACAGAAGAAGAGATGCTTTTCCTCGCCAATAAAACCGCCCAGGAGCGGGTGGATGCCGACGTGAACATTAGTGAATTCGTGTACAACGTCAACATCGGTAAAAGTACGATCATCAAATGGCTGAATCACTCCTTTATGGAGCATGGGGGGTTCCAGCCAAAGCTCGACTTTGTGAATGAGCTGTTTGATCGATTTTCTTATCTGGCCGTGAGGCGGTATACGGAAATCAAAGATCAGGTGCTGAAGGAAAAGGAGCTCTATATCGACCAGACCCATAAAGAGCGCTTGACCATCCTCGGACAGATGAGCTCAAGCTTTGTCCACGAATTCAGGAATCCCCTGACCTCCATCGTCGGATTCATGAAGCTGTTGAGAAATGATTATCCTGATCTCCCATATATGGATATCATGCAGCATGAGCTCGATCAATTGAACTATCGCATCTCCCAGTTTCTCCATGTTTCCCGTAAGGAGCTCATCGAAAGCAAGCAAGAGCGGATGAGCCTCATGAGCCTTCTGGAAGAGCTGATAGAATTTCTCTATCCGACCCTCCTGGACGGGGATGTGTCCATTCAGAGCCACTGTTCGCCGGATGTGATGATAGTGGGGAATAAGGACGAAATCAGACAGGTATTCCTGAATCTGATCATGAATTCCATCGATGCCCTTCAGGAAGTGCAAGGCTACCGCCATATCAATGTGAGCTGCGAAATGCTGGAGGATGATGTGGTGGTCACCTTCTGCAATAACGGGCCACGGATCGAGGAAGAGAAAATCGAAGCGATCTTCGAGCCTTTCTTCACGACGAAGGATCTCGGTACAGGCATCGGCCTCTACATTTGTAGAAAGCTTGTGGAGAAGCATAATGGTACCCTCACCTGTCGTTCCACCGATGAGAAGACGACTTTTACTATACGCATCCCAGTTGAATCCACTGTTTTTCAACCATGACCGACCGGCTGATGCCGGTTCTTTTTTTTGTTCTGAAAAAAGTTTACGGTGCAGGTACCCTTAAACGCTCCCAAACCCTATATAAAGGGTGAAGGGGGTGATAAACATGGCAGCGATCGACTTAAAGGATACACGCATCCGATTCCAGTTTTACAAAGGGCTTGATGGTGACGGCAAACCGGTTTTCGAGTACAAGTCCTACAGCTACATCAACGGATCTGCATCTGCAGATGACGTCAACAGCACCGCTGATTCATTGGCGGGTCTTTCGGAAAAGACGCTTTCCAATGTGGAAGTGGTCAAACGATTCGACGTGAACGCGTAATGCAGGGTGAATCATGAAAAGAGGAGGAGAAAAGAATGGCAAAAGCATTGGAATTGATTTTCAGGAATGAAATGGGCAAGCTGGCAACGATTTCGGTCATCGGGCCGAAAGAGCCGGTGGATCCAGCCGCGGTGAAGGCCGCCATGGAGAATCTGATTGCAAAGGATGTTTTCGGAAGTTCAGGCGGCTCACTCGTTTCCATCGAAGGCGCACGCATCGTGGAACGAAATGTAACAGATTACGAACTGATCTAATGGGAAAGGGGAGTGTGTCAATTGACACACTCCCCTTTTTTGAATTGAATCGTTCAGCTTTTTTGGATGGCAGCTTCCGTCGTCGAGGCCGCCTTATCCAAGTATGAAACGGATGCACTTAGAAGGACTTTGGCTGCATTCATCATGGCATCCTCATCGATATCGAACTTCGGGTGATGATGCGGGTAGATGGCATTCTTCTCCGGATTGCCTGCACCTGTGAAGAAGAAGGTGCCCGGTACTTCGTTCAAGTAGTGGGAGAAATCTTCCCCGCCCATCATCGGTTCAAGCTCGAATACGTCGTCTCCGAAAAGGTCCTGGGCACATGAAACGAGGTGAGCCGTTTCGGCGATATGATTGATGACAGCCGGATACCCTTTGTCGTACTTGAATTCGTAAGAAGCGCCGCTTCCGGAGCAGAGAGCGTTCAGGAATGTTTCCATCTCCTTGATGATGAATTCCTGTGTGCCTTCATCGAACGTCCGTACCGTCCCGACGATTGAAGCACGGTCGGCAATGATATTGAAGGCATCTCCTGCGTGGAAAGAACCGACGGTGATGACCGCGGGGGACAATGGGTTGATGCGCCTGCTCACGATCTGCTGCAGCCACTGGATGTAGTTCGTACCGAGCATGATGCTGTCCACCGTCTCATGGGGAGATGCACCGTGTCCGCCTTTCCCTTGGATGGTCACCTCGAATTTATCGGCCGCGGCCATGATCGGTCCCGCATTATAGCCGATCTTCCCGACAGGGATCGTACTCCATAAATGGGTTCCGAAAATGGCATCGACGCCGTCCAGGCATCCGTCTTCGATCATGGGCTTGGCTCCGCCAGGGGCGACTTCCTCTCCGAATTGATGGATGAGGACCACGTTCCCCTTTAAATGCTCCCGGTTTTGCTGGAGTACCTTGGCCGTGATCAGAAGAGTGGCTGTGTGCGCATCGTGACCGCATGCGTGCATGGCACCATCAACCTTTGACCGGTACGGTACATCCTTTTCATCGTGCAGGGGAAGGGCGTCGAAGTCTGCTCGGAGGGCCACCGTCTTACCCGGCAGACCGCCCTTGATTGTACCGACGACACCGTTCCCGCCAACGCCGGTCCGCACCTCGATGCCGAGCTCGCTCAGGTAGTTTGCGATGTATTCCGGCGTGTGGACTTCCTGGAAAGAGAGTTCGGGACGTTCGTGCAGATAGCGGCGAATCGAGATCATTTCCTGTGCGTGCTGTTCAAGCTGACTGAGTAGTTGATCCATGAAAAAACCCCTTTTCAATATGTAGTGAATAATAGTATAAATAGTTTGAATAATAGGTAAAATCATATCAAAGATTTCAAGGGTTGTGGGATGATTTTGGAAAAAGATCGAATGTAACCGATTAAATCTGAAAATTTGTATAATTGCACAAAAATTGAGCTTCTATTTTGTGGGATATCACATGGCATTTTTGATTCACTCCTATATAATCGGTCATAATACAAATTTTCAGAAAACAACAGGAGTGATCAGATGGAATCGGTTCGAAAGACGAATCAAAAGATGGACAGGACAAAAAAGAACTGGTTTGGTAAAATGCTGGACATTGTGGAGAAAACGGGGAATAAGCTCCCGGACCCCGTCACCTTATTTATCATTTTCGCCTTCATTGTCATTATCGTATCGTACATAGGCTCTGCAGCAGGGTGGAAGGCCATCCATCCGTCCACCGGTGAAGAAGTCACCGTGGTCAGTCTCCTTTCGGCAGAAGGACTGCAGCGGATGATGACCAATATGGTCAAAAACTTCGCCGATTTCCCGCCACTCGGGGTGGTGCTTGTCACCATGATCGGGGTAGGTGTCGCAGAAGGAGTCGGGCTTATTTCAGCGCTTCTGAAAAAAGTCGTGTACTCCACCTCGCCTAAACTGATCACCATCAGTATCGTCTTCTCGGGAATACTTGCCAATATAGCGGGGGACGCCGGATTCATCGTCCTTCCTCCGATTGCTGCCATGGTGTTTGCGAGCGTCGGACGGCACCCGATCGCCGGAATGGTGGCTGCTTATGCTTCAGTGGCAGGGGGATTCAGTGCCAATCTCATCGTCAACATGCTTGACGCCCTTTTGGCAGGCTTCACGGAGTCATCGGCTCACATCATCGACAAGGATTTTGTCGCAAATCCCGCCATGAACTGGTACTTCCTCATGGCTTCCTGCATCATCATCATTCCTGTTGCCGTTTGGGTGACGGAAAGAATTGTCGAACCGCGCCTGCCTGCTTACACAGGTCCTCAGATGAAAATGGACAAGCTGTCGGCCCTTGAGACCAGGGGCTTAAAGTGGGCAGGAGTCACAACGCTTCTGTTCCTCGCCCTCGTCGCCTGGACGATCGTGCCGGAAAACGGCGCCCTCAGGGGGGAGAATGGTTCCATCATCATTTCTCCGTTCATGAACTCCCTCGTACCACTGATCATGGGCTTGTTCCTCCTTCCGGCAGTGGTCTACGGCTTCATCACGAAAGAGCTGCGCAACGATAAGGATGTGGCGCAGGCGATGGCCACATCCATGGGGACCATGGGGATGTATATCGTCCTCGCCTTCTTCTCGGCACAGTTCATCAC
Source organism: Rossellomorea marisflavi (assembly GCF_022170785.1). Taxonomy (NCBI): domain Bacteria; kingdom Bacillati; phylum Bacillota; class Bacilli; order Caryophanales; family Bacillaceae; genus Rossellomorea; species Rossellomorea marisflavi. The sequence continues at coordinate 3,669,846 of NZ_CP081870.1, read as the reverse complement.
CTATTTCAACTGGAGCAATCTAGGTGTCATCCTTGCCATCAAAGGGGCTGGTGTCCTGGAAGGCCTTGGACTTGAAGGGCTGCCCCTCATCCTCGGATTCATCGTCATCACGGCCTTCCTCAATCTTTTCATCGGAAGCGCTTCGGCGAAATGGGCCATCCTCGGACCTGTATTCGTCCCGATGTTCATGATCCTCGGCTTCGACCCGGCCATGACGCAGCTCGCCTATCGGATCGGCGATTCCATCACGAACCCGATCACGCCGATGTTCGCCTACTTTGCCATCCTGCTCGCCTTGGCGAAGAAATACGATAAGAACCTTGGACTCGGCTCACTCATATCGGTGATGCTACCGTATACGATCTTCTTCGCCGTCTCATGGATATTATTCTTTGTCCTTTGGTATTATCTCGGCCTGCCCCTCGGCCCTGGATCGGGAATTTTCTTGAAATGAAACAAATTAAAAACCCGACTTCACATGCCTTATCGCAGGCAAGTGAAGTCGGGTTTTACTATGACTAAAACTCGGTTGTCCCAGGCTCTGTTTTTAGTTTGAATAGGAGGGTGTTCCGGATTCCATATGCCTCTATCCTCTACATCCCCCCATTTGACATCATCGTTCGAAAGACTCGTTTAGTAAAAGTTTTACTAAAATAAATTGACGCTTTTACCCGACTTCCTTTATGATACAAATGAAAGCGATTTCTATTGTGCGTGAAAGCGGGGGATCAGGGTGGAATTACTGAACGATTTTCAACGTGTGTTTGGGTCGGATGCAGACCGAATGTTCTTTGCTCCGGGCCGGGTCAATTTGATAGGTGAACATACGGATTATAACGGAGGGCATGTGTTTCCTTGTGCCATCAGTCTCGGGACATATGTGGCAGTTAAGAAACGGGAAGACCGGCTGGTCAGGGTCCATTCTTTGAACTTTTCAGAAGAAGGGATCATTACGTTTTCCGTTGATGACCTCAATTACGTCAAAAGCGATGGATGGGCCAATTATCCAAAAGGGATGATGGCGTCCCTTGTACAGGATGGGCATCGATTGGAATCAGGGATCGATCTCTTATTCTACGGGAATTTGCCCAACGGGGCGGGGCTTTCGTCTTCAGCATCCCTTGAGCTCGTGACGGGAGTGGCTTTGCAGGAGTTGTTTCACCTCGATGCGGACCGGATCCGGTTGGTGCAGCTGGGGATGAAGACGGAGAACGACTTTATCGGTGTGAACAGTGGAATCATGGATCAGTTTGCCATCGGCATGGGAAAGGAAGGTTACGGGATCCTTCTGGATGTCCGGTCCCTTGAACATGAATATGCTCCATTGCCCTTTGATGGGCACAGCCTCGTCATCATGAATACGAATAAGCGCCGGGAGCTTGCTTCATCCAAATATAATGAGCGCCGGTTGGAGTGTGAAAAGGCATTGTCTTACCTGCAGCGTGTTGTCGGGATCGAGACACTCGGGGATTTGAGCCTTGCTGAGTTCGAGAAGTATGAGCAGGCCATACCAGATGCCGTCCTGAAAAAAAGGGCCAGGCATGCAGTGTCTGAAAATGTCCGCACGGTGAAGGCATTCCATCTGTTGAACCAGCATCGGTTAGGGGAATTCGGAGAGCTGATGAATGCATCCCATGTCTCCCTTAAAGAAGACTACGATGTGACGGGGAGTGAGCTGGATGTCCTTGTAGAGGCTGCATGGAGACAACCGGGTGTACTCGGGGCCAGGATGACAGGTGCTGGGTTCGGCGGGTGTGCCATTGCCCTCGTAGAGAATGCCCATGTGCAGGCATTTGCCTCGTCGGTAAGTGATGAATACAAGAGAGTGATAGGCTATGAGGCATCATTTTTCACAGCGGAAAGCGCAGATGGCGCCAAAGAATGGAAAGGAAGGGTGATCGTATGAGCATCTTGGTACTGGGAGGAGCGGGGTACGTCGGGTCCCATGCCGTTCAGGCATTGGTGGAAAGAGGATATGACACGGCAGTCGTGGATAACCTCGTAACGGGTCATCGCGAGGCGATAAACGAGAAAGCGAGATTCTATGAGGGGGATATAAGGGATCAGCCGTTTTTGGCATCGGTGTTTGAACAGGAAGATGTAGAGGCGGTCATTCATTTCGCTGCGTCTTCACTGGTAGGAGAATCCGTGTCCGAACCCCTGAAATACTGGGATAATAACGTGTCCGGTACTCGGGTCGTCCTGGATGTGATGAAGGAGGCGGACGTGAAGCATATCGTGTTCTCGTCGACGGCTGCAACGTACGGTGAGCCCGAGCAAGTGCCGATCACAGAGGATATGCCGGAGCGACCGACGAATCCGTATGGCGAAACGAAGCTGGCCATGGAAAAACTCATGCGCTGGTGTGATGAAGCGTACGGAATCCGCTATGTTTCCCTGCGCTACTTCAATGTAGCGGGAGCAGGTGGTTCGATCGGGGAGGATCATGAACCCGAGACGCATTTGATCCCTCTCGTATTAAAGACGGCCCTCGGGCAGCGGGAGAGCATCTCGATTTTCGGGAACGATTATGACACTCCTGATGGCACATGCATCAGGGATTATGTGCATGTCGAAGATCTCATCGATGCCCATCTTCTTGCGATCAATTACCTACAAGAAGGCAAGGAGAGCGGAATTTTCAACCTCGGGAGCAGTCAGGGATTTTCCGTCAAGGAGATCATCGAAACGTCCAGGCAGGTGACGGGACAACAGATCCAGGAAAAGATTGCTCCAAGACGGAAGGGAGATCCTGCAAGGCTGATTGCTTCATCTGATAAAGCACGGTCTATACTTGGATGGACGCCAACGAGGACGACCATCGAACGAATCATCTCAGACGCATGGGAATGGCATAAGGGCCATCCCCGTGGATACAACGATCAGAAAGGTGCTGATCGTTCATGAGGATCAATCGCCTGCTCCATTCCCTCGTTCACAAGGGGTTTTTAGCGGGACTCATAAGGGAAGAAGATATGATATACGTCCGGAACCGGCTCCTGGCCGTCCTGGATCAGGATTCCTATGAAGAAACAGGTGGAATGGATGTGGAGATGGATATCCCTGATCTGCTTTCAGCCATTGCGTTGGAAGCCCTGAATCTCGGGATCATTAAGGCGGGAGAAGAAGAGGTGCTGACGGCTGAGCTGATGGACTGCTTCATGCCGAAGCCGTCTGAAGTGAATGGTCAATTCCGCACCCTCTACGCGGAAGATCCGATCCGGGCGACGGACTATTTCTATAACCTGAGCCGCTTGAGCAATTACATCCAGACCAAACGCATTGCCCAAAATGTCCATTACAAGGTGGATAGCCTTTACGGCGAACTCGACATCACCATCAATCTGTCGAAGCCGGAGAAGGACCCTGCCCAAATCGCAAGGGAGCGGCTGCTGCCGAAGCACGATCACCGTTATCCCGTGTGCCTTCTCTGTGTAGAGAATGAAGGGTACAAAGGGAGATGGGATCATCCAGGAAGAGCGCATCACCGCATGATCAGGCTCGGTCTTGGTGGAGAGGACTGGATGCTACAGTATTCACCGTATGTGTATTATGACGAGCATTGCATCATCCTCTCGGAGGAGCACCGACCGATGGAGATCAACCGCGAGGGCTTTGGGAGGCTCCTGGATTTCGTGGAGCAATTCCCGCATTATTTTGCGGGATCCAATGCCGACTTGCCGATAGTGGGAGGATCGATCCTTTCCCATGACCATTACCAGGGTGGACGCTATGAATTTGCCATGGCAAGAGCCGGGGAAGAGGTGACTTGTCCCCTGACATCCCATCCGTCCGTCCGTGCCGCCATTGTAAAGTGGCCCATGTCGGTCGTGAGGCTGAGCGCGGATGAAGCGGGACCGCTCCTCGATGCGGCAGATGACATCTTGCAGGGATGGAGGGCTTATAGTGACCCTTCCGCAGGCGTCTTCGCATCCACAGAAGGAGAACCTCATAATACCATCACTCCCATTGCCAGGAAGCGGGATGGGCGATATGAGCTTGATCTCGTCCTCCGCAACAATCGGAGAAGTGACGAGCACCCCTTCGGCATCTTTCATCCCCACGAAGACGTCCACCATATCAAAAAAGAAAACATCGGCCTGATCGAGGTGATGGGGCTGGCCGTCCTCCCGGCACGTCTGAAAACAGAGCTCTCACTGGTGGAGAATGCCCTTCATGGAGACGTGGAAGAGGCTCCTGTCCATCACCGGGAATGGGTGAGGGAGATCCGCGAAAAGCGCAGTGAAGAGATTACCCCAGACACTTCATCATCGATCGTCAGGGATGAACTGGGTAAGAAGTTCTCCCGGGTGCTGGAAGATGCGGGGGTATTCAAACGGACAGAGGAAGGGATGGAAGCATTCAGGCGGTTCATGGCTCAATTTGAATAAGGTGGGATACGCATGATGAAGAGAGAAGTTGGAGAACACAAAGGAGAGACGGTATTCGAATACACGCTTGAAAATGCCACGGGTCTGAAGGTATCCATCCTGACCTATGGTGGCATCATCTCATCGATCATGATTCCGGACCGTTTAGGGTATCTCGCAAATGTCGTACTGTCCTATGATTCCCTTGAAGGATACCAAAGTGATGAGTATTGTATCGGGGCAATGATTGGCCGGGTGGCCGGTCGCCTGTCCGCTGCCCGGTATTCGTATGAGGGCCACGAAGTCCTACTTGATCGCAATGAAGGAGAGAATCATCTACACGGAGGATGGAACGGCCTTAATCAAAAGGTGTGGTCGATGAAAGAAGTAACGGAGGATTCGTTGACATTGGGGGTCGCATGTGAGGACGGGGAAGGCGGTTACCCCGGAAGCGTCATGATCCAGGTAACCTACACCCTTTCCGACAAGGATGAACTCACCCTTTCCTATTCGGCCATCCCGGATCAAGATACCCCGATCAATCTCACCAATCACAGCTATTTCAACCTGAGTGGGGATCCCCGCGTGGATGTTACCGATCATGACCTGCAGCTTAAGTCACGGCGATATCTTGAGCTTGATGATGAACAGCTTCCCACGGGGGCTATCCTTCCCTTGTCACAAGGAGGCTTCCGGTTTGAAGGACCGATCTCGGAAAACAGGACCGACATTGATCATCCTTTCCTTCTGGAAGGACACTTCAGTGAAGAAATCTCTTTGCATCATCCCGCTTCTGGGAGGAAACTGGTCATTGAAACGGATCAGCCTGCCGTCATTGTCTATACGGGTGCCGGACTGGAAGGTGCTCAGCTGGCAGGTGGAAAGGCCAGCAGCCATCCAGGGATTGCCCTTGAAACCCAAGGCTATCCCGATGCCCCGAACCATTCCGATTTCCCATCGATTATGGTCAGGGCGGGAGAAGAATATCGGGCGAAGACGACGTATCAATTCCTGGTCCAGGATTAAATGGAGAGTGTGCCGTGATGGCGCGCTCTTTTTTTGAGCCGGAAATGTTTTTAACATATACTGGAGGGGAAGGGGATAAAGAAAGCATTTACATAACGGGAGGGATTAGGTGATCAGTCAAACAAGGAAGATCGTTCAAAAATCATTGGATGCACTGCTTGAAGATGAATCATTTTTACCGGGGGTGAAGGATGAATCGAGGAAGAAGGCGTTCAGCTCGCTGACTTCGATCCTTTCGACCCCCAATCATATACATAAGTCCTTTTTGAGGATCGCCCTCGAAAATGGACGTGTGGAAAGGATCCCGGCGTTCCGGGTACAGCATAACAATGCCCTCGGTCCTTATAAAGGCGGGATCCGCTTCCATGAATCCGTCAATGAGGAGGAAGTGGAGAACCTCGCTTCCCTCATGACTTTGAAGAATGCCCTCCATGACGTGCCGTTCGGCGGAGGGAAAGGGGGGATCCTCCTCGATCCGAGGGACTACTCCGAGAAGGAGCTTCATCTGATTTCCAAAAAGTATGTCCAATACTTCAGTGATGTCCTCGGTCCCGACAAAGACATCCCGGCGCCCGACATGGGATCTGGGGAACGGGAGATGGACTGGATGATGGCGGAATACAAGAGCATCCGTCCCGGGCATCCCTACAGGGGAAGTTTCTCTGGCAAAAGCGTCGTGAACGGTGGCTCCCTCGGCAGGAGGGAAGCAACCGGAAAGGGAGTGTTCTTCTCACTCAAGTACCTCCTCCACGATTTCATGAAGGATAAGAAAAGCTTCCTGACGAAAAACGATGGCGTATTCGCCAAAAATCTCTTGAAGCTAGAGGACCGCCCCTTGAAGGTGGCCGTCCAGGGATTCGGGAATGTGGGGTCGGTCGCTGCCCTCGAAGCGCATCAGTCCACCCACCTGTCCATCAAGGTGGTGGCCGTCAGTGACCGGAATGTGATGCTCTACAATGAAGACGGACTCGACATACCGGGTCTCATCGAATACGCCCAGAAGAACCGCGGCGATCTGCCCGATACAGAGGTGGCCCTGGGAGAAGCAGAGGTGAAAGCCGAGGTCCACGACCGGGACGACGTGCTCTATCTCGAGCTGGATGCGCTGATCCTGGCCGCGCTGGAAGACCAGATCCATAAGGATAATGTGGAGAAAGTGAAGGCGAATATCATCGTGGAAGGAGCGAATGCCCCGATTGAGTCGGAGGCCGACGCTTCTCTCAATGACCGCGGCGTCATCGTCATCCCGGATATCTTGGCGAATGCCGGCGGGGTGATCGTCTCGTACTTCGAGTGGCTGCAGGGGCGGGAGACGCAGTTTTATTCGGAGGAAGAAGTATTCAAGATGCTGTATGAAAAGATGACGCATACGTTCGATACGGTGCTGCCGATGTTCTTCGGTGATCCGTTCTCGTTGCGGCAGAATTGTTATATTCATTCTGTGATGAAGTTATCCACTGTGCTGTATCGGCAGGGGAAGTTGTACTGATGGAGAAGAGAGCCCTTTGGTTGAGGGCTCTTTTTGTTTTGGGGTGGAGAGAGAGGGTGAGTAGTTTTGTCTACGGGGCATCCTTTATTGAAATAGAAATGGAGGGAGTGGAAAGATGTGTCCGTTCCGTTTCGCTGCGGCCGTCCGCTTTCCGAGGGGAGTGGTTCGAGCTTCCTCGTGCCTGCGGGATCTCTCCCGCACTCTATTCCCTTCGGAGTCGGTCGGTCTTTGCTGCCCTGCACTTTTTGGTGGAGAAAGGGTGAGTGATTCTGGTCGCATGTTCACCACGCCTTGTTTTAATTGAAAAATGTGGAGAAGAGATGTGTCCGTTCCGTTCCGCTGCGGCCGTCCGCTTTCCGAGGGGAGTGGTTCGAGCTTCCTCGTACCTGCGGGATCTCTCCCGCACTCTATTCCCTACGGAGTCGGCCGGCCTTCGCTGCCCTGCACTTTTTGGTGAGGGTAAGGCGAGTGATTCTCGTCGCATCTTAATTAAAAAAGTAGAGAAGAGATGAGCATATTCCGTTTCACTGAACTATGAGGTAAGTATAGGGTTAGTAATTTTGTACGCATTCATCTCTCCCTTTTTATATGCATAATATGTATTTTAGTAAATTAATAGGTTATCCCTCAAACTTTTTTCAGTTGGACAAGTTGAACAAGCTGTTTGCTCTCCACCCGAAAGGTCTTTCCCCATCTAGAATGCAGACCATCGTTCCAACCAAGAGTGCATTGAAGCGGAGGCGGCTCGACTCCTGCGGAAAAAGAGGCAAGGTTGAGACCCTGCAGGCGCAGCCGAAGCGGCTCAACTGCCTCCCGCTGGAAAGCGAGCCGCCGTAGCGGAAAGGAAGGTCCATATCAGCAATCGCAACTACATTCGATGCTAAACTCACCGTAAATGATTCAACCTCCCCCAAGCATCTCCATTCTCTATTAATCTTTAATCAATCAAGGGCTTGTACCGAATACATAAGAGATTTATTCCCCCCAACCAAGAGTGCATTGAAGCGGAGGGGACTCGACTCCTGCGGGAAAAGAGGCAAGGTTGAGACCCTGGAGGCGCAGCCGAAGCGGCGCAACTGCCTCCCGCTGGAAAGCGAGCCGCCGTAGCGGAAAGGAACGTCCATATCAGCAATCGCAACTACATTCAATGCTAAACTCTCCGTAGATGAATCAACCTCCCCCAAGCATCTCCATCCTCTATTAATCTTTAATCAATCAAGGGCTTGTACCGAATACATAAGAGATTTATTTCCCCACCCAACCAAGAGTGCATTGAAGCGTAGGTGACTCGACTCCTGCGGGAATAGAGGCAAGGTTGAGACCCTGGAGGCGCAGCCGAAGCGGCTCAACTGCCTCCCCGCCGAAAAGCGAGTCGCCGGAGCGGAAAGGAACGTCCATATCAGCAATCGAAACTAAAAACCTCCATAAATATTGGGTTACTCGACGGTCTATTTTCACAAAGTAAAAAACTATTAAAATTTTTAGTAAAAAATTTCTTGACCTGCCTGAAATAGTTTACTAAAATCAAAAGTAAGATGTAAACGCTTACTAGAAGTTTTTCAGCTTAGTAATAACCTTTAACACATACCGAAACAAAAAGGGGATGAAGAGGATGAAAAAGTTAGTCGTATTGATGGGGATCATCGCGACCCTGATCATTGCCGGATGCAGCTCCAATAGCAGCGGCGGAGATGGAAAAGACAAAGACGGCAAAGTGACCCTCACAGCCTGGGCGTGGAACGTGAACGTCGGGGCATTGAACGAAGCCATCAAAACGTATGAAAAAGAAAATCCAGATGTGAAATTGAAAGTCGAGGATATCGGACGCCTTGACGTATATGACAAACTCTCAACCGGTCTTGCAGCCGGCGGTGTCGGCCTGCCGGACATCGTGCTCGTTGAAGATGACCGGATCCACGGATATGTGGAAGCGTTCCCGGATGGATTCGTGAACCTTTCCGAAAAAGGATTCAAAGACCATGAAGATAAATTCCCATCCTTCAAGAATGACCTTGCCCAAGTAGACGGCGATTACTACGCCATGCCATTCGATGCCGGTCCTTCAGGAATGTTCTACCGCAGAAGCGTTTTTGAAGAAGCGGGCGTGAAAGCCGAAGACATCGAGACATGGGATGACTTCCTTGAAGCAGGTAAAATCATCAAGGATAAAACAGGGGTAGCTGCTATGCCGCTTGATATGTTCAAGGATGATCCGACGTTCCGGATGATGCTGAACCAGCAGGGTGCATTCTACTTTGATGAAAAAGGCAATATTGACCTGACGAATCCGAAAGCCGTGAAGGCGATGGAAATTCAGAAGAAGTTTGCCGATGCCGACTTAATCAAAAATGTGGATGGATGGAACGGAACGGTTTCTGCCACGGCTGACGGCTCGGTCGCGACGATTCCATTCGGTGCTTGGTACTATGGAACAATCGTGGATCAGGCGAAAGATACAAGTGGAGACTGGGGTGTGTTCCCGCTTCCTGCCATTGAAGAGGGTGGCAATCGTGCAGCGAACCTTGGCGGCGGTGGCTGGATGATTCCTGCTTCCTCTAAAAATGCCGATGCTGCTTACAAGTTCATGGAGTTCTTCTCCACGGATACCGATACACAGATCATGGCCATGGAAGATTACGGTCTGTTCCCTTCCTTGAATACAGCCTATGATTCTGAAGTGTTCACTGAAGGCGTCGATTTCTTCGGAGGTCAGGAAATCTGGTCATTGTTCGCAGATGAGATGAAGGATATCCCGACTGCGTACTATACAAAGGATTATTCCCTGGCGCTGGATGAAGCAATCAAAGCACAGGCTGATATGTTCAATGGCACCAAAGCAGATAAGGCCCTCGAAGATGCGGCCAAACGATTGAAGGACCGTACGAAGCGGGATATCAATAACTGACGATTCACGATGATGAGAGAGATAGAGCCAGGATCACTCCGGGACCTCGTGTCTCTCTCTTTTTTTATTGAATCATAGAGAGAAGGTTGATGTATGAAGACGAAAGCCTATATTCCCTACTTATTTGTCGCACCGGCACTTGTGCTGTTCAGTGTGTTCATGCTGTATCCGATCATCTCGTCCCTGATCATGAGTTTTCAATCGGGACAGGGGGCGAATCTTGCCTTTGTCGGCATTGATAACTACAAGCGGCTCATGTCGGATGAAATCTTCCATAAAGCATTGAAGAATACGTTCATCCTCCTGATCATTCAGGTACCGATCATGGTACTGCTCGCCCTCATTTTATCTTCCATTCTTAATTCCGCACTGCTCAGGATGAAAGGGTTCTTCCGGGTCACATTCTTCCTGCCTGCGGTCACCTCGCTGGTTGCCTATTCCATCATCTTCTCCATCATGCTCATGAACGATGGGGTCATCAACCAGGTGCTGGCAGCCGTCGGACTTGATGCCATTCCGTGGCTGAACGATCCATTCTGGGCGAAGGCTTCCCTGATCCTTGCCATGACGTGGAGATGGGTCGGGTACAATATGGTCATTTATCTTGCAGGGCTCCAAAACATCCCTGAAGAGATGTATGAAGCAGCGAGTATGGACGGGGCATCGAAGGTCCGACAGTTCTTCTCCATCACCATCCCGCAGCTGAAGCCGGTCATCCTGTTCACCGTCGTCCTGTCGACGATCGGGACCCTGCAGTTATTCGATGAGCCGTTCGTGCTCACGAAAGGCGGACCGAGTGATGCGACGCTGACGATCGGAATGTACCTGTATCAAACCGGTTTCCGGTACTTCGACTTCGGCTATGCCTCAACGATTGCCTACGTCATCGTGGTGCTCATCGCCATCATGACATTCATCCAATTTAAAGTAACGGGGGATCAAGAATGAGAAAATCCATCGGTAAAAAAATCACCATGTATGTTGTCCTTGCCATCGGTGCCTTGATTTCCCTCTTTCCGTTCTACTGGGCGGCCATCGGGGCGACGAACGAGAGCGGAAAGCTGTTCTCGAAGCCTCCTGTCCTGATTCCGGGCTCGAAGCTAGTAGAAAACGTCAAGAACCTGAATGAAGCAATCGACATCGGACGGGTCATGTTCAATTCCTTGTTCGTAGCGATAATCTACACCGTCCTCAGCCTCCTGATCTGTTCCATGGCCGCTTATGCGTTTGCCAAGTTCCGTTTCAGGGGACGAAACATCATCTTTGGTATCTTCCTGCTATCCATGATGGTGCCTTATCACGCGACGATCATCCCGCTCTTCAAGATGATGGCGAACTTCGGCTGGCTTGATACGTATCAGGCATTGATCCTGCCGAACCTTGCGTATCCATTCGCCATCTTCCTCATGAGGCAGAATATGCTGGCGTTCCCGAATTCGTTGATCGAGGCGGCGCGTATCGACGGATCAGGTGAATGGAAGATCTTCTTCCGGATCGTCATGCCGTCCATGAAGCCAGCTCTTGCCGCAACGGCGATCTTCCTGTTCCTGTATCAGTGGAACAGCTTCCTGTGGCCGTTGATTGCACTATCATCGAATGAAATGTACACATTCCCGGTTGCCCTGTCCTCTCTATTCGGTCTATCGAGGATCGACTACGGTCAGGTCATGTCGGGTGTCACCATCGCTACCATTCCGATCATCATCTTCTTCCTCGCCCTCCAGCGCCAGTTCATTTCAGGCATGCTCGGCAGCGCGGTGAAATAAAGGAGGCCATTTGAGTGCCGATCTTTGTCAATAAAGAAACCAACCAGTTCCACCTCCAGGGGAAGAACGTCAGCTATATCTTCACCATCTTGAAAAACGGTCATCCCGGACATCTCTATTACGGTAAAAAAATCCGCCATCGGGATGACTTCTCCCGACTGCTTCAGCTTCCGTCTGAACCCCTTGGAAACATGTGCTTCCCCTATGAGGGGGATCAGCTCTTTTCCTTGGAGTTCTTAAAACAGGAATTTCCCGTGTACGGAACATCCGACTTCCGGGAACCTGCCGTCGTGGTGAAGCATGCAAACGGTAGCCGTACGTCCGGATTTGTCTATCAATCTCACAGAATCGAAAAAGGGAAGCCTTCCTTGGAGGGTCTGCCGGGGGTGTATACGCATTCCGATGAGGAAGCGGAGACCCTTATCATAACCTTGCATGACGGGGTGGCCGATGTTGGGCTGGAGCTTCTCTATACCGTGTTCCATGAACGCGATGCCGTAATCCGCAGCTCCCGGATTGTGAACCGGGGAGAAGAGCCCATCACGGTAGAGCGGTTGCTGAGTGCGTCTGTTGATTTTCCGGATCAAGACTATGACTTCCTTCATTTGAACGGGGCATGGATCCGGGAAGGACATGTGGAGAAGACGGGCTTGAGGAAAGGGCTGCAGTCCATCGACAGCAAAAAGGGTGTATCAAGCTCCAAGCATAATCCGTTCTTTGCCCTTTGCTCTAAAGCGTCGACGGAAGATGCAGGAGAGGTCTACGGGTTCAGCCTTGTCTACAGCGGGAACTTCTTTGGTGGCGTCGAAGTCGATGCCCATGATGTGTCACGTGCCATGATCGGCATCAATCCGTTCGGCTTTGAGTGGCGGTTGGGAAAGGATGAGAGCCTGCAGTCGCCGGAAGCGGTCATGGTCTACTCTGACCAGGGCCTTGGAGGAATGAGCGGTTCGTTCCATGAGCTCTATCGCACCCGCTTGGCGAGAGGGGAGTGGCGTGATCGTGAGCGTCCGGTCCTGATCAATAACTGGGAAGCAACATATTTCGATTTCCATCAGGATAAACTCCTCGACATTGCCGGGGAGGCAGCGGATCTCGGTATTGAACTGTTCGTCCTCGATGACGGGTGGTTTGAAGGACGGGATCATGATACATCCTCCCTTGGTGACTGGACGCCGGATAAGAGGAAACTGCCTCAAGGACTGAAGGGTCTACGGGACAGGATGCCTGCAAAGCAGGGATTTGGCATCTGGGTGGAGCCTGAAATGATTTCAGTGAAGAGTTCCCTATATGAAGAACACCCCGATTGGGTCCTTGGAGTGGAGGATCGACCTCTGTCCCATGGGCGCAATCAGTTCATCCTCGATCTTACCCGGGATGAAGTGGTCGAGCATTTGTATCGCGTACTCAGCGATGTGTTCAGCTCGGCGAATATCATGTATGTGAAATGGGATATGAACCGGAATATGACGGAAGTCGCTTCCAGGGAACACCTCCAGGGAGAGGTGGCCCACCGCTACGTATTGGGGTTGTACGCCCTTTTGGAACGATTGACGAAGGCGTTCCCGCATATTCTGTTTGAATCCTGTGCAAGTGGTGGCAACCGGTTCGATCCAGGGATGCTTCATTACATGCCCCAGACGTGGACGAGTGACAATACTGACGCTGTGGAACGATTGAAGATCCAATGGGGGACATCGCTCGTCTATCCCCTTTCTTCCATGGGGGCCCATGTGTCCAATTCACCGAACCACCAGACAGGGCGCTCGACTCCAATCGAGACGCGATTTCATACGGCCATGTTCGGGGCCTTCGGCTACGAGCTCGATGCAACGGCTCTTACCGACGAGGAGAAAGCGGCGGTACGGGAGCAGGTCAACTTCTTCAAAGCCAATCGCAGGCTCATTCAATTCGGCTCGTTCCACCGCCTTAAAAGCCCGTTTGAAGGAAGTGATGCGGCCTGGATGGTATCCGATGGCAACGAAGCGATTCTTGCCTTTTACAGGGTACTTGCGAAGCCGAATCCTTCTCTCATCCGCGTGCGCATGCGGGGACTTGACCCCGATAGCCTTTATGAGCTGAAGGGAAGCGGGACCCGCTACTATGGGGATGAGCTGATGAGTGTCGGCTTCCTGATTCCCCCGTTCTTCAGCGGGACTGTGAGGACCGAGAATACCGTAATGACAGGAGATTTTCAATCGGTGATCTGGAAGTTTGAAAAAGTGGGGGATGCACGATGAAGAAACTGACCGATGTATTTGGAGGAACGGAAGAGGGTGTCCGTACATTCTTCGCGCCTGGCAGGGTGAACCTGATTGGTGAGCATACGGATTATACAGGCGGCCTTGTTCTGCCTTGCGCCCTCGGTGTGGGTACCTATGTGTCAGCCAGGGAAAATGGAACCGACTTGATCCGCCTTTTTTCCGAGAACTTTCCTGAAGCGGGAATCATTGAAGTGCCGGTCTATCACCTCGCATATGATCCGGAAGATGGCTGGGCGAACTACCCGAAGGGCATCTTTCACCATCTCCTTCAAGGGGAAGCGCGTGGGATGGATCTGTACTATCAGGGGAATATCCCCAATGGTGCCGGCTTATCTTCTTCAGCCTCCATTGAGATTGCCACTGCGATCTTGGTGGATGAGTGGTACGGCCTAGGGCACTCCACGCTTGATCTGGTCTTGATCAGTCAGGAAGTGGAGAACCGGTATATCGGGGTGAACTGTGGAATCATGGATCAGTTTGCCGTCGGGTTCGGGAAAGAACATCGGGGCATCCTCTTAGACTGCGGCAGCCTGAAGTATGACTACATTCCTTTGCCCCTTGAAGGCATCTCCATCGTGATTGCCAATTCGAATGTACGACGTGAGCTCGCAGGTTCTGCTTATAATGAGCGGCGGAAGACATGCGAGGATGCCCTTACGAAGCTCGAAGGGATTGCGTCCCTGGGGGAGCTGACGCCGGACGACTTTGCCAGGATGGTGCCGAGGTTATCCGATGAGGAAGCAAGACGTGTCCGTCATGTGGTGACGGAAAACGACCGTACACGCCGGGGGGCAGAGCTTCTGCAAAACGGAGATATTTATGGGTTCGGACAGTTGATGAAGGAGTCCCATGAATCTCTGCGGGTCGATTATGAGGTGACAGGCGATGCCCTTGATACTCTGGTCGATGCCGCCTGGGAGCATCATGGAACAATTGGAGCGCGCATGACGGGTGCGGGATTCGGTGGGTGCACCGTGAATCTGGTGGCTGAAACCGCCGTCCCGTCCTTTATTCAGGAAGTAGGAAGTGCCTACCAGAGCTCGACAGGCAGGAACGCCAGTTTTTATGTAGTGAAAGCTGGAGCGGGAGCAAGTGAAGTCACCCCGACCAGGTAACGATAGAATGGAGGAAACGATATGTATTTGGGAGTAGATTATTATCCGGAGCATTGGCCGAAAGACATGATGGATGAAGACCTTGATGGCATCAAAGAAATGGGATCCACCATGATCAGGATCGGCGAATTTGCTTGGCATCTCATGGAGAGCAGGGAAGGGGAATTTGACTTTTCCTTCTTTGATGAAGTGATATCGAAGGCAAAGGAGCGGGATCTGTCCGTCATGTTCGGGACACCGACGGCGACGTTCCCGGCGTGGCTCGCGAAGAAGCATCCGTCCATCTTGTCAAAGGATGAGAGGGGGCTCACGAGGAGCTTCGGGGGGAGAAGGCAGTATTGCTTTAATTCCAAGGATTATTGGACCTACAGCTCGCGCATCACTGAGGAGCTCGTGAAGCATTACAGCAAGGAGCCTGGCATTACCGTCTGGCAGATCGACAATGAGTTCGGTCACGAAGGCAGTGATCAGTGCTACTGCGGGCAGTGTCATGAAGGGTTCCAGACATTCCTTGAGGATAAATACAAGACCGTCGACGAGCTCAATGAGCGCTGGGGCACGATTTTCTGGGGGCAGACGTATAACGGATTCGACGAAATCCCGATGCCGACCCCGACAGTCACGACGCACAACCCATCCTTGAAGCTCGATTGGGCAAAATTCCGTTCGTTCTCCGTGAATCGCTATGCGAAAGAAATGGTGAGGATCGTCAGGGAATTCAAAGGCGATCATCAGCTTGTCACGACGAATGTGTCGGGAGGGTTCTTTGATAAGTGGTTCGATCACCCTGAGCATGCCCGGGAGCTTGATGTCGTTTCGTACGATAACTATCCGGTGTGGGGTGGTCTGACGGAACCGATTTCGCCGGCAGAAGTGGCTATGAACCATGACTTCAACCGTGGTCTCCTCGGAAAGAACTATTGGATCGTGGAGGAACTCATGGGGGCGCAGGGACATGACGTCATCGGGTATCTGCCACGCCCGAATCAGGCGAAGATGTGGTCCTACCAGGCCTTTGCACACGGTTGTACCGATCTTCTGTACTTCCGGTGGAGGGGGATGACCAAAGGAGCAGAGCAGTTCTGCTTCGGGGTCGTGGACCATGATAACCACCGGGGACGCAAGTATAAGGAAGTCCAGTCCCTCTTCTCTGAGATCAAGTCTCACGAAGAGCTGTTGAATGCTCCGATCCAAGCCGATGTCGCCGTCCTTTACAGCTATGCCAACATCTGGTCATGGCGCTCACAGATCCAGAGCTCGGGCTTCGACTTCACGAAAGAACTGACGCGGATGTATCAAGCGTTCTACGACTGGAACACCGCTATCGATGTGATCCCTGTCGACCGGTCGTTTGATTCGTATAAAGTACTGGTCGTGCCTGTGATGCAGATGATGGATTCTAAGCTGTCTGACAGATTGCGGACGTTTGCCGATAACGGCGGGACGATCCTCTTCTCCTTCAGGACGGGACTAAGGGATGAGGACAATAACATCCGTCTCGGGGAAGCCCTGCCTGGTATGGTGAACGACCTGTGCGGTATCCGCATCCACGAAACCGAGGCCCTTGCCGACGGGCAGGAATTGACCGTCAAAGGTGAGGGGACCGGGACGGTCACGGTATGGCGTGACCTCATTACACCAGACACGGCCGAGGTTCTCTACCGCTATCAGGATCCATTCTACGAAGAAAAAGCCGCCGTTACACGGAACACCTATGGGAAAGGGCAGGTGTATTACATCGGTGGAGGGCTTGACCAAGAATCATTGAAGGAAATCGGAAAGAGCGTCATCGACCGCCACGGAATCTGGTCCATGGACACCGAACCAGGGGTCGAAGTGTATAAGCGTACGCTGGATGGCAAGGACCATCTGTTCCTGCTGAACCATACGGGAGACGAAAAAATCGTCGGTAACCATACGCTTGCACCTTATGCCAGCACCATTGTGGAATGGAAATAACTCAGAGAATGAAGTGTGTGATGCCCGCTTCTTCGCTATAATAGAAATGAATGCATGAACCAGAAGGAGGAAGTGGGATGGCCACTTTGAAGGATATTGCAAAAAAGGCAGGTGTCTCACTTGCTACGGTCTCCAGGGTCCTGAACTATGATGAAACGCTCTCTGTTGCCGATGAAACAAAGAAGCGGGTCTTCCAGATCGCCCAGGATATGAACTACAAAACGCTCCGCAACCGGAAGGACCCCCAGCAGATGAAGGAACGCATGTTGTTCGGCCTGGTCTACTGGTACTCCGAGCAGCAAGAGATGGCGGATCCGTATTATATGGCGATCCGGTCAGGCGTTGAACGGGAGTGTCAGGAGAGGAATATCGACCTCATCAAACTGTTCAAGAACGGGGACGATCTTGATCCATCTCGCCTTGAAGGACTGGACGGCATCATTGCCGTCGGAAAATACAGCCAGGAGGAAATCGATTTGTTCGAAGGCGCCGCCCGTCATCTCGTTCTGGTCGATTACTCACCTAGTGATGATTATGACTGTGTGGTTGTGGACTTCAGGAAGGCGATGAATGAAGTCCTTGATTACCTTTCATCCCTCGGTCACGAAGACATTGGATACATAGGTGGACAGGAGTTCGTCACGAAAGACCAGCCGATCCGTGATGAGCGTGAATGCTCGTTCTATCAGTATCAGGCCCTCCGGGGAATGTATCATCCGGAATTCACGTGGACGAAAGGGAATTTCACCTCGGAAGACGGCTACCGCCTCATGAAAGAAGCCTTGGAGGGAGAGAGGCTTCCCACCGCCTTCTTCATCGCCTCCGA
Source organism: Rossellomorea marisflavi (assembly GCF_022170785.1). Taxonomy (NCBI): domain Bacteria; kingdom Bacillati; phylum Bacillota; class Bacilli; order Caryophanales; family Bacillaceae; genus Rossellomorea; species Rossellomorea marisflavi. Next base: position 3,652,126 of record NZ_CP081870.1, on the reverse strand, counting down.
CTCCATGGCGATCGGGGCGATCCGGGCCCTCCATGAAGCCGGGTATCAGGTGCCGGAGCAGGTATCGATTGTCGGTTTCAACGACATCGCCACCTCCAAATTCCTGCAGCCGTCCCTCACCACGGTGAAAGTGTACACGGAATTCATGGGTGAATCCGCTGTCGAGCTTCTTCTGGATCAGATCCAATCCAAGCGGGAGCTCGCCAAAAAGGTTGTTGTCCCGAATCACTTGGTGAAGAGGGAGAGCTGTGCGGAAAGAAGGTAAGACTGGACACCTGCGAGGCTATTGCAACAGCCTCGTAGGTGTTTTTTATTGGTACTGGGCGAGGGAGAAGGAAAGTTCTTTCTTCACTGCTTCTACTAACTCTGGAGGGGAAAGGACTTTCACTTCCCTTCCTGATCTCGTGAGAAGCTTGGCGATAAAAGGAATATCACCAGGATGTATGGTGGATGTAAAGAGTATGCGTCCTTCCTGGTTGATCACCTTTTGTTCTGCCCATAAGTATGAAGACAGATCGGATAGCCCCCTTTCCGTGCATTGAACCATGATTTCCAAATCTCCCGTATTCATGTATTGAGTGAAGTTTTCAAGGGTGACGCCGCCAGTGTCGGCTACCTCGTCTGTCAGCTCTACACCTTCAATCTTTTCCATACTGAACAGATGCACACGATTTGTTTGAATGTCCAACACTACTGCATACCATTTGTTGTTTTTGAATAGGAAACCGACCACCGAGTAAGGGGAAGTTAGGGATCGGCCATGATAATGGATCATGGAGATCTGCTGGGAGAATGAGGCTTGAACCATTTTCTCAAAGTGTGGAATGGTGGATTGTCCACTTCTGTTGAAATACTGGAATTTACCTAAAAACCGATTGATTTCCTCTTTTTGTTCAACCCTTGAATGGCTGATGATTTTGCGATATATCCCGTCATATGTAGCGTTAAATGGGATTGTTGGAAGCTGAGATATGCTTCCTAGGGCAAAGAGAAGGGCAAGCAGCTCCTGTGGAGTAAGATCGATCTTCGTTAAGCCCCTTTCGTGTATGATGCAATACCCGCCATGCTGACCGCTTTCGCTATAGAATGGAACACCAAGATCCTCGAGATCTCTCATATCCCGAAGTGCCGTGCTTTTGGAAATGTTGAATTCTGCCATCAAATCAGCCAACGTGAAATGATGAACCTCATTCATGTAATGGATCATATGATACAATCGAGTAGATTTTTTCACTGTCATCCTCCCAACGGTGCCGGAAACTGACACCGATCAGTTCTATACTGTCAGTATACCGAAAAGGAGGACATGAATCATGACATTCGACGTATCACCTTATGTACTTATGACAAGCCAGGCAGAAGAAGCAAGAGAGTTTTATGAAGACATATTTGGTGCCGAAACACGATACATCCAACGAATAAGCGATAGACCTGAAAGTGCGAAGATCCGCATCGCGCAAAATTTACTGAATCGGATCGACCAAGCCGTCCTCTCGTTCGGAAACATCACTTTAATGCTTGCTGATGATACGGAAGGATTACCCGTTTCACCAGGTAGTCATATTTCCTTATGTCTTACATTTGAAACGGTGGAAGAAGCCAAGGGGATATATGACAAAATGGTGAGTAGCGGAGCAGAGATCCTAAAGCCTTTCACTCCGGAGTTTTATACGGAAGGATATGGGTTCGTGAGGGATCCATTTGGCGTTTCATTCCACGTGTTTACTAAACGAAAAGAGTAAGAGAGAAGGGCGTGGCTATCCATGCCCTTCTTCCCATTTGTAAACAATTTGTAAATTATATGTTGTAAAATTCAGATAGTTTTGTATAATAAATGTAATCGAATAGGACTGGGAAGAGACTTTGAGAAGAAGCCCAAATGATGACCCTTAAAATGTAAGGGTTTACATTGGTGCGTCTTCTCTTTTTCTTTGCCCGGAAACTCGAAAAAACAAAATAGGGGGATTTCAAGATGAAAAAATCACTATCGGTCGTGGCTTCCATGATCCTGGCAGGAAGCCTGCTTGCAGGTTGCGCAGGAGAGAAGAGTTCCGGTGATGGAGACGGCAAAACGGGACAGATTACGTTCTATTCTCCGGAAACACCGGATATGACGAAGGAACTCGGTCAAAAATTCGAGGAACTACACGGTGGTTCCGTTGACGTCCAGTATGCGGGTACGAACGTACTGGTGAACCGGATGATGGCGGAAAAGGATAATCCCCAAGGGGACGTATGGTATGGAGGCGGGGGAATCCTTCCGTTTGAAGCGGCAGCCGATAAAGGGATCATCGGTTCCTACATTCCTGATTTCGCCAAGGATTGGGACACAGTGGAAGACGGGATCAAGGTGAAGCATGAAGATGGCAAGTATGTGGGTACGGAAATCTTCGTTCTCGGATTTGCTTATAATACAGAGCTGGTATCGGAGGAAGAAGCGCCGAAGACATGGGATGACCTTCTTGATCCGAAGTGGAAAGGAAAGATTCAGTTCTCCAACCCGGCTGCATCGGGAACGGCAACCCTCATGGTGCTGAATCAGATGATGCAACGTGGGGAGAAAGAGGGCTGGGAGTACTTCGAAAAGCTTGTAGATCAGGCAAACTCCATGCCGGATTCAGGTTCCGCTCCTACGAAAGCGGTTTCAATGGGTGAAGCCCATATCGGAGTCGGCTTTGACTTCATGGCTTACGAGCAGAAAGCAAAAGGGGAAAGCGTCGATTTCGTCGTTCCGGATAAAACACCGATCCTGACGAACCCTGTATCCATCGTCGAAGGCGGACCGAATCCCGATGGCGGCAAAAAGCTCATGGATTTCCTTCTTTCCAAGGATGGTCAGCAGATCCTTGCCAACTGGTATCATATCCCGATCAACCCTGAAGTGGAGTCCAAGACCCCTCTTACACTTGAAAAAGTTAAACCGCATGCCGTCGATCTTGATATCGACTGGGTGAATGACAACTACGATCGCGTAAGGAATGAATGGAAAGATAAGTTTCAGTAATACACAAAAATAGGGGATGAGATAAGAATGGGTTCAGTCAAAGTGACACAACTAACAAAAGAATTTTCTGGCGTGCATGCGCTTAAAAACGTCAACCTTGATATCCAGGAGGGGGAATTCTTCGCCCTCCTCGGCCCTTCGGGGTGCGGGAAGACGACGACGATGCGCTGTATTGCAGGATTTGAACAGCCGACATCCGGCATCATCACCATTGGACAAAAAGAGGTGAACCGCATCCCGCCTAACCAGCGGAACTGCGGGATGGTGTTCCAGAGCTACGCCTTGTTCCCCCACATGAATGTGTTTGAAAATGTCGCCTACAGCCTCAACATCAAACAGCTGAACGCGAGCAATGTAGCCGCGAAGCTCCCGATCTACTTGCGGCTCTTAAACCGGAAATTCGGCCGCTATCCGAAAGCCATGGAGCAAAAGGTCATGGAGATCCTAGAATACGTAGAGCTCGACAAGCATGCGAATCGTCTGACGAGCGAGCTGTCCGGTGGTCAGCAGCAGCGTGTCGCCCTTGCCCGCGCCCTGGTCATGGAGCCGGCGGTCCTCCTTATGGATGAGCCGCTTTCAAACCTTGACCAAAAGCTTCGCCATTCCATGCGGAATACGATCCGTCGCATCCAGCAGGACCTTGGCATAACGACGATCTTCGTTACCCATGATCAGGAGGAAGCCATGAGCATGGCGGACAGGGTCGCGGTCATGGACAGTGGGGAAGTGAAACAGATCGGGACACCCATCGAGCTCTACAGCAGGCCTTCGACTCCCTTCATTGCGAATTTTGTCGGTACGTCGAACGTCATGAAAGGCACCGTCGTGGATACGGAAAACGGCTATTCGGTCGTGAAGGGTGCAGGCTATGTGCTGAAATCGACCCACCGCGTGGACCATAAAGAGGTCAATGTCATCGTACGTCCGGAAAATATCAACACCTTCAAGCCTGGGACCATCACAAGTGAAACGACAAACATCATCGAAGGGAAAGTGCTCGTCTCCACCTACCTTGGGTCCATCGTCCGCTACGATGTTCAGGTCGATGAGTATCAGCTTGTCGTGGACACGACCTTCGTGCCGGGTGAACCGATACTTGCTGAAGGGGAAATGATCCAGCTCACCATCGATCCTGAAAGGGTGCTTCTCATATGAAGGGACGGTGGAATGGACTAAGCGTCGTCAAAATCTTGATCTATCTTTTCTTTGGTGTCTTCCTGATCCTTCCGCTTCTGTCGGTGTTCCTTGTCAGCTTCACGGGGCAGCCCGTTAACCTGCTGGGCTCCATTACGGATCCGGCGATCTTCAGTTCCACGGTAGAGAAGTTCAAGGCCGTGTCCCTTGAAAACTATGAAAAGATCTTCACGAATAAAACGTATTTCTCGGCGGTTAAAAACAGCCTGGGACTCGCCGTCCTGGTGGCATTGATTGTCATTGTCATGTGCATACCGATCGCCTATGGGATTGCACGGACGACGATGCCGCTCAAGAAGACGATCTCGGCACTCTGTACGATCCCCCTCATCGTTCCGACGTTCATCTCGGCGTATGCCGTGATCATCATGTTCGGCCGGTCGGGGTGGGTGACGTACCTCTATCAGAAGCTTGGCGGGGAAGGGATGCTGATCGACCCTTATTCCATGGCCGGTATCGTTCTGGTCCAGGTGTTTTTCTTTTTCCCGTATGCCCTATGGCCCATGGTGGCAGCATTCAAGGTGAGTGATATCTCCCTTGAGGAGGCGTCATTGAATCTGGGGGCCAAGAACTGGTTCACCTTCATTTTCGTGACGTTCCCCCTTGCAATACCAGGGGTGATCTCGAGTGCGCTCCTGATCTTCACGGTTTCGTTCTCCGATTTCGGGACGCCGATCATTCTTGCGCCGAAAGAGATGAACCTCCTTGTCGTGGAAGCGTACCGGGAAATCGCCGGATTCTTCAACTGGGGCGGAGCTGCGATCTTGACGGTGATCATGGTCCTCGTGGCGGCCTTCTTCTTCTGGCTGCAGCATCTGTTCACGAAGGGGAAGAACTATGGCTCCGTTTCAGGGAAACCGAAGCAGCAGAAGCTGAATGATTCAAAGGGATTGACGCGCACGCTTTCCGTTTATTCTTTCGTACTCGTCCTATTCCCGCTTCTTGCCATGCTGTCGATTCTTATGCAGTCCCTTGCAACCACATGGGGGAAGAATCCTTTGCCGAACGGCTATACCCTTGATCACTATAAGACGATTTTTACGAGTTCCCTCGGGAATATCCAGAATAGTATCGTCTTGGCTCTCGGAGCCCTTGTCTTGAGTGTGATCATCGCGACGTTCGTCTCGTATTTCGTCGTCAGGCAGAATTCCAACAAGCTTGATTTCATGACGTCGATTCCCCTTGTGGTACCAGGGATCGCATTCGGGATCGCCCTGATCCAGACGTTTAATACGGCTCCTCTCCATCTAACTGGTACTGCGGTCCTTCTCATCGTCGCCTATACGATCCGGAGGTTGCCGTACATGGTGCGATCCACGATGGGGACGATGAGGGCCATCAAGCAGGATATCGAGGAAGCGGCCGTGAATCTCGGAGCGACTCCGTTGACGGCGGCTGTCACGATCATCGGTCCGCTGATGCTTCCGGGTATTGCAGCAGGTTCGATCCTCGTTTTCATCACCGTTATCAAGGAAACGAGTATATCTATATTACTGGCCCCGGCCGATTGGGCGCCTATGAGTCTGGCAATCTTCCAGAATATCCTGAGAGGGGAATATTACACGGCGGCAGCGATGTCTGTGGTGCTCGTCATCATCGTCCTCCTGCTCCAGGCAATAGCCAATCGCATGTCGAAAAATCAACTGTAGGACGGTGAAGGTAGAACGTGACTAGAGGATTTATATTTGATTTGGATGGAACGGTGTATTTGGATGAAGAAATGATCGAAGGGGCGGCAGACGCCATCGCCGCCCTGAAACAACGGGGCGATAAGGTCGTCTTCCTTACGAATAAATCCATCTCCACAAGGATGGATTATGTGCAGAAGCTGCGGAAGCTCGGGATCGAAGTGGAGCTTGATGAAGTGATCAATTCCAATTTCATCACGGCAAAGTTTCTGAAGGATGCACTGGAGTCGGGGGAAGCGGCGCTTGTCATCGGGGAAAAGCCCCTGTTGGATGAACTGGAGGAGGAAGGGATCACCCTCACCCAGGATGCAGGACAGGCGAAGTTCGTCGTCCTCGGATGGGACCGGGAGTTCAGCTATGAAAAAATCAATCTGGCTTTTCAGGCATGGCTCAATAAGGCGAGGATCATCGCAACGAATCCTGACAGGACCTGTCCCGTGCTCGGCGGACAGATTCCTGATTGCGGGGCGATGATCGGGGCCCTTGAGGGTGTGACGGGTGAGAGGATCGAATCCATCACGGGCAAACCGTCGAAATGGATGGCCGAATACGTGGTCTCTCAAGTGTTGAAGCTGGATGCGGCCGACTGTTACATGGTCGGGGACCGCCTTGAGACGGATATCAGGATGGGGATCGAGAACGGATTGCAATCGGTCCTTGTGCTCACCGGGGTAACAAATAAAGAAATGTTAACAAAATCTTCATATCAGCCTTCATATGTGCTTGATAGCATTAAGGAGATCGTGAATCTATAAGTCGAATTTCCACATATTCGGGTCACCGGATGAGACAGCCAGGGCACCGGCTTCAAGGGCATCGAGGATATCTTTCTTCTCCTGGATGAGTCCCCCGACGATAAGGGGGAGCTTGAGCTGGTGCGACAGCTGGTCGATCACACGCGGCATGAGTCCCGGTAGCACTTCAACAGCATCGGGTTTACACGACTTGATCATTTCAATTCCTTTTTGAAGGGCGCCCCTATCAATGAGGAAGATGCGCTGGATCGTCACGAGTCCTTCATCTTTGGCATAGCGGATCATATTGGTTTTAGTCGAGATGATGCCCGTCGGATTCCAGACGTCGGCGACGAATTTCACCGCTCCCTTCGTATTGGACAACCCCTCGATGAAATCGAGGTGGATAAAGATATACATATTGGCTTCTTTCAATTTCTCTATATAGGGTTTGACCGTCAGGATATCCCCAATCAATAGAAAGGCGATGTTCGCCGAGCTCCGGATCGCTTTATCAATATCCTTTTCTTCTTTGATGGAAGCGATGATCTGAGACTCTACCATGTTTACAATTTCCAAAGAAGTCACACCCAGTCGTATTAAGAATTATCTGTCTATTTTCCTATTTGAAGTGTACCATATTTCCCCCTTAATGCAACATACCCGAACGAAAGGAGGTGGGGTGCGGCCCTTTGGATCAGTCCGTCTATCAGTCTAGTAAAACCAATCATGGGAGGGAGTTTTACACGTGAAGAAATTATTCAGTACAATGGCCGTTTCCACATTGGCATTGGGCTTATTTGCCCCTGTCCAGACCAATTCCGTACAAGCAGCAAGCCCGGTTCTATTGGAAGAGGATTTTGATGATATCGCGAATGGCCGTTTGCCCGATGGATGGAAGCTCTTAGAAGGACAAGGGGCCGTCCAGGACGGGAAGCTCGTCCTGAATTCCTCCGCCACCTCGAAGCCTGCAAGGGTCGTCGTTCCTTTGGAAGAAGATGAAGGGGACTATGTATTCGAAGCGGACGTGACGTTCCAGTCGGCCGTGGAGGATAAGCGGTGGGCATCGCTCATGTACCGAATCCAAAACGAGAACTATCCATATTATCAGTTTGCCGTGCGCCGGGGTACTTCCGACGTGAATGGCCTGGAATTCGCAGAGCGGACACCGGCTGATAAATGGCTGGTGCCGGAGCGTAACTTTTACACTGAAAATATGGAATATGGGAAGACGTACCGGTTGAAAGTGGTCGCAAGCGGAAACCGCGTCCAGCAGTATGTCAACGGGCAGCTGGTCATCGATACAGACCAAGCGGGGAAATACCTCAATGGAGACGTCGGGTTCCAGACGAGCGGTTCGAAGGTCGAATACGATAATGTGAAACTGACTTCATTCGAAGGAGAGCTGCCACCTGTAGACGGTGAAGGGGCGCTCCTGCCTCAGGAAGCACAAACATCCATGATCAACGCCCCTACTATCATCAACGGGGAGGGTGTCGACGTACCGCATGATGAGACGGCTTCCGCCCTGATCAAAGTGGATGGGGACGTAGGCAATCTGAAAGGAAACGGAAAGGATCTTCGAAGCGTCCTGATGACGCTCAAAGGAAAGAAAATCCCGGTGTTACATATGGAAAAGGGTGGCCTTGAAGAATCCGTCGTCGATTTACTCAATGATTTGTCCATCAGTGATGTCCATGTCGTGTCCAGTCAGACGGGGATCATTGAAGCAGTGAAAGACCTGAACCCGAGGATCCGTGGGGGACTCTATTATGATCAACGTCATCTCAATAAACAGGATTTGAAGAAGATTGTTCAGGATGTCCATAAGAGTGAAAGCAAGATGGTCATGATCCCACAGGGTGTCCTGACGGAAGAAGGCATGTATTATCTTCATAACCGGATGGTTGCCGTGTGGGGAGTAGGCGGGGATACAATGGCGTCGACACATGAGCTTATTCACCTTGGCGTCGACGGGATCGTCACGAACGCACCTGAGCTTGCCGTGAAGGCATTCGGTCAGTATCCGGATCAGACGATCGTTCAACGGCCGATGGTGGCTGCCCATCGCGGTGTGCCGTCCCTTGCTCCTGAGAACACCATGGCCGGGTACCGTCTCGCGTATGAGCTCGGTGCCGATCAGATCGAGACCGATGTGCAACGCACGAAAGACGGTCACCTCGTGGTCATCCATGATGAAACGGTGGATCGGACCACGAGCGGAACGGGTGCCGTCAAGGATCTGACCCTTGCAGAAATAAAGGCACTCGATGCCGGAATCAAATTCGATGAGAAATTTGCCGGCGAAAAGGTACCGACCTTCAAGGAATATCTTCAGGAGTTCAAAGGCAAGAATGTCATGCTCCTTGTAGAGTTGAAAGCCCATGATGTTGAGGAGCAGACGATTCAGGAGATCAAGGAAGAAGGCATGATGGATCAGGTGGTCCTTCAAAGCTTCTACCTCGACAGCATGCAGCGCTCCAATGAACTGGCTCCTGAGCTGCCTGGAGGATATCTGTTTTCTTCAGCCGTCCCGGGCACCCTGCAGGAAAAGCTGAAGAATGCGAAGAAGCTCGTGGATTACGGAACGATCAACGATGTGACGCTTAATTCCAGTTATGGTTCCCTGTACAAAGAGTTCATTCAATACATGAGGCAGCGTGGGATGCTGAGCATGCACTGGACGTTCCGTGCCGAGCCTCCGTTTGCCGATAAGCTGAAAGACGGACTCATCGGACCGATTACGGACTACACACAATGGCTGACGGAATCGCCTGTACAGCTTGAACTGCCGATCAAAAAGGTGAACCTGAAAGAAGGAAAATCACGAACCATCCATGCAAAAGCACGCGTCAGCTACCGTGTAGCCGATCGTGAGAAGATCGAGACCGAACTATTCGTCGCCGAAGGGAATGGAGTCGTCAAGGTCAACGGCAATACGATTGAAGCCATCGCCCCTGGAAAGGCACAAGTATTCGCCAAGCATACGTTCACGATGCTCGGGGAAGAGTGGAATGTGGTGTCTGAGCCGATTGAGGTGACGGTGAAGTAAGGATATGAAAGCAAGAAGGAGGTCGGGACAAAATTAACCAGGTCCCATTTAATGAATAGCACAATCAGTGTAGGTTCTTTATACCGCCCATGATTTCCGTGCAAGACTTCGCTTTCCGCGGGTAGCCCGTGAGCCTCCTCGGCAAGCCTGCGGGGTCTCACATTAGCTACTCTTCCAGCAGGAGTCTACGTCTTGCACTCCAATCAACCGCTGGAGACAATGAAATGTCATGTTCATGGGATAAATAAAAAACCCGAATTCATTCACCTACGATCAGGTGATGAATTCGGGTTTTACTATGACTAAAACACGGTTGTCTAAGCCTCTTTTCCTATTAAATGTTTTCCTGTTTCAATCCATCGATGATGTTCTGTTTCTTGATCTTCCCTGTGGAATAGAGCATGGCGGATCCCACGATTGCGAAGATGGCAACGACCACGAACAGCACGCTCATCCAAGGAGGGGAGAAGCTGTATTCAAACGATTCATTCAGGGCCATATGCATGAGGTACATGGCTGCGAACCCGATTGGTAGACCGTAAAGGAGCGATTTCAAGCCGTAGAAGATGCTCTCATAATGGATCATCTTATTGAAGCCCTTCGGCGTCATGCCCACAGATTTTAGCATGGCGAACTCACGCTTCCGGAGTGAGATGCTTGTCGAGATCGTATTGAAGATATTCGCGATCGAAATGGCTGAAATCAGAGTGATGAATCCGTAGGCGAAGATGGAGACCAGAAGGGAGAACTGTTCGTTTTCTTCCTTCATTTGCGTGATGTTAAATACCTCAACGTCTCCGCTTTTCGACTCATCGATCGCCTCCTGGGTTGCGGAAGGATCAGAGCTGTTCAGATAAAGGAAAGGGATGGAATTAGTTGAGCCGGTTTCCTTTTGGATTTTCTGAAGTGTATCACGGCTCATGATCAGGTTTAGCCCATAACCGACTCTGATTCCCATTGGTGCCTCTTCGGCTTCTCCGTCGATATTAATGGATCCAACTTTTTCATCTTCCTCACCGTTGAAGTCATACAAGTCCAGCTTCTTTGTTTTTTGAAGATCCAGTGCTTCCGATTGATAGAATTTGCGATCTGATCCCTGATATTTAAGCATGTTGATTACAACAACCCCGTCAGGATCGACTTTACTACCGGTTTTTTTGAGGTAGTCCTTGAAATCTTCCTCGTCAAGGCCATGCAGCTGGAGGTTGTACGCATACTTCCCGTCATTTAGGTTCGCATGGTAATCAGGATCTTTCTTTAATGCCGATGGAACGTCCTTACTGGTTAGCCAGCTTTGGAACGAGACATATTCCAATAAGACGGAATCTGTGACGTTTTCCGCATTCACAAATGGCTTCAGGCTTTCAAGGTTGTTGGATGGACCGGTGAGTTGTATGTCAAAATCATAGTTTTCCTGTGTCATTCCCGCTGATTTCTTGATGTTGTCAGTGAAAAACGATACCGAGAGAAACAACATGATGGAGATGACGAGTGAGAATACAGTAGCGATGTATCGCTTCTTGTTCCGTTTCAGATTTTTCAACCCGATTTCTCCCTCGATGCCAAACAATTTTCGGGTGAGTTTAGATGTTTTCACGCTACGACCGCTCATTTTTACATCCTGTGTTTGCCTGATCGCGTCAATGGCTGATACCTTCGACGCTCTCCTCGCAGGAATCAATGTGGAGATGAAAATGGTAATAATCGAGACTGCACATGCTGCAAGGATGGAAAATGGAGTAATGGAAACAGATATTTTTAATCCGTCTGCAAATACGTTCGTCAAAGTGGTATTCATGAACCAGAAGGTTACGGCCATACCACCAATTCCGGCAATCAGGCCAATCGGGATGGAAATCAAGCCGATGATAGCCCCTTCAAAGAAGACGGAGTTTCGTTTCTGGATCTTTGTGGCACCGACGCTTGAGAGCATTCCAAGGTGGCGGGCACGCTCCGAAACGCTGATAGCAAAAGCGTTATAGATCAAAGCGACGGAGCCGATCAGGATGATTCCAACAATGATGGAAGCCATTCCAAAAAGTGTCGCATTAAGGTTGTCGTTATTCGAAACCCCGTAATAGCGCAGAAGCTCGTGGTTGAACTCAACGGTCGTGATGTCATGTTTTTTTGCGAAGGCTTTTGCATCATCAAAGAGATTTTTGCTCAACTTTTTCTCCGTTATAAACGCCGTGCTTTCTGCCTGCTTATCGTCCAAGAAGCTGATCACCGTATATCCCGGGGCCCATGGGTATTCCCAATCAGGTTTATCAATGGTACCGACAATCGTGTACGAGGCTTTTTCCTTAGTCCGGAAATCCTCCTCGTCTCCATTGAACGAATTGTCCTGATAGAGAGTCATATCGTCCATTAACCGGTCACCGAGTTCGACTGATAATGGATCACCGATTTTAAGTTTGTTGTTTTTCTGGTTCAGGATCTCCTGTGAAACCACGACTTCCCCATCATTCTTAGGAAAGCGTCCATCTTTCAGCTTAATAGGCATTTCCTTCAGGCCTTTTTTATCCAATGAGGTGAAGAATAAGTACGGCTTGGTTGCGTTGGGGGGATCCTGAATTTTCGAATACCCCAGGTCTTTTCGAAGAAAAACACTATCCGTATTCTCTGCACTTTTAATGGCATCCAGCTGCTCCTGGTTAAGGTTTTTGTACTGGACGTGCCATTCTCCGCCTTTATTGATGTTATCCTGCTTCATGAGATCAAGGAAGGAGACGAACAGAGTCGAGACGGCGGTCACCATGGCGACGGAGATGATGACACCGATGATGGTGACCATGGTCCTGCGCTTGTTTTCTTTCAAATGTCTGAGGGTCAGTTTGTTTATGATATTCATGGACGGAGAACCTCATCTTTGGAGATCTTGCCGTCTTCAATAGAGATGACGCGGTCCGCCTGCATGGCGATGCGCTCATCATGGGTGATGACGATCAGCGTCTGTTTGTAGGTCTTGTTGAACATTTTGAGGAGTTCCATGATCTCCTCGGAGTTCTTGCTGTCAAGGTTCCCCGTCGGCTCATCGGCAAGCATGAGAGCCGGGTTGCTGATGAGGGCCCGGCCGATGGACACACGCTGCTGTTGTCCACCGGATAGCTGATTCGGCAGGTGGCCGAGCCTTTCGGTCAATCCGAGTCTGGTTGTAATGTCATTGAGTTGCTTCGGATCCACTTTCTGCTTATCAAGAAGCATTGGAAGTGTGATATTTTCTTCCACCGACAGGATCGGGATCAAATTGTAGAACTGATAGATGAGCCCGATCTGCCTCCTTCTGAATATGGCAAGCTGGGTTTCGTTCAGGCTGTACATATCGGTGTCGTTGACGAGGACGCGTCCCGAGCTTGGGCGATCGACTCCGCCGAGCATGTGAAGTAGCGTCGATTTACCAGAACCAGACGGTCCGATGATGACCACGAATTCCCCTTGTTTCACTGTGAAGGAAACGTTGTCGAGGGCTTTGACCGCCGTTTCCCCTTTTCCGTACACTTTAGACAGATTTTCAATTTGTAAGATATTCACGAATGGTACCTCCAGTTGGTTGATGCTTTCAGTATATCTGCCTAAAATGACTTTTCCGTGACTGTGAAAGTGACAATTCTGTCACCTGACTAAATGGTATGTTTATAAACCTTGAGGGAGAAAGTCGTTCCCGCTGGGCTGGTTGATACTTCAATGTCACCGTCTTGGTTCTTCATGATGCTGTAGGCCATGGCAAGGCCGATTCCGACGCTGTCTTCCGTGGCATTCTTTCCCCGGTAGAAGCGCTTGAAGATATGGGGGAGGTCTTCCTTCGGGATCCCGCTGCCTTGATCAGTGATGGTGATTTCAGTGAAAAGGGCATTTTCCTGAGAGGCGATGGTGATACGTCCTCCCTCTGATGAGTGCTCGATGCTGTTTTTCAATATATTGATGATGGCTTCCTTCGTCCAGTTCCCGTCTCCAACAAATGAGGCCGGTCCGTCTTCAATCTGAAGTGTTACGTCCTTGATCTCCATGGGGATGAGAAGAGGGTCCACGGCATCCCGTATGAGGGAAGACACGTCCACATTCTCCTTCTTGAAGCGTGCCGTTCCCGCATCGATCTTTGAGAGTTTCAATAGGGAGGAGACGAGCCATTCGATCCGTTCAAGCTGGACCTGGATACGGCGTGTGAATTCCCGGCGTTTTCCTTCATCCAAGCCCGGATCCCTCAACAGGTCGGACATGACCATCATGGAGGTGAGGGGTGTTTTAAGCTGATGGGAAATATCCGAGATGGCATCGGTCAGTTTGAGCTTGTCTTCCTGGAGCCGTGAGCTGTTTTCCGATAGTCGGAGTGTCACCTTGTACATATCGGACTTCAGGATGCTGAGCTCTCCCTCATGGTTGTCCCGAACGTCGAGGGAGTAGTCTCCATTTGATATCTTTCGAAGGTAGTCGGAAAGCTTCCCGATTTCCCTGTAGCGCCAGGCTGTGTAAAGCATGAAGCTTGTGATGAGTAGGAGGGAGGTGACGGCTGTGACCACAGACGCTTGCAGACTTATGTAAGATGCGCAAATTGTTCCGATGACGGCGATGATCACGATCGTTACAAGGAACACCCGTATTTCTTTATTCCTCAGCATCAGCGGTCTCCTGCCTTATAGCCCATTCCACGGATCGTCTTGATGATGCCGGGGTTCTGCGGGTCGTCTTCCAGTTTTTCACGCAACCGTTTGATGTAGACGGTGAGGGTGTTATCGTTGACGAAATCACCAGCCACATCCCAGATCTTCTCAAGGAGCTGTGTACGCGTGAGCACCTGATCCTTGTGCTGGGCAAAAATCAGAAGGAGCCGGTACTCGAGGGCCGTCAGCTGGATTTCTTCGCCGCCCTTATATACTTTGCCTTCAGCCGGAAGGATCTTGATGTCGCCGAGTGTGAAATGGGCAGGCGTCTGCTTATCGTAGCGGCGTAGGACCGACTTGATCCGTGACATGAGTTCCCTGACACGGAATGGCTTTGTGATGTAATCATCTGCTCCCATATCAAGACCCATGACCACATTGACTTCTTCGTCCATTGCCGTCAGGAAGATCACCGGTTTATCGGTCTTTTTCTTTACGAGGGAGCACAGGTCATAGCCGCTCCCGTCGGGTAGGGACAAATCAAAGAGGAACAGATCAATCTCTGTCCAGCGGGTGTTGATCATGTCCTCAGCGGCAGCCACATTATGGCAAACAAATGTGCCGAATTGCTCGTTCTGCAGGGAGTATTCGAGTCCTGCTGCAATCGTCTTATCGTCTTCAACTAATAGGATGTTCATAGTGACCTCCGGATCAATGATGATGTAAGCCTATCATATGGAAAATGGCAGGCTTCGTCAAAGTGTTGGCAGCATGAAGAGGGACCAATCATTGGCGAAAATGAGCAAACATTTCGAAAGGACCAAAAATAATTCAAGCCTAATCTTAAAGTAAAGGTAACGCTTACATGGTTTCTATAGGTATGAATGGTAGTTGACACCCAACCAAATACCCATTATTATCTCATATAGATGAAATCTTCTAAAATTATATAGTATTCAAATTATCAAGAGCGACCGAGGGATCAGGCCCTATGACGTCCGGCAACCTCCATATGGAACGGTGCTAATTCCTGCAGGATGGTTTTCATTCTGAGAGATAAGTCGATGATCGATATGCGATGCTTCTTTCAGCTGAAAGAGGCATTTTTTATTGGAAAAAAGAGGTGAAGCGCAATGATCGAGATCAACCATCTTGTGAAAGAGTATAAAACGAAAAAGCAAACTGTGATCGGCGTCAATGACGTTTCCGTCAAGATTGAAAAGGGAGAAATCTTTGGAATCGTCGGGTATAGCGGAGCTGGGAAAAGCTCCCTCATCCGCTGCTTGAATCTGTTGGAGAGACCTACTTCAGGTGAGGTCATCATCGACGGATTGGACTTTACGAAGCTGTCTCCGCGCGAGCTCAGATCGGCAAGGCAGAAGACGAGCATGATCTTCCAGCATTTCCACCTGATCAAGGCAAAGACGGTCTACGGCAATCTGGCATTTGCCCTGAAAGCGGCCAAGGTGCCAAAGGCTGAGATCCGGCCGCGTGTGGAAGAGCTTCTCGCCATGGTCGGTCTATCGGATAAGGCAGATGCCTATCCCGCTCAGCTGAGCGGAGGTCAAAAGCAGCGCGTCGGGATTGCCCGGGCCCTTGCGAACAATCCATCTGTCCTCCTGTGCGACGAAGCAACGTCCGCCCTCGACCCGAATACCACAAGGTCGATCTTGAAATTATTGAAGAAGCTGAACGAAGAGCTCGGACTGACCATCGTCCTCATCACCCATGAGATGGAAGTCGTCAAGGAGATTTGCGACCGGATGGCCGTGATGCAGGATGGCCGGATCATTGAAGAAGGTCCCGTATATGACCTCTTCTCGAATCCGAAGGAGCCACTGACCAGGCAGTTCATCGAGACGATCCTTCAGTTCGACCTGCCAGATCACTTGGCGAAAGCAAGGAAAGGGACCTTGATCAAGATCCAATTCAAAGGCTCCATTGCAGAAGAAAGCGTCGTATCCGATGTCTTCCAGCGGTACCACGTGAAAGGGAACATCCTTCACGGGAAGATCGAATACATCCAGGAAGTGCCACTCGGGATCTTCATCATGGAATTGATCGGAGAACGCGCCGAAATCGATGCCGCCATCGAATTCATTACCCAGCGTACGCAAAGTCTGGAGGTGCTTGAAGATGCTGCCTGAAGCCATCATTGACATCTTGCCGGATCTGAATCAGGCATTTTTAGAAACATTGTATATGGTGGGGATATCCCTGTTGATTGCCGTTATCATCGGACTTCCCCTCGGAGTGCTTCTTTTCACAACGGATAAGGGGCTGTTCCTCGAAAACCGCTTCGTGAAATCCATCGTTGGATTCATTGTGAATATGGTCCGGTCGGTCCCGTTCATCATCCTTCTGGTGGCGCTCCTTCCTCTGACGAAGATCCTCACAGGGGATGTGATCGGACCGACGGCTGCTTCAGTCTCCCTATCCGTCGCTGGAATTCCGTTCTTCGCCAGGATCGTCGAAACCGCACTGAAGGAAATCGACAAGGGCGTCATTGAAGCATCTGTATCCGTCGGGGCGAGCCCGTGGATGATCATCAAGGATGTGCTTCTTCCGGAAGCCAAACCAGCTGTCATCCAGGGCGTCACCATCACGGCGATTTCCCTTATCGCATACTCCGCCATGGCGGGTACAATCGGCGGGGGAGGGGTCGGTGACCTTGCCATCCGGTTCGGATATTACCGATATGACAACACGGTCATGTTCACGACGGTGGTCGTCTTGATCTGTCTTGTACAAGTCATCCAATATGCCGGCGACATTTTCGCCAAAGCAGTAGACAAACGATAGATAATGGAGGAAACACAATGAAAAAATGGACATTACTACTCGGCCTTGCCATCGCAGTCAGCCTCATGGCGGCGTGCGGCAACAGCAGCGACAAAAAAGATGAAAAAGACATCACTATCGGAGCCACAACCGGACCTTACAGCGATATGGTGACAAAAGCCATCAAGCCGGGTCTTGAAGAAAAAGGCTATAAAGTGACGGTCAAGGAATTCAATGATTACATCCAGCCGAATAATGCATTGGCACAGGGTGATCTTGATGCCAACCTGTTCCAGCATAAGATCTACATGGAAAACTTTGCGAAAGAAAACAAGATCGAGCTTTCCGAGCTGATTTCCGTTCCTACGGCTCCGATGGGCATTTATTCTGATAAGTTTGATTCCATCGACAGCATCAAGGAAGGAAGCCAAATCACAATTCCGAACGATCCTACGAATGCGGCACGTGCGTTCCAGATCCTTGCCGATGCGAAGCTGATCACGTTGAAGTCGGACAGCAATCCGCTGACGGTTTCGGAGAAGGATATCGAGACGAATGCGAAGAATTTGAAGTTCAAGGCGATTGAAGCTGCTCAGCTTCCACGTACGGTGGATAGTGTCGATTTGGCGGCTGTGCCTGGGAACTTTGCTCTTGCGGCGGATATGGATCTGCTTGATGCGCTTCAGCTTGAGAATATGCCGGATGAGTACCGCAACCGGGTGGTTGTGAATACGGATGATAAGGATACACAGGTGTCTAAGGATATCAAGGCGGTTGTGGAGTCGGATGAGTTTGAGAAAGTGATTGATGATGAGTTTAAAGGGTTCGGGAAACCGGATTGGATGGAATGAGTTTTGGGAGTGTGGCCTTTTAGGTCATGCTCTTTTTTTGTTTTTGGATGGAACCCTAATGGCTAAGGGTCCGTGCCTTTCCGCTGCGGTGGGCTGCTTTCCGCGGGGAGGGCGTTGAGCCTCCTCGTGCCTGTGGGGTCTCCCCGCTCCTCCTTTTCCGCAGGAGTCAGCCCCCCTCCGCTGCAAGGCACTCTGTGCAGGAGATGAGCATGTAGGGGTTTTTGATTGGAAGGTATCCGTTCCGTTCCCCTCTTTTTATGGAAAGGGATGGTGGTTGGAAGGGTCCGTGCCTTTTCGCTACGGTGGGCTGCTTTCCGCGGGGAGGGCGTTGAGCCTCCTCGTGCCTGCGGGGTCTCCCCGCTCCTCCTTTTCCGCAGGAGTCAGCCCCCCTCCGCTGCAAGGCACTCTGTGCGGGTGATGAGCATGTAGTTTTCTGAATGGTGTATATCCATTTCCCCCCTTTCTTTTTTGGGGTAGGATAGTTGTTGGAGTGGTGCGTGTCTTTATATAGTTCTATTTCAATAGATAGAAAAAAACAGGATGTACGGCTGCACGTCCTGTTTGCTGGCTTTCAGTCTGTTTCAAGGTTTTTGTTTTTCTTGTAGGAGACGGTGAGTGAGCTTATGTCGATCAAGAAGAGCAGGGTCATGAAGATGAGGGCGAGGCCCGCGGTTTCGATGATGGTGGACCATCCATGGTGCTCGGTAGCGGTGGCATAGATCAGGTTGAACAGGATGAAGAATATGATGGAGCGGAAGGTGATGTGCTTCATCTGTTTTTTGTATTGCTGTGATGTGAAGATGTCCGCGTACTCTATGCCTGAAAGGATGTAGCGGAGGAGAGGATAGAGGATCAGGACGGCTGCTATGATCAGGAATGATTTTTCTGATGCAAGCGCACGTATGCTTGTCAAGCGAGTCAATGCTGCCCCGATCAATGTCGTTAGAAAAGCGATGACGGCCGCTTCTGCTAAAAATGATAACAATCTCTTTTGTTTGTATTCATCCTCTGGTAAAAACATTGTCAACCAACTCATTGTTCATCATCCTCCCAAAATAATTCGTCCAGTGTCTTTCCTACGGCTTTGCATATGGCGAGACAGAGCTGAAGGCTTGGATTGTACGATCCCTTTTCAATCAGGCCGATTGTCTGTCGTGTCGCATTAACCCGCCTGGCAAGCTCTGCCTGTGTCATTCCTTTCTCCATTCTGGCCTCCTTGACCTTTGTTTTCATTGCTTCACCTCAAATGTAATATATATATTGCTTTATGTAAGATATATATTACATTGTTGAAGTGGAAAAAACAACAAAAATAATTTTATCTGGTTGTGATTTCAGTTTGGGAGACTTCTTTTACTAGAGGAGGGAGGAAACTAAATCTCATCACATCCTGGGAGGGAATGAACCAATACTTATTCATGATCTGAAATAAACACTTCTACCTAAGGACGACGAGAGTGAAACGTTCAGAAGCTTGTATTTCTACTTACGGAATACCAAATTTGTAAAGAAGTCTTACCAAATGTAAGACTATTTCACTAAAAAAACACAATTGAATATGAAGGATTTATAAACCAATCGTCTCATTTTTGTTAATCTTTTCATTATTCCTTAATCTTCGACAGAAAAATGATATATTAAATGGGAAACTTGGTATGTTCCGCTCAAACCATGCGGGAGGAAAGGATCGGTGGTGGGTTGCCGGACCTATATGCAGAGAGAGAATCGGGTTCATCGGCAAAAGGAATGTAGATGAAAGAAAGCGCTTACATTTTTGGAGGTACAGGGTTATTCGAGGGTAGGTTTATTGAAATGGGCACATAATGACGATATCAGCTCATTTCCGATTGTTGAATTCGGAGGAGGAAAGAAATAGTGAAAACCATGAAAAAGCCATTATTCGCTTTGATGACCGTTTTTGTCATGTTGATTGCCATGCTTCCTGCCGCAGCTGGTGCAGCCGGCACCATGACGGTACAGGAAGCCATCGATAACAACACAGGCAACGGAACGGTCACTGGATACATCGTGGGTCACACGATATCTGGTTCCAATTATAATACGAAAGCTCCTTTCAGTAAT
Source organism: Rossellomorea marisflavi (assembly GCF_022170785.1). Classification (NCBI taxonomy): domain Bacteria; kingdom Bacillati; phylum Bacillota; class Bacilli; order Caryophanales; family Bacillaceae; genus Rossellomorea; species Rossellomorea marisflavi. Next base: position 3,632,142 of record NZ_CP081870.1, on the reverse strand, counting down.
GATTTCAATATTGCCATAGCCGATTCGGCAAATGAGACGGATCCAGCGAAGATTTTGCCGGTACAGCTTCCAAGCTCATTCCGCGCGCAGTTCGGTCTGCAGACCAACCCGGATATGATCGGCGAAAAAATCGTCGTGACGGGTCAGCTTACAGCCTATTTCAACGTACCCGGGCTGAAAAACCCGACGGCCATCACCGTTGATGGTGCGGAGCCGGGAGAACCCGATCCGTTCGAAGGGATCGAAGGACTTCGTATCCATGACATCCAAGGTGAAAGTCATACGTCCCCTTACAACCTCAAGAACGTCAAAGAGGTAGAAGGAATCGTCACTCACGTCGTGGATGGAAGCAATTTCTACATGCAAGATGATCAGCCTGATGATAACGAGAAGACATCTGAAGGGATCTTGGTCTATAAACCGTCCCACGGAGTCCGTACAGGAGATGCCGTGAAGGTTGACGGACAGGTGAAAGAATGGGTCCTTGATGGCTATGCGGAAAAGCTTCAAACCGACCTTACCACGACAGAAATCAATTCCCAAAACGGGAATGTCGTTGTCCAATCTTCTGGTAACGAGCTTCCTGAAGCTCTAGTGATCGGCAAGGATATCTTCCCTCCGACAGATGTCATAGACAGTGACGGTCTGGAAGAATTCAACCCTGATGTGGATGCCATCGATTTCTATGAAAGCATTGAAGGCATGCGCATTTCCCTTGAAGACCCAACGGTTACAGGACCTCAGAAGTACGGTGAACTTCCGGTCATCACCGAACAGGTGGAAGGGAAGAACTATACCAAAGAAGGTGCTCCGCTCCTGACAGCGGACAATCAGAATCCTGAAAGAATGTTCATCCAGCTTCAAGACCGCAATTTCGTAGCGAAGACAGGGGATCAGTTCGAAGGTACTGTGACGGGTGTTGTAAGCTACAGCTTCAGCAACTTCAAGATCCTTGTGAATGATGATGAGCTCCCTGCTCTGAACGAGCGTGAGTTCACTCTTGAAACAACGACGATTGAAAAAGATGATGAGAAGTTGACGATTGCTTCGTACAATATCGAAAACTTTGACGCGTCAGATGCCACAAAACGTGACAAACTGGCGAAATCCATGGTCGAAAATCTTGGTTCTCCTGACATCATCGGTCTTGTGGAAGTACTCGATGACAGCGGAACGAAAGATGACGGTACAGTGAAAGCTGATGGAAACTATAAAGCACTGAGCGATGCTTCTGTTAAGTTTGGCGGCCCTGCTTATGAGTGGACGGAAATCGCTCCACAGGACAAGCAGGACGGAGGGGTTCCTGGAGGGAATATCCGTGTAGGGTATCTCTACAACCCTGAGCGCGTAACCCTGGCAGAAGGTGAAAAAGGAGATCAAACGACTGCAGTGGGATATGAGGACGGCTCCCTTACGCTTAATCCTGGTCGTATCGATCCGACGAACGATGCATTCCGCAGCAGCCGTAAATCCCTTGCAGCACAGTTCGATTTCAACGGTGAAGACGTAATCGTCATCGCCAATCATTTCAACTCCAAAGGTGGGGACGAGCCATTGTTCGGACGCAACCAGCCTCCGACCCTTGGAAGTGAAACGCAACGCTTGAAGATTGCAGAAGTCATCAACGGCTTCGTGTCAGATATCGAATCGAAGAATGAAGATGCAAACGTGGTCGTCCTTGGCGACTTGAACGACTTTGAATTCTCAGCACCGCTTCAAAAGCTTAAAGGGGAAGAGCTCACGAACTTGATCGAGACCCTTCCTGCAAATGAGCGCTATACGTATTCGTATCAAGGAAATGCACAAGTGCTTGATCACATGCTCGTGTCGAATCGCCTCGCTGATCAAGCCGAGTTTGACATCGTCAACTTCAACTCTCCTTATATGGAAGAGCATGGACGAGCAAGCGATCATGATGCCCTGGTGGCACAGCTTGACCTGAATGCCCAGCAAGAACCGGAAGAGCCGAAGGACTTTGATCTATCGATTCTTCATACGAATGACAGCCATGCTCATGTGGAGCAATACCCACGCCTTGTGACGGCACTGGATGATCTTCGTAAACCGAATTCCCTCCTGGTGGATGCAGGGGATGTATTCTCCGGCACGCTTTATTTCCGCCAGTATCTTGGTCTGGCAGATCTATCGTTCATGAACGACCTGAATTTCGATGCCATGACATTCGGTAACCATGAATTTGATAAAGATTCAAACATCCTGGCCAATTTCATTAAAGAAATGAAATTCCCGATGGTTTCATCAAACGTAAATGTGACAGCCGATAAGGATCTGTCCCCGCTTTACAAAGATGAAATCGGTGACCCGGCTGAAGGTGGGAAGATCTACCCTGCCATCATCAAGGAAATCGACGGTGAGAAGGTCGGAATCTTCGGATTGACAACGCCTGACACCTCTTTCCTTGCCAACCCGAGTGAAGACATCGTATTCGAGGATGTCGTGGAATCTTCCAATGCGACGATCTCCATGCTCCAAGAAGAAGGTGTGAATAAAATTGTCGTCCTATCCCACCTTGGATACGGACCTGATCAGGATCTTGCAGAAGAAGTGGATGGCATCGATGTAATCGTCGGTGGTCACTCCCACACAGCTTTGAAAGAACCAACATTCGTTGAAAAGGATGAGCCTACACTGATCGTGCAGACTGGAGAATACTTGAACAATATCGGTAATCTCGATGTCACGTTCGATCCTGACGGTGTCATCAAGGAATACAAAGGCGAGCTTGTCCCACTTGCCAATTACGAAAAAGACCCTGAAGCAGAAGCAAAAGTACAAGAGTTCAAAGCACCTCTTGATGAGCTTATGTCTGAGGTTGTCGGTTCAAGTGACGTTCCTTTGAATGGAGAACGCGCTGACGTCCGTACGAAGGAAACGAACCTTGGAAATCTGATTACCGATGGAATGGTGGCCAAAGCCAACGAATCCGTGAAGACTCATATCGCCTTCCAAAATGGTGGGGGAATCAGGGCGTCAATCGGTGAAGGAGATATCACGCTCGGTGATGTTTTGACCACCCTGCCTTTCGGCAACAACCTGGTCGCGATTGACCTGACTGGAGAAGAAATCAAGCAGGCACTCGAGCATAGCGTAAGCGCCGTCGAGTCCGGCGAAGGTCGCTTCCTGCAGGTTTCAGGAATCAAATTCAAGTATGATGTGAATCAGCCTGTTGGAGAGCGTGTATGGTCTGTTGATGTGAAAACAGACAACGGATTCGAAAAGCTTGATCCAGCAGCGATGTACACAGTGGCAACAAATGCGTTCACAGCAGATGGTGGAGACGGATATTCCATGCTGAAGGAAGCAAAAGACGATGGACGCATGACGGAGCTGTTCCAAGTGGACTTCGAAGTCATGACAGAATACCTTGAGAAGAACAGTCCGGTTTCACCGGAGCTCGAAGACCGCATCGTACAAGAGGTCAAGCAAGATAATCCGGGTGACGGCGGCGGTGATGATGGAGACGGTGACGACGACGGCCACGGAGGCTGGGGAGATCAGATCCGTGACATCATCAAGAAATTGAAAAACTGGCTCTGCAAGCTCTTAGGAGTATGCGGCAGACCATAATAGAAAAAGGACCCTTGCAAGCATTATATGCTTCGCAAGGGTCCTTTTTTTGTATGAATAGCGTATTAAACGCCAGGGAACCAGCCTGGAGTATTCAAGACGGCATTCCAGAGTGGATCCGGGATGACGAGTTCTTTTTGTTTTTCTTTATCGATTTCCGTGATGATCTCATTCTCGCGACCTTCTTCGATCTTTTGAACCCAGTCAGGATCGATGATGAGCTCGCGTCCGATCGCTAGAAGCGGTACATCGGTCTGGAACGCTTTATACGCATCCTCTGCTGAATAGATGGAACCTACGCCGATAAGGGGCGCACGGTCACCGATGGTTTCAAGCAGGTAGTCGATCCGAGTTTTCTCAAGATCATCCACTCCGCTGCGCGGCGTAGAGAAGAAGTCGAAGAGTGATACGTGGAGATAATCAAGCTCTTTATCCGCCAGGGCATCGACAAGCTTCAAGGTTTCACCCATGGTGAAGCCGTTCTCTTCAGGTTCTTCAGGAGAGAAGCGGTAGCCGACAAGGAATGGAGAAGTGGCATGCTCATCCACGATACTCTTGATTTTATCTACGACTGCAAGGGGGAATGCCATGCGGTTTTCAAGGCTTCCACCAAATTGATCTTCACGCTGATTTGTCATCGGAGAGAAGAACTGGTGAAGAAGGTATCCGTTCGCACCGTGGATTTCGACTCCGTCGTATCCGGCTTCAATGGCACGGCGTGTTGTTTCACCGAATGCTTCGATGATTTCTTCGATTTCACCTTGAGATAGACCGCGGGCTTTTTTCTCGCCTTTTTCGCCTGTGATGTCACTGGCACTCACGACGTCGCCGTCAACAAGTTCCGGTGGACATTGAATGCCGCCGTGGAAGATTTGCAGGATGGCTTTGGCGCCTTGTTCCTTGATGCCTTTAGCAAGACGCTCAAGGCTTGGGATCATGTCATCTGAATGACCGGCGAATTCGCCTGGGAACCCTTTTCCGTTCGGTGTTACATTGGTGCAGGCTGTGATGACCATGCTGACGCCTTGTGAGCGGCGGGCGTAATAGTCGACTTCTGCATCTGTCACGTTGCCGTTATCATCGGAAGAGAAGTTCGTCATTGGCGCCATGATCACGCGGTTTTTGAGTTCGATTCCGTTTTTGAATGTATATGGAGATAGCAGTTCTTTGAATTTTTCGTTCATGTGGTTTTGCCTCCTTCATTTGGTACGGGACTAATCATAGTGGATGGACGGGGTGTTTGACTAATAATCTGCTTGGGTTAGTGGTTGGAAGGTTTTGTGTTGTAGGGGAATAGGCGGGTTGTCTTTTTGATTAGACCTGGATATTTGTAACCTACCTTCTCATTAGGTTTGGAGGGGAGAAGGGGCGTTCCGTTTCGCTACGGCCGTCCGCTTTCCATGGGGCGTGCGGTGAGCCGCTTCGGCTGCGCCTGCAGGGTCTCACCCTGCCCGCTATTCCCATAGGAGTCGGGTGGCCTCCGCTGCACTGCACTGTGTAGATTTGGATGGGTGATTGCTGTCTGATATCCACCTTTTTATTAGGTTTGGAGGGGAGAAGGGGCGTTCCGTTTCGCTGCGGCCGTCCGCTTTCCTGCGGGGTGGACGGTGAGCCGCTTCAGCTGCGCTTGCATGGTCTCGCCTGCCCATTATTCCCGCGGGAGTCGGTCGTCCTCTTCTGCACTGTGTGCTTATTAAGGCGTGATAGCTAATGTTAATGGGAAAGATCACTTCATTATGATGGTAAGTAGAGGTAGCGATCCTGTTTATCAGGTCAGGCTAAAGTTCAACTGAATGACTCTATAGTCAGATCGAATATCACCTTGACTAAAACCACAGAGTGTAGCGAAAAGGAACGGACTAAATACAAACCGCTCACTCATAAAAATAACAGTCCTAGTGTTTACCAAAGTAGATGAACACAAAAAAACAAGCTACCGGCATTCGGCAGCTTGTTCGTCATTCCATTTAGATTGCAGCTGTTTCTTTCTCACGCTCGATAACAGCGAGGCGTTCTGCCACTTCTTCTTCTGTCATACCGAATTCTTGTACATAACGGTTTTCAGGATGTGTGCGGCATTCGTGAGAGCAGCTTCTCATATATTTGTGCTCATTTTCTTCAGAGCAGATAATTTTTTGGTTACATGGCGGGTACGCACAGTTGACGTAGCGTTCACATGGTTCTCCGTCGTAGAAGTCGCGGGCGATGACCACGTGCTCTTTGCGGTTGACCGGTACGGAGATACGCTCATCGAATACGTAAAGCTGGCCGTCCCATAGGTCACCCTGCACTTCTGGATCCTGACCGTATGTCACGATGCCTCCGTGAAGCTGTGCAACGTCTTCGAATCCTTCTTTTAGAAGCCATCCGGAGAATTTCTCACAGCGGATTCCGCCTGTGCAATAGGTGATGATCTTTTTATCCATGAACTTTTCTTTGTTATCGCGGATCCATTGCGGAAGATCGCGGAAGTTGCGGATATCCGGGCGGATTGCGCCTCTGAAATGTCCAAGGTCATATTCATAGTCATTCCGTGCGTCGAGGACGATGGTGTCTTCACGCTGGATTTGTTCGTAGAATTCTTTCGGCTCAAGGTACTGGCCGGTAAGTTTATTCGGATCTACATCATCTTCAAGGCGAAGGGTAACAAGTTCTTTACGGTATTTCACTTTCAATTTCTTGAACGCGTGGCCGTCTGTTTCTTCAATCTTGAAGACCGTATCTTTGAAACGGGGATCGTTTTTCATGTACTCCATATAGGCGTCAGTCTGTTCAACTGTACCGGAGCATGTTCCGTTGATTCCTTCTTCTGAAATCAGGATGCGTCCGAGCAGTCCGATTTCTTCACATTTGGCTTTGTGCTGAGGAGCGTATGCCTCTGCATCTTCTACCTGAGTATAGTTGTAATACAGTAAAACACGATAGTCGTTCATTTTTATTCCACCTGTCGATTAATATTTGCAAGATATAATCTTAGGATTTCTTCCTTATTACTCTTACGATTGTCTATTATAACAAATTTTTTATAAAATGCATCATCCATTGAAGAGAATCGTCAGGAAACGGTGGATTTTAATGGTACAGTTCGGTGACTTTGTATTGAAACTTGTCTGTCTTTTTGAAAGAATGAACGTAGAGGAAAATTCTACATTAGGGGATGACGATTTCATGCGCAAGATACTCATACTTTGTTTCCTATTGATATTCGGACTTGTACTGGCGGGGTGCCAGGAGCAATCGAAGCCCGATGATCGCCTGAAGGATTATGTGAAATTGTGGAATAAACAGACGTTTGATGACATGTACGGTAGCTACTTGAGTACCGAGACAAAGGACTCGTATAAAAAGAAGGATTTTGTCGACCGGTATAAGAAAATTTATGAAGACGCCGGTATATCGGATTTGAAGGTATCATTCAAAGAACCGAAAGATGATACCGACTGGGATAAGAAGAAGGAAGCAGAGTTCCCCGTCACCATCAGCTTCAACACATCTGCTGGAGAAGTGAAGTACGATCAAAAAGTGAAGCTTACAAAAGAAGAACGGGATGATAAAGAGGATTGGTACGTCAACTGGAATCCTTCCTTTATCCTGCCTGAACTGGAGGATGGGGATAAGGTCGGGATTGACACGATCACCGCTCAGCGCGGGGAAATCTACGACCGCAATGATCAGCCCCTTGCCGTGAACGGTGAAGCGTTCCAAATCGGGATCGTACCCGGTGAATTTGACGAAAGCAATCTGAAGAAGGTCGCCGATCTCCTTGATACGTCGGAAGAGGCGATTAAAAAAGAACTCGATCAAAGCTGGGTACAGCCGGAGTATTTTGTTCCGATCAAAAAACTCCCTCTTTCCGAGCGTCCCCTTGCTCTGGAGGTCATCGATCTTGATGGACTTTATTCCAAGCGGGTGAAAGCAAGGGAGTATCCCTTCGGTGAAGCGACGGCTCACTTGACGGGTTATATCGGGAAGCTGACAGCAGAGAAGCTCGAGAAGGTGAAGGATAAGGGCTATACAGCCAATTCCCTCATCGGGGTAAGCGGAACAGAAGAAGTATTTGAGGACAAGCTACGCGGGAAAGACGGTCAGCGCCTTTTCCTCACGAAGGAAAATGGCGATGAGGTGACCGTCGCTGAGCAGGAAGTGGAGAACGGGAAGAACGTCAAGCTGACCATCGATGCAGAGTTGCAGAAGAAAATCTACGCCCAGATGAAGAAGGAACCGGGCACGGCGGCAGCCATGAACCCGAAGACCGGGGAAGCCTTGGCATTGGTCAGCACACCGTCCTTCGACCCGAATGAAATGATTCTCGGTATATCTTCGGACCGTTACAAAGAGCTTTCGGAAGATCCGGATAAGTCCCTCGAGAATCGCTTCCAGATCACCTACTCACCTGGATCCACGATGAAAGGGATCACCGCGTCCGTCGGATTGAAATCCGGCAAGCTCGATCCGAATAAAACGTATGACATCAAAGGGAAGACATGGAAGAAGGATGAATCATGGGGGAACTACAAGGTCGTCCGCGTATACGATAACGATAGCTCGGTGGATCTCGAAAGCGGCCTGAAATTCTCCGATAATATCTATTTTGCCCGTGTCGGCCTCGATATGGGGGCAGATACCTTCGTGAAGGGTCTGAAAGAAAACTTCGGATTCGGAGAGGATATCCCGTTTGAGTATCCGCTCTATAACTCCCAAGTGTCCAATGACGGAAAGATCGAGAAAGAAGTCCAGCTCGCCGATTCAGCCTTCGGACAGGGCCAGGTGCTCATGAATATCGTCCATCTTGCCAGTGCCTACGGGGGCATCATCAATGACGGGAACATGATGGAGCCACAGCTCGTTCTCGATCAGGAGCCGAAGGTGTGGAAGAAGGAAGTCGTAACAAAGGAACAAGCAAACATGCTGCAAACGGATTTGAGGAAGGTTGTATCAGAAGGGATCGCCACGAAAGCGAACTCTGAAGGGAAAGCCATTGCCGGCAAGACCGGAACAGCTGAAATCAAATCGGAACAGGGGTCAAAAGGAAGAGAGAATGGATTATTTGTCTCCTATGACCAGAACAATCCCGATATGGTCCTCGCCATGCTCCTGGAAAATGTCCAGGACAACGGGGGAAGCACCCATACCGTCCAGGTGACGAAGAAGTTCTATGATAGCTTGAAATAAACGAAAGCCTGCCGGTGTTCCCGGCGGGCTTCTTTTGAATCAGATAGGGTTCCAATTCCCTATAACGTGGCATTTTTCCATGAAAAATTCGTCGGATCTCCGTTCGGTTTTGCGATCAAATATGGTAATATAAGAAAATGAATAAGAGGAAATCACCAAACTTTACATAAAAGGAGTATGATCATGAGTAAAACACTTATTTTCGGACACAAGAATCCCGATACTGATACGATTACATCCGCCCTTGTCTATGCAGACTTGAAGACGAAGTTGGGAGCAGAAGTGGAAGCGGTACGCCTCGGTGACGTGAACGGGGAAACCCAATATGCACTGGACCACTTCAATGTGGAGGCACCACGCCTTGTGGAGAAGGTCGCACCTGAAGCCGACACGGTCATCCTGGTCGATCATAACGAACGCCAGCAAAGCGCCGTAGACATCGAAGACGTACGCGTACTCGAAGTCATCGATCACCACCGTATCGCCAACTTTGAAACGGCTGACCCGTTGTACTACCGCGCCGAGCCGGTTGGCTGCACGGCGACGATCCTGAACAAAATGTACAAAGAGAAAGGCGTGGAAGTGACGAAGGAAATGGCCGGCCTCATGCTGTCTGCCATCATCTCTGATTCACTCCTGTTCAAATCGCCGACCTGCACGGATGAAGACGTAGCTGCAGCAAAGGAACTCGCTGACATCGCTGGTGTTGATCCACAGGTATATGGTCTTGAAATGCTGAAAGCAGGAGCCAATATGAGCACGAAGACGGTTGCCGAGCTTGTGACCCTTGATGCCAAGGAATTCTCCATGGGGACTGCAAAAGTTGAAGTGGCTCAGATCAATGTCGTCGACTTGAATGATGTTTTCGGCCGCCAAGCGGAAGTAGAGGCAGCCATGGAAACCCTCATCAAACAAAAAGGCTTGGACCTGTTCCTCCTTGTTGTCACTGACATCCTTGAGAACGACTCGACGGCCCTTGCCCTTGGAAGCAAGGCAGGAGAAGTCGAGAAAGCCTTCAACGTGAAGCTTGAGAACAACCGTGCGCTTCTTAAAGGCGTCGTTTCACGTAAGAAACAAATCGTACCGGTCCTGACCGAATCCATCAAATAATCATCAAGGAGCAGCTGAACCAAGCTGCTCCTTTTTTACATGGAGGAGACATATGCAACTACAGGCTGTCCACCACATTGCCATCATCTGTTCAGACTATGAAGCATCAAAGGCCTTCTACACCGATATCCTCGGTTTCACAATCATCAGGGAAGTCTACCGGGAAGACCGGGACTCGTACAAGCTCGACCTTGCCCTGAACGACACCTACCTCATCGAACTATTCTCTTTCCCTGAAGCTCCGGAACGCCCCAGCTATCCGGAAGCCAGGGGACTAAGGCATCTGGCTTTTGAGGTGAAGAATATAGAAAAAGCAGTGGCTGAACTTCATCAATCGGGTATCCAGGTCGAGGAAATACGCATCGATCCCTATACGTCCAAACGATTCACGTTCTTTTCTGACCCCGACGGTCTCCCATTGGAATTGTATGAAATCTGAGTCAAAACGCATACCAAATTGACTCAGGCTGAAACCGCCGGCTGCTTCGCACGTATAAAAGAATAAAAAAAGACGCTCCCTAAGCAAGAGCGTCATCCACAGGTATTGAAATTTGTCGTTGGGTCTATTTAACCATAGATCGAAAATGGATGGAATCGTGCTGTGAAGGAATGCCTGAGGGATAAAACGTCTATTGCGGAATAAAAGCCTTTATTCCTAAAAGAATATAAGGATATTAATATTTTTACTACATAAAAAAAGGACGCCCCCTAAGCAAGAGCGTCGTCCAAAGGTATTGTAATTTGTCGTTGGATTCATTAAACCATATCCGTGAATTCGATGAATTCCCCCTCTCGACACACGGCAGGTCAGAACCTTCAGTATTTCATGGTGAAAGCGTGCATTTCGTAGAAGTTATAAGGATATTAATATTTTCTTTTACATAAAAAAAGGACGCCCCCTAAGCAAGAGCGTCGTCCAAAGGTATTGTAATTTGTCGTTGGATTCATTAAACCATATCCGTGAATTCAATGAATTCCTCTTCTCGACACACGGCAGGTCAGGACTTTCAGTATTTGATGATGAAAGCGAGAATTTCTCAGAAATTATAAGGATATTAATATTTTCTACTACATAAAAAAAGGACGCCCCCTAAGCAAGAGCGTCGTCCAAAGGTATTGTAATTTGTCGTTGAATTCATTAAACCATATTCAAAAAGTACATGTAATTCCGCTCGCGTCTTACCTTGACCGGCTTAGAAGGTCAATATTGTAGGGAATTGCGGAAATCTCAGAATCTATAAGAATATTAATATTTGCTCATTGTGCAAACCAATGATCGAGACGAACATATCTACAGCAGGGGTGGATTAGAATGGACTATTCAATTATAGGAAAAAAGATAAGGGAATTGAGAAAAGCCATCGGCATCACCCAAGGGGAATTGGCTGATGGGATCTGTACTCAGGCATTGGTCAGCCGCATGGAGAAAGGGGATATCTACCCCAGTGCCACGGTCCTTTACCGTATTTCCCAGAAGCTTGGGGTGGATGTGAACTACTTCTTCGAAATCGGATCCACCGAGCGTTTTGATTACATTAAAAACGTGGAACGATTACTGAATAACTACCGATTCAAACTGCAGTACGACGAACTGATCGAACTCGTGCGAAAAGAAGAAAAAAATCCAATTTTCATCAATCACAAAGAAAACAAGCAGCTCCTCGAATGGAATAAGGCCATCTACATAGCAGAAGTCGAAAACGACAAAGACAGGGCCATCAGCGTATTGCTGGATGCCTACCAGCTGACGGCTGACCCGAAGAGGGCGATGTCGGAGAGGGAGATGCGGCTTCAAATTTCTTTAGGGAATTTTCTATCTCTTCAAGAAAAATACGAAGAAGCACTGGAGGTATATGAGAGAGTCCAAAAAGCGTTGGGGCCAAGCCCTTACCTCCACGACAAATCTATTCAAACAAGGATTTATTATCATACAGCAAGGATCCTCACACGCCTAGGCAAGTATGATGAATCCATACGTTATTGCCGCAAAGGACTAAAATGGACCATCGGTGAAGAACGACTGTTTGGAATAGCCGACCTATTCTATCAGATTGGATTTAACCTCGAAATGAAAGGTGAACTGGAAGAATCGCTTCCCTATTTTCAAAAGGGCAGGAATTACTTCCATATTCAGAAGAATACCAAGTTTGTCGACTTCATTGATGGAAAGATAGCGGAAGTAGAAGAAAAGCTTGCTGAAACAATGGGTATGGATAATTAGAACGTAGAAAGGTGGTAGGACATGGACTACTCTGTTATTGGTAAGAAGATTAAAGAACTCAGGAAAGCAATTGGGATCACTCAAGGTGAGTTGGCAGAAGGAATCTGCACCCAGGCCTTGATCAGCCGAATAGAAAAGGGAGACATTTACCCCAGCGCCACGGTTCTTTATCGTATCTCCCAAAGACTTGGGGTAGATGTGAATTACTTTTTTGAAATTGGGTCGACTGAACGACATGACTATATCAAAAATGTTGAGCGCCTATTTCACACTTATCGATTCAATTTACAATATGACGACATGATCAAGCTGATTGAGAAGGAAGAACAAAATCCGTTGTTTATGAACAATAAGGAAAATAAACAGCTGTTGGATTGGAATAAAGCCATCTATGTAAGTGAAGTGGAGAGAAATAAAGAAAAAGCAGTGGATATGGTGTTGGATGCGATCAAACTGACAGAGGATCCTAAGAGGGCCATGACAGAGAGGGAAATGCGTCTTCAAATTACACTGGGTAATATGTTAGCCCTTCTGGAAAGATATGATGAGGCGTTAGCTGCTTATGGGAAAGCTCAGGAAGCAGTAGATCAAAATCCTTATCTGCAGGATAAGTCTATTAAAACAAGGCTTTACTACCATACTGCTAGAATCATTACTCGTCTTGGGGATTATGATGAATCGATCAAGTATTGCAAGGAAGGGCTAAAATGGACCATCAGTGAAGAACGATTATATGGAATTGCTCAATTAAACTATCAAATTGGATACAACTTTGAGTTGAAAGGTAATGACGAAGAGGCACTCTCATATTTTCAGAAGGGAAGAGACTACTTCCAGATCCAAAAGAATGCCCGCTTCGTTGACTTTATCGATAAAAAGATAGAAGCAGTAAGGGTAGCCCAATCACAAAGGTAGGTGCTGAGCATGAAACTTTCCGAAATTGGAAAAAAGATCAGTGAACTTCGGGGAGAAATGAATCTCACCCAAGGTGAACTAGCAGAGGGAATCTGTACACAAGCATCAATCAGTCTGATTGAAAAAGGGGAGTTGGATCCCAATGCATCAAGCTTGTATCAAATTGCGAAGAAACTCGGAGTTGATGTGAACTACTTCTTTCATATCGGTTCGACTCCAAGGCTGGATTATATTACCGAAGTAGAGAAACAAGTGAGGAAGCTACGGATTTTAAATGAGTTTGAAGAGATGATGAACATTGTTTCTATAGAGGAAAGAAATCCGTTATTTTATAATGATCCGAAAAATCTCCAGTTTTTATATTGGCATAAGAGCATTTATTATTCTGAAGTGAAGAATGATCATCAACAGGCTGTTTCCATATTAGAAGAAGCGTTTGCGCTATTTCCAAACAAAAAAAGGGCAACCACTGAGCTTGAAATTGAAATGATGCTAACCATTGGCATTTATGAGTTTTCCCTCGGGAATTACGAAGCTGTCATTGAAGAATATGACAAGATTCAAAAAATCCTGGACGGTACCAATAGAGCTCTCAATGATAAGTCGATTAAAACGAGACTGTATTATAATCTTGCGAGAGCGCACACGAGGCTGGGTAACCTGGAAGAGTCCACTGCGTTATCAAACGAAGGAATCGATTGGTGCATCGAGAGTGAGGAACTTTATCTCCTGGCGGGGCTTCATTATCAAATCGGGTATAATTACGAACTTTTGGGTGACTATGAAAAGGCCTTGGAATATCTGGACTACTGCATCCTTCTATATGCTTTGACACCCGAACATCCGGTGAATAATGGATTCCTTACTGACAAAAGGGCAGGCTATTTGGAGGCTTTAAAGAAGCAATAAGATCAAGGTTCATATCTAAGTGTGAGTTGGGGTGGATGTATGAAAATGGAGGAAATCGGGAAGAGAATCAGTGAACTTCGATGCGAAAAGAACTTGACCCAAATGGAGCTGGCAGAAGGAATTTGTACACAAGCTTCAATCAGCCTGATTGAAAAAGGTGAACTGGAACCTAATGCTTCAACGCTTAGTCAGATTGCAAGGAAGCTAGGAGTAGACATTAACTATTTTTTTGAAATTAGTTCGACTCCAAGATTAGACTACGTCAATGAGGTTGAAAAGCAGCTTAGGGCACTCCGGGTTGTTTATAAATATGAAGAAATGATGGATTATATAAAAACAGAAGAAAAGAATCCTCTATTTTACCGTGATCCGAATAAAATGCAGTTGCTCCTTTGGCATAAGAGCATTTATGCCTTTGAGGTAGAAAAAGACCACCCACAGGCTGTTTCACATATCCAATCAGCCTTCCACCTCACTAAGAATAGTAAAAGAGCCTATACTGAGCTTGAAATGGAAATGATTCTGACATTGGGTGTGTTTGAATACAGAGAGGAGGACTTTAAAAAAGCAATAAAACATTTTAATCAAGTGGAAGAAGCATTGGAAGGATCGAAAAGAATTCCTGCTGATAAGTCTATATATAGTCGTCTTTATTATCATTCAGCAAGAGCACATACACGATTAGAGAACTTCAACCATTCAATAGAGCTCGCCACCAAAGGAATCGATTGGTGCTTAGAATATGATCAGCTCTATCTTATGCCCGTCCTGCACTATCAGGTGGCTTACAACTATGAACTTATGAATAACTTTGAAAAAGCTCTGGAATTCTTAGATCACAGTATTCAGTTGTTTGAACTATATCCTGAAAACCCTGGTGGGAATTTCGTAAGAGACAAAAGATTAAACTACCTACATATGCTTAAAAAGTAAGAGTACCAACCCATTTATTACATAGGGGGTGGATACAATGAAACTAGCTGAAATCGGAAAGAAAATCAGTGAACTGAGAAGAGAAATGAATTTAACTCAAGGGGAACTGGCAGAAGGGATTTGTACACAAGCACTAGTCAGTCTGATTGAAAAAGGTGAGTTGGATCCCAACGCCACTGTCCTTTACCAAATTTCCAGGAAGCTTGGAGTGGATGTTAATTACTTTTTTCAAATTGGTTCAACTCCAAGACTCGATTATGTACGTGAGGTGGCAACTCAGCTAAGAAGACTGCGGATCAATCGTCAGCATGAAGAAATGATGGAGATCGTTCAGGTGGAGGAACAAAATCCTTTATTCAGCAATGATAGCAGGGCCATGCAATTCCTTTACTGGCATAAAAGTGTGTACATATACGAGGTGAAAGGGGATCATGCCGGGGCCATATCATTGTTGGAGGAGGCAATGGATTTAGTAGACCGGAAGAAACGCGCATATACAGAAAACGAACTTGAAATGTTATTGACTCTGGGAGCATTTGAGTTTAATGGTGAGCATTACGACAGGGCCATGGAGAAATATCAGCTTGTTCAACAGATCATCGCTACCACTGATCGTGTATTGAAAGTAAAGTCTATAAATACTCGACTACTTTACAATATAGCCCGTGTGAACACTCGTTTGAAGAATTATCATGAGTCCATCTCTTACGCTCTTCAAGGCATCGACTGGTGCATCGAGTGTGAAGATCTCTATCTGATGGCAGAACTGCACTACCATATTGGATATAACCATGAGCTTTTACATAATTACGAGAAGGCATTGGAGTACTTGGACTATAGTATTCAATTATTTGAACTGAATCCAGATTGTCCTTATCTTGATTTTCTTCAATCTAAACGTGCTGATTATACAGCCAAACTGAAGAAGAAGGACATTTAAAATCTTTCTACATACACCAAGCGCGTCCCTCATATTTATGTAAGGATAAACAGGGAGTGGTGACCGATGAGAAGGAGGAGCCCTTTCCCTCTGGTGGCTGTCGTGGTCGTGGCTGTGCTGTTCCTCTCGTTTGTTGGGTTCATGCTGTTTGGCAGGGGGGATGCTTCGGGTTCACCGGAGGAGGTGATCCGGGACTTTTATGAGTTTGAGTCGACGGGGGATTTCGGCAATGCGTGGGAATTGTTTCATCCTGAGATGAAGAAAAAGTTTTCCAAATCGAATTACATCCAGACCAAGAACCATGTATTCATGGGGCATATGGGTGTGGAGGAATTCGATGTGGAAATCGGTAAGCTCGAAAAGGTGGAGCGCTTTGCTTTTGACGATGAGGGAATTGTATTCAAAGATGTGAGGAAAGCGCAAGTGGATATGTTTTACGATAGCCAGTTTGGCGAGCTGATCGTCAGTCAGCCCTGTTATGTGGCCCTTTATAAAGGCAAATGGAAGGTGCTTTGGAATTATCACTTTAAATGAGTTCGGAGATTTTCCAATTTAATGGTTTTAGCCTGGCTGTGTGTGGTAAACTGAGACCATATAATCCCAAAGAGAAGGAGGCATCCCCGTGTCCTTGTTGTATATGAAGGCTCGTGAAGCATATGATCGTGATTCAAAGGCTTCTCTGGCTGCGAGCATGAAAGACGACAACAAACAGAAGTCAATGGCGAAAGTTGCGAAGAAATAGCGGACGTTAAGGGGTCATCTATGGGATAGAAATAAGGCGCCGGGGATCATCCCCGGCGCCTTATTTGTGTTATTGGGGATCTTCCCCGATGATGCGTACTTCACGCTCAAGTTCCACATCGAATTTTTCTTTGACCGTCTTTTGGACGTGTTCGATGAGGGCGATGTAATCGGAAGCCGATGCGTTATCTTTATTGACGATGAAGCCGGCATGCTTCGTGGATACTTCTGCTCCACCGAAGTTCGTGCCCTGCAGTTCGCTGTCCTGGATCAACTTCCCGGCGAAATAGCCTGGAGGACGTTTGAAGACACTTCCGCATGAAGGATATTCAAGGGGCTGCTTCGACTCACGCTTGAACGTGAGGTCGTCCATGACGGCCTTAATATCCTTATGGTCTCCCGGCTTCAGGCTGAATGTCGCTTCAAGTACGATGTCGCCCTTTTCGGAAATGTTGCTGTGGCGATAATCGAGCTCAAGCTCCAGTGCAGTCCTTTTCACCAGGTTGCCTTCACGGTCTACGACATAGCAGTAGTCCAGCACGTCCTTGATTTCACCGCCGTACGCTCCGGCATTCATGAAGAGGGCACCGCCGACGGTTCCAGGGATGCCGCA